>NZ_JBQCVO010000009.1:0-73651 GCF_051958295.1 Neisseria sp. P0014.S002 | reverse complement strand
CAACCTTTCTACACTATCCATACATACAAAAAAACACAAAACAAAGGCCGTCTGAATTGCTCTTTCAGACGGCCTTTGTTTTGATTTCTATTTATCCAATGCGTTGAAGGACAATTTCTAGGACGAATTTACTGCCCACATAGGCAAAAATCAGACTAACAAATCCAACAATAGTCCAAACGGCGGCTTTTTTGCCGCGCCATGCGGTCATGCTGTGCTTCAACAATAATGCGCCATAAATCAGCCACGACATAATACTGAAGATGGTTTTATGCGTGAAGGTCATCGGCTTGCCGAAAACAGTTTCTGCAAAAAACGTACCGCTGATAACGGAATAGGTCAATAAAACGAACCCTGCCCACATACCTTGGAACATGAGTTTTTCCAAACTCAATAATGGCGGTAAGAAGCTGACCAATGCGGAAAAACGGCGTTTGTGCAGATTGCGGTCGAGCAAAAGGATTAGGATGGCAAATAAGGTAACGATGCCAAATAATCCGTATGCGAGCAATGATGATGCGATGTGCGACAGCGGCAATAAGTCTACGATTTGGCGGCCTGAAAAATCTCCCGGGAAAAGGAAACCCAACAATAAGGTCAATGCGGCACAGGGATACAATAAGAGCTGTACCCCGCGCAGACAATAAAAGAAGCTACCCAGGCAGTACATCATCAGCATCAGCCAAACTATCAGACTGAGCGAATAACCAAAACCGGTAATCAATACCCTATCCTGCAATACTGGGAACATCAATGCTGCGCCATGTACCAATAATGCGCCGCTCAAAATCAGCAGCTCGGTTTTCAGCGGGTAAGACTTATTATTGTGTTTTTTATGTTGCAACCAGGAAAATGCGCCCAATCCGGCATACACCAGCATAAGGCAGATTAAGACAATCGGCATAAATATCTTTCTCAATAGACGTATGAACACTTGACGAACACCCGGCTGGGTTTCAGACGGCCTTGCTGTGCTTGTTTGTGTTCTTGAAGCATAACTTCGGACTATCGTGTAAAATAATCCGAATTTTATTTTAACAAAGAATGCCCTGTATTGGGCAGCTATTCTCATTATCAAGGATAAGTATGTTAGACAACCTGACCAACCGCTTCAGCAAGGTACTCAAAAATATTCGCGGCCAATCAACGCTGACCGAAGACAATATTAAAGAAGCCTTGCGCGAGGTTCGTCTTGCCCTGCTGGAAGCCGACGTTGCATTGCCCGTCGTTAAAGAATTCGTCAACACAGTCAAAGAACAGGCCCTTGGCCAAGAAGTCGTCGGCAGCCTGACGCCTGACCAAGCCTTTATTGGTGTGGTCAACCAAGCCTTAGTCGAATTGATGGGCAAGGAAAACAAAACGCTGGATTTATCGGTTTCACCGCCTGCCATCGTTTTGATGGCCGGTTTGCAGGGTGCCGGTAAGACAACAACTGTCGGCAAACTCGCCCGCCTGCTGAAAAACGATCAGAAGAAAAAAGTCTTGGTGGTATCTGCCGACGTTTACCGCCCTGCCGCGATTGAACAGCTACGTCTGTTAGCCGAACAGGTCGGCGTGGACTTTTTCCCATCCGATACCAACCAAAAACCGGTTGAGATTGCAACTGCCGCCGTCGATTACGCCAAAAAACATTTTTACGATGTATTGATGGTCGATACCGCCGGCCGTTTGGCAATCGATGAAGAGATGATGAACGAAATCAAAGCGCTTCATGCTGCGGTCAACCCGGTTGAAACTTTGTTCGTTATTGATGCCATGTTGGGTCAGGATGCAGTGAACACTGCTCAGGCATTTAATGAAGCCCTGCCGCTGACCGGTGTCGTATTGACCAAGATGGACGGCGACTCGCGCGGTGGTGCGGCATTGTCCGTACGCCATGTGACCGGCAAACCGATTAAATTTATCGGTGTCGGCGAAAAAATCAACGGCCTCGAACCTTTCCACCCCGACCGTCTTGCCAGCCGTATCCTCGGCATGGGCGACGTATTGACCCTGATTGAAGACGTTCAAAAAGGTATTGATGAAGAAGCCGCCGCTAAAATGGCGAAAAAGCTGCAAAAAGGCAAAGGCTTCGACCTCAACGACTTTAAAGAACAAATCCAGCAAATGCGCAATATGGGCGGCTTGGAAAACCTGATGTCGAAAATGCCGGGAGAACTGGGTCAAATATCGAAACAAATCCCCGAAGGAACGGCTGAAAAAGCGATGGGCAAAGTAGAAGCCATCATCAACTCGATGACCCCTAAAGAACGCGCCAACCCTGCCCTGCTCAAAGCCAGCCGTAAACGCCGTATTGCGATGGGTGCGGGTACAACCGTACAGGAAGTAAACAAATTGCTCAAACAGTTTGAACAAATGCAACAAATGATGAAGATGTTCAGCGGCAACGGCTTGGGCAAACTGATGCGCTTGGCCAAAGGTATGAAGGGAATGAAAGGCATGTTCCCAGGTTTGTAAGCCGATTTGACAGAAAACGCCGTCTGAAAAGTTTCAGACGGCGTTTTGGTTTTATATTCTGATTTAAAACCTTGAGGCTTTAGCAACCATCTATTCTATAACGTCTCATATAAAAGGCCGTCTGAAATCCTATTTTCAGACGGCCTTTATTCATTCAGCCTTCAACTTATTGCGGCTTTTTCTGCTCTTCGCGTACTTTGTCCACCAACTGGTCAATCGTGGTCATGCCGGACTGCCAGTCTTTAAATTCGACTTGGTATTTGCCGCCGACAATCACAGTCGGTGTGCCGCTGATTTGGAATTTATTGGTCAACTCTTCCATTTGAGCCGCACGCGCTTGGCTTTCAGGAGCCTCAAATGCAGCCAATACTTTTTTGCCGTCAAACGCTGTTTGTTCGGACAGCCATTTTTTCAGGGTATCGGTATCGGCCAAGTTGATTTTTTGGTTAACCATCGCATCGAAAATATGGCTGTTAGCTTTATCTGATTCGCCGGCCATTTCCACTGCGGCCGCCAAACGTGCCAAAGGTTTCATTTCATCACCCCACACGACATGCTCCCGGCGCATATAGGTATCGTCTTTAAACGTTTTGATGTGCTCACTCAAGACCGGCTCAAGATGGGCGCAATGCGGGCAGAAGTAGCCGAAGAATTCCAATACTTCGATTTTGCCGGCCTGCTGTTGCGGAATCGGATTGGACAATACGGTGTAATTGACACCTTCGGTCAATGCGGCAGGGGCTGCCGGAGCGGATGTGTTGCTTTGGGCGCTGTCTGCCGGAACGCTGGTTTCCGCCTGTTTGCCGCAAGCGGCCAATGCCAACAGGGTTAATGAGGTCAAGGCTAAGGTTTTCAGTTTCATAGGTATCTCTTTACATTCAAATCAATGGGCGGATTTTATGGCATTTTGTTGAAGGCGTGTTCAATTTGAGTGAAAAAATGTGTTTAGTTTTATTTCAACCTTTATAAAAGGCCGTCTGAAATATGGCTTAGATCATAGCCTTATTTTCAGACGGCCTTTGCCTGATTTTATCAGAAACGATAATTTACCCGGGCAGTATAGCCGCGCAGATTACCCGGCATAGAGTCCGAACGCCAATATTTTTGATTGAGCAGATTGGCCGCGGCAAAGGTAACGTTGACGTTTTTATGGTTCCAGCCGAGCATGGCATCAACTCGGGCAAAGCCTGGAAGTGTGGTCACTTCTTTGTTTCTTGAGTCGTAACCGTAGCGTTTTCCCGTACCGGTTACGCCGATTTCGCCGTAGAGGTTTTCGGTTGGTGTGTAACGGAAAAACAGGTTGCCGGTAACGTTGCTGGTGTTGTCCAAATGGATGCCCACGCGGTTTGGATTTTCTTTGTCTTCAACGGCTTTCGCCTGCATCACGCCCAACGAACCGCGCAGATAG
Source organism: Neisseria sp. P0014.S002 (assembly GCF_051958295.1). Classification (NCBI taxonomy): domain Bacteria; kingdom Pseudomonadati; phylum Pseudomonadota; class Betaproteobacteria; order Neisseriales; family Neisseriaceae; genus Neisseria; species Neisseria sp. P0014.S002. The sequence goes on along the minus strand of NZ_JBQCVO010000009.1, from coordinate 69,786 downwards.
AGTTTTTTGGGAATGATTTGCCCGATGGCGGACAATTCCACGCCGCGCGAACGGTGTTTACCGCCGACTGCCCAAGTGTAGGGATCATTTTGCGCGTCGGGGCGGTAGCGGATATTGAAGCGTTCGATTTGGTAGGCGGACAATGTGGTGCTGAGGCGGTCGTCCAGCCAACTGCTTTTCACGCCGGTTTCGTATTGGCGGGTGTACTCGGGGTCGGCGTTGAACACGGCAGCAGACGAAGTGTCGATACTCAAATAGCCGCCGCGTCCGCCATAAGGCGCGAAGCCTTTGTTATACGAGGCGTAGAGCGTGTGGGCGGGCGTTACGTTCCACACTGCGCCGATGTTGGGGCTGAACGAATGGCCGCTGTATTGGCGGCTGCTGCCGGTGAGTTTGTTTTCGGAATTAAAGGTGTACTTGTCGTAACGACCGCCGAGGACGAATTTCAAATCGGGCGTGGCGGAGAAGATGTTTTGCACGAAGATGCCGTAGGAGTCGGCTTTGTGGCGGTTTTGGGTGAGGACGGGTTGCAATCTGCCCGAAGCCGGCCAGCTTGCTCGGTCGTAGGGGTTGATGGAGACGGAAAAGGCGCGGCTGTAACCCAATGTCGGGTTGCGGTGTTCGCGGTTGTAATCCATGCCTACGGTCAGATGGTTTTCAAAACGGCCGATGGTGTAGTCGCCGTTGAGTGTGAAATTGGACGACAGGGTTTTGTTGTCGGTCTGCTGCCAAGCGTAGTTGCGTTTGATTTGGCTGCCGTTTTTGCTGCCTGCATAGAAATGGTCGAAATCCTGCGACGCCGTGCGGTGGGCGAGCTGCCATTGGACGCGCCATTTGTCGTTGAAGGCGTATTCGAGGTCGGAACGCCAAACTTGCAGCTTGTCTTTGACAAAATCGTTTGGGTGGGCGAAACCCATGCGGTAAGGTAATCCGAAGCGGTCGTACACGGACTTGGTCGAGCTGCGGTCGGGTGTGCGCTCCACATTGTCGTAGGTGTATTGCCCCGTCCATTTTAAGCCGTTGGCGAGTTTGACGGTAATGCTGGGTGAAACCATGACGTTTTTGCTGTCTATGCCGCTGCGGAACGAATTGGCGCGCCCGACTTCGCCGGTAAGACGGATGGCGACGTTTTTGTTCAGCATTTCGTTGATGTCCATATTCAGGCTGCGGTTTGCCCACGAGCCGTAAACCGCACCGATGTTGCGGCTTTGTTTGAAGTTAGCATATTTGCTGACCATGTTGATGACACCGCCGCCATTGGTGCGCCCGTAAAGCACGGAAGACGGGCCTTTCAGAATTTCCACGCGCTCGATGTTGGCAGTGCTGCGGCGGACCTGGCCGCTTTCGCGTACGCCGTCGCGGTAAATATCGGATGCGTCGGCTTGAAAGCCGCGCAGGAAAATGCTTTCGCCGCGCATATCGTAGGCAGCGTCGATGCCGGCATTGCCTTCGAGGATGGAACTCAAATCGTTCGTGCCGTAATTTTTGTTTTTCTGGATATTGAGCGTATCGACGGTTTGCGGCGTTTCTTTGATGAGCTGTCCGTTGCGGGTAACAGCAGCTTCGTCGTAGTTGATGTAGCCTTTAAGTACGCTGGTATCGGACTGTCCGACCACAGAAACAGTGGGCAAAGTAGCGGTGTAATGTTCACCATTGTCCTGCGTATCGGCGGCAGCAACAGGGAAGAAAGCGATAATCAGCGTGGGTAATAAAGCCAAATGAAATGGTATTTGCATTTTTATACTCAATTTAACGAAACAACCGAATTATATTGCTTCAAAAAAGAAATGAGAATAGTTTCTTTTAATTATATTTAACATGATATTTGTAAACAAAGGCCGTCTGAAATACATATCGGTTTCAGACGGCCTTCGTTTATTAATATTAATAGATATTACTACACTACTTACTCAACAACATTTCCTGCATCAGCTTCATGCCCCATTGCCAACCGCCGAGCGCGCCGTTTAACTGGCCGGAATGCGGTGATTGAAGCAGGCGCGCCTGCCAGCGGTCGGCCTGTTCTTGCGCCCAATCGCGTGGCGTGCCGTTTGTTTCGGCGATGACCAACGCCGTACGGCAAGGGCAGCGGACGCGTTGGAACGTATGGATTTCGTCTTCGGAAAAAGCCTCGGGACGCGGCGAGACCAAAATAATATTGGTCAGGCGTTTTTGCGTCAGGATGTCGGCTTGGTACAGCCATGCCAAAAATGCGGACACGCCGGCACCATGAGCCACGACGGCAATATTTCTGCTGACGATATGGTCGAAGGCCGTCTGAATGGCGTGTTGCCATTCGGAAATGGTTTGCCGACTATCAGCTTCGGCAGTTTGAACAATCGGATAGCTGACCGCCCAGCGGTCTATCCACATTTCCGCTTCATCCGCATCGCGTATCAGAAACAGTGCCATTTCTTCGAGTTCGAAGCTCTGCATTTCAGACGGCCTATTTGAGCAAGTCGTTGAGTGTAAATGCAATCAGCAATGCGGCAGGCACGCTGAGAATGGCACAAGTCGCCAGACAAAGTATGATATTGGCAATCAGCCGCCAGCCCTTCCAAGCAAAGCATTTGGCCGCAATCAGCAGGCAAGGCAGGGAAAACAGCAGCCATACCAACGCCCAAGTCGGATTGGCCTTGGTCGGCGCAACCCAGCCGGACATCCGCGCCAGCATAAACACTGCCCACACCAGCATAGGCAGCACAAATGCCGCCACGACCCACGCCGCGCCTACGCCGGTTTTGCCGTTTATATTCCAATCATATTTACCAAAAATCTTATTCGGCAACATAGTCATACTCCACAACTAAAGGGGCGTGATCCGAGAATTTTTCGTCTTTATAAACATGTGCGGAAACGGCTTTGGCGGCCAACTCCGGCGTAACCATCTGATAATCGATGCGCCACCCGACATCTTTCGCATACGCTTGTCCGCGGTTGCTCCACCAGGTATAGCCCGGCACATCGGGATAAAGTGTGCGCCACATATCCGTCCAACCGAGCTTGTGGATGACTTTGCCTATCCATTCGCGCTCTTCAGGCAAGAAGCCCGAATTTTTCTGATTGCCCTTCCAGTTTTTCAAGTCGATGTTTTGGTGGGCAATGTTCCAGTCGCCGCAGACGACGATGTCGCGCCCTTCGTTTTTCATGGCTTCGAGCATGGGATAGAACGCGTCCAAAAAGCGGTATTTCACTTGTTGGCGCTCTTCCGCGCTGCTGCCGCTGGGTAGATACAGCGAAATCACCGATAACTTGCCGAAATCGCAACGGACAAAACGGCCTTCCCTGTCAAATTCTTCAATGCCCATGCCGATTTGCACATTGTCAGGTTTGCGTTTGCTGTACACCGCCACGCCGCTGTACCCGCGCTTTTCGGCGCAATGCCAGTAGCCGTGCATACCGTGCGGATTTTTCATATCGTCTGACAGGTCGGCCTCTTGAGCTTTCAGTTCCTGCACGCAGACAATGTCCGCGCCCGACGCGGCGATGTATTCATAAAAACCTTTTTTATAGGCGGAGCGGATGCCGTTGACGTTGGCAGAGATAATTTTCAACATAAGATTTGAGTAATTTTTAAAAACGGATAATAGGATTGAGGTTTTCAGACGGCCTGCAAGTCATAAACAAATACTTTGGAATTGCGACCGTTGGCATTGTATTCCTGCCGGCGTTCGGCAGGCAGATCATCGGCCGAGGCCGTCTGAAAGCCCCGTTCGACAAACCATTCGCCAGTATGCGTGGATAAGGCAAAAAGCGTTTTAATATTTAAGGCGCGCGCTTTTTGAAACAGATGTTCCAATAGCAATTCGCCGTAGCCGCCGTCACGAGCTTCGGGCGACACCACCAGGCAGGCCAATTCGCCGCAGTCCGGCTCGGAAAAGGTTTTCAGCGCCACGCAGCCGTAAATGTTTTGATCGTGTTCCAATACGGAAAAGCTGGAAATATGGTTTTCCAAATACTCGCGGCTACGGTGTAACAAGATGCCTTGTTCCGCCAACGGACGGATTAAGGCGATGATGTGCGGAATGTCGTCGCTGCGTGCCTGACGGATGGAAACAAACGGCTCACGGGCAATAGATGTACCGCTGCCCTCGCGGGTAAACAGCTCGCGCAACAGGCTGCCATCTTCACGGCCGTTGAGAATCTGCACCCGCGATACGCCGTTTTCCAACGCGCCTACCGCCGCATGCAACAAATCGGCCGGCGCATCAGGATTGTCGTGTATCAGCTCCTGCACTTCGCCGATAGACAAAGTATTGGCCAAAGAGCCGTCGGTGCGGCGAATACCGGCTTCTTCGGTCAAGAAAACCAGTTTCTCCGCCTGCAAAGCCATGGCCACTTCCTGAGCGGTTTCGCACATACTCAGATTGAAGGTTTTGCCGCTGTACGAATGTCCCAAAGGGCTGATCAGCACCACGGCGCCGCCATCCAAACGCAAACGGATTTCTTCCGCGTCGATTTTGCGGACGGTACCGGTATAGCCCATGTCCACGCCGTCGATAACGCCCAACGGACGGGCGGTAATAAAGTTGCCGCACGCGATAACCGGCGGCTTGCTCCGTTGCTGTGCAGATACGCTGCTGAACAAGGCGGCTTCCACATCGCTGCGGATAATCCCAGCCACCTGCTTCACTTCCATCAAAGTCGCTTCATCGGTAATCCGTCGGCTGCCGCTGTATTTCGGAACAAAATCCCGACCCGAAGCCAATTTGTCGAGCAAATGCCGCGAACCGTGTACCAAGACCAAACGCAAGCCCAAGCTGGCCAACAGATTCAAATCTGCGGCCAAACGAATCAAGGTTTCGCCTTCCAACAGGCTGTCGGTCACGCCGACCACCATGGTTTTACCGCGCAAATATTGAATATAGGGTGCGGCTTCGCGAAAGCTGGCAACAAAATGGGCAATGGCACTCATAGCAGGGCAAGATAAAAGAGTTGCATAATCAAAACCGTCAGCGCAATCATCGATGCCAACGTCCAGTTGAAACCGTCCTTGCGCGTTTTGACCGCCTCCTGCTCTTCCGCCTTGGGCTCTTCCTTGAGCGCGCTATTGAGCAAATCGGAAATTTCTTTGCGCGAAAGTTTGGAATGTTTGAGGATTTGCGCGCCGATGTTATGCACGAGGCGCACATCCGTTACCGCTACAGGCAGATGGGCCGGATCAGCCGGCAGGTTGCCCGACAGATAATCCTTGGCCTTAAACATCCCCGAACAACGCGTGCAGACCACAAAACCCTGCGCCACGTTCAACTGGGCATCTTTCACCCAATGCGGCGTTTTACAATGAGGACAAGAACAAGCAGGCATGAGTATTTTCCGTAAGTGTATTGAATCAAAAATATATTTTAGCCAATGCTTCAGGCCGTCTGAAACAGTTTTCAGACGACCTGAGCATAATGTTATGGTTTAAACCGCGCCGTAACGTTCGCGATAGGCTTTGACCGGCTCGAAGAAGCCGCCAAATTCGGCATTGTTTTGTAAGAGCGTGAACAAGTCGTTCAGGTTGGCAATCGAAACCACCGGCAGGCCGTATTGTTTTTCCACTTCCTGCACCGCCGACAATTCGCCCGTGCCTTTTTCCATGCGGTCGAGCGCAATGGCCACTGCGGCAGGCGTTGCGCCTTCGGCCTCAATCAGTTTGACCGACTCGCGCACGGATGTACCGGCGGAAATCACATCATCGATAATCAGCACGCGGCCTTTCAAAGGCGCGCCCACCAACACACCGCCCTCGCCGTGGTCTTTGGCTTCTTTGCGGTTGTAGGCAAACGGTACGTTTACGCCTTTTTCCGCCAACATCATCGCTGTTGCCGCCGCCAAAATAATGCCTTTATAGGCTGGGCCGAACAGCATATCGAACTTCACGCCGCTGGCAATAATGGCTTCGGCGTAAAACTTCGCCAGCTGCAAAGTCGATGCGCCGTCATTGAACAAACCGGCATTGAAAAAATAAGGCGACTGACGGCCAGCCTTGGTCGTAAATTCGCCGAATTTCAACACGTTTTGTGCCAAAGCGAATTTGAGGAAGTCTTGACGGAAATCGGACATTTGGGTTCTCCCGAAAGATGTTGATTTATCAAAGAAACGATTATAAAGGATTCATGCGGAAAAATCAGGCCGTCTGAAAGCAGGTTCAACCCCGCTTTAAACCGACTTGCCCTATTCCCTTTCAAACCGACAAGGCGGCATTGCCGTCTTATCCCAGCAATCAAAACGGATTATTCACGATGATACGGATGGTTGTGCAAAATCGAAACGGCGCGATAAAGCTGCTCGGTCAATAAAACACGCACCATGCCATGCGGCAAGGTCAGGCTGGAAAGGCGCATCATCATGTTTGCCTGCTGTTTCAAACGGTCGGTCATGCCGTCTGCGCCGCCGATAATAAAACAGACGTGTTCGCCGTTTTGCTGCCAGCCTTTCAAATGTTGTGCCAATTCGACCGAAGTCGGCGCTTTGCCGCGCTCGTCCAATACCACCAAAAACGCGCCCTGCGGTATGGCTTCCAACAGGCGTTTTTCTTCAGCCGCCATGCCCTGAGCCGCATTCACACCCGCGCCGCGTTTTTCGGGCTTGATTTCTTTCAGCGCATAATTGACATCGCGCCCGAAGCGTTTGGCGTACTCGCCGACGGCTTCATCCACCCAACGCGGCATTTTCGTGCCGACAGCCAAGACGGTGATATTCATGGAGTATCCTTTTGTTATCGAATTGTCGGTTGGATATTATGGTCAAGCAAGCCCTTAACCTGTTCAAGCCATGGAAAACTGCCCACACAACCGACTGAAAATAAAAGGCCGTCTGAAAGCCGAATGTATCCCGTTCGGCTGTTCCAGACGGCCTCTCAATGATTAGCAGTGAACCAGTGTACCTTCGTTCTCGCCGGTTACCACGCGTTTGAGCGAACCTTCTTTAGCAATGCCGAATACCACGATATTGAGCTTGCGTTCGCGGCAGAGGGCGAAAGCGGTGGCATCCATCACTTTGAGGTTTTTCAATAAGGCTTCGTCAAAAGTAATGGTTTCGTAGCGTGTTGCAGATGGGTCTTTTTTCGGGTCTGCGGTGTACACGCCGTCAACATTGGTGGCTTTGAGCATCACGTCGCAGTTCATTTCCGCACCGCGCAATGCGGCGGCAGTGTCGGTCGTGAAGAACGGGTTACCGGTACCGGCGGCGAAAATCACGACTTTGCCTTCTTCCAAATATTGAATGGCTTTAGGACGGGCATAAGTTTCAGCGATTTGCTGCATAGACAGTGCGGATTGTACGCGCGCCTTGATGCCCAAAGTTTCAAATGCGTCTTTAAGTGCCAACGCATTCATCACGGTTGCCATCATGCCCATGTAGTCGGCAGTGGCGCGGTCCATGCTGCCTGCTTGTGCAGATACGCCGCGGAAAATGTTACCGCCGCCGACAACGATACCGACTTGCACGCCCATTTTAACGACTTCGGCAATTTCGCCGACAGTTTGAACGATGGTATCGTGATTGATGCCGAACGGATCAGAACCCATCAGGGATTCGCCGGAGAGTTTCAGTAATACGCGTTTGTATTTGATTTGCTGTGTCATGGGATACCTTGCTTTCTTGAATGTCGTCGGTCGGAGTTGGGCCGTCTGAATTTTCAAACGGTCGGATTACAATGATATGGTGTGTCGTTCTATTATTGTTTTGTTTTCAGACGGCCTTTATATTCGGTCGTCTTAAAATAGGTACCGTAAACGGTTTTCTCAAAAAAAAGCACCCTGATTCGTTTGGAATCTAGGTGCTTTCTTTTTCATAAGTGCCTTATACTTTAGCAGCGGCAGCAACTTCGGCTGCGTAGTCAACAACGGCTTTCTCGATACCGTCGCCTACTTTGTAGCGTACGAAGCTAACCACTTCAGTGCCGTTTTCTTTAGCGAATTGGGCAACAGTTTGGTCAGGGTTCATCACGAATGCTTGGCCGTTCAGAGTGATTTCAGCCAAGAATTTGCGGATACGGCCTTCAACCATTTTAGCAGCGATGTCGGCAGGTTTGCCGGAAGCGATAGCTTGCTCAGTGTAGATGTGGCGTTCTTTTTCAACGGTTTCAGCATCTACTTCGGCTTCGCTTACACATTGTGGTTTAGCGGCAACGATGTGCATACCGATTTTGCGTGCTACGTCTTCAGAACCTTTGAACTCAACCAATACGCCTTCGGTAGCCAAAGCACCGTGGATGTAGGCAACCAGTTGGTTGGCAGTGTCGATCACTTGGAAGCGGCGAACAGACATGTTCTCGCCCAATTTAGCGATGATGGCTTTGCGTTCTGCTTCAACCAGTTCGCTCAGTTCTTCAACAGAAGCCGGTTTTTTCTCAGCAGCAGTTTTAGCAACGAAGTTGGCAAATTCTACGAAGCCGGCGTCTTTAGCAACGAAGTCGGTTTCGCAGTTTACTTCAACCAATGCGCCGACATTGCCGTTGATCGCGTAAGCCAATACGCCTTCGGCAGCAGTACGGCCAGCCAGTTTACCGGCTTTCGCACCAGATTTAATACGCAGGATTTCTTCGGCTTTGTCGAAGTTGCCTTCAGCTTCAACCAAGGCTTTTTTGCATTCCATCATGCCCAGGCCGGTAGCGGCGCGCAGGTCAGCAACCATTTTTGCAGTAATTTCTGCCATTTTGAATCTCCTAGATTTTTGGGAACACGGCCATTGCCGTGTTTGGAAATAGTGGCCGTCTAAAACGGATTTCAGAACGGGATTTGAGAAAAGGGGCATAACGCCCCTCTTCTGTGTACCGAATTACTCGGCAGCAGCTTCTTGGGCAGCGGCTACAGTTTCTTGCAGCGCTTGGTTTTTGCCTTCCAAAACTGCGTCAGCGATGCCGCGGCAGTACAGGCGGATAGCTTTAGCGGAGTCATCGTTACCAGGGATAACGTATTTCACGCCGTCAGGGCTGTTGTTAGTATCGACTACGGCGATAACAGGGATGCCCAATTTTTCAGCTTCAACCAAAGTACCTTTTTGGTAGCCGGTATCGATAACGAAAATCGCGTCAGGCAGGCCTTTCATGTTTTTGATACCGCCCAAAGAACGTTCCAGTTTTTCAACGTCGCGTTGCATTTCCAGAATTTCTTTTTTGTTGAAACCGCCTTCAGCAGCGTTTTCCAGGGCAGCAGTTTTTTCTTCCAGGCGTTTGATGGATTGCTTAACAGTTTTGTAGTTAGTCAGCATACCACCCAACCAACGGTGATCAACGAAAGGCATACCGGCACGGGTAGCTTCTTCGCGGATGATGTCGCGGGCTTGGCGTTTGGTACCTACGAACAATACTGTACCTTTGTTGGCAACCAGACGACGTACGGCTTCTTGCGCCTCTTGGAACATCGGCAGGGTTTTTTCCAAGTTTACGATATGGATTTTGTTGCGCGCACCGAAAATGTATTGAGCCATTTTCGGGTTCCAGAAACGGGTTTGGTGACCGAAGTGAACACCGGCTTCAATCATCTGACGCATAGTAATTTGAGACATGTTATTTCCTTGAAAGGGTTAAAGAGCACACATTCAATCGCATAGAACTTGATAGGCGGCGCCTATTGTCAAGCACCCTTCGGCGAAAGTGGGCATAAGTTTTAAAAAAATAAAAGCGTGTTTCCGAAATGGAAAACTGACGGATTATAGCGGATAAGAGGCCGTCTGAAAAGGGATTTCATACCTTTCCGTCCTGTTTTTCATCCGCCTGTACCGCCTTTTGGTGAGCTGCTTCAAACTCCGCCTGCTCCTGCAGTTTCATCAGGCGGTTGCGGCGGCGGATGGTCACGACGAAGACCGTGAACACGGTGGGCAACACTGCCCAAAAAACCAAATAAATCAACGCGCGCGCAATACTCGGCTGCGCGGCGGAAAACATCACGGCAACAAAAAGATAGCCGATGGCGACAATGTGCCACATCGTGTGCGTCCTGTTTGAATGTTAACAAAATCGTTATAATCGCAACATTCTACCGCAATCCCGAAAGGCCGTCTGAAAATGAGGAATCCCGAAAAATCGGCATTACGCAAACAGTTCCGCCGCGCACGCGCCCAAATGAGCGCAGACGAGCGCAACGCCGCCACCGAAACCATCAACCGCCTGCTCAAGCCCTACATCAAAAAAGGACGGAAAATCGGCGTGTATTGGCCGATGGGCAAGGAATTGCGATTGGACGGCTTTGTCCGTGCCGCACAAAAACGCGGCGCAAAACTCTACCTGCCCTATATCGAACCGAACACGCGGCGGATGTGGTTCACCCCCTACCCTGCCGACGGCGCCAAACAAGAACGCAAACGCGGCCGCGCCAAATTGCATGTCCCCCAATTCACCGGCAAAAAAATCCGCGTCCACCAACTCAGCCTGCTGCTGGTCCCCATCGTCGGCATCGACAAACGCGGCTACCGCCTCGGACAAGCCGGCGGCTATTACGACGCCACCCTCTCCGCCATGAAATACCGCCTGCAAACCCAAACCCTCGGCGTAGGCTTCGATTGCCAACTGACCGACACACTGCCGCGCGAACCGCACGACCTGCCGCTGGACGGGTTTGTATCAGAGTCGGGCATGCTGGCGTTCAAACATCATTAATCAATAGCTTTCAGACGACCTCAGAGATGCCGTCCGTTAAGACACTATAAAAGAAAAGGTCGTCTGAAAACTCAAACCATCAAATACAAAGGAAACCCCCATGACTGATTTCTCATCCACTCCCGTTTTATCCTTCGACCGCGTCCGTCTCGAACCTTTAACAACGGCACACGAAGCCGGTTTGCGCGAAGCAGTTTGCGACGGCGAAGTTTGGAAGCTGAACGTAACCACCGCGCCCGAACCCCACCAAGTAGCTGACTATATCCGCACCGCCATACAAACCCGCCTCGCCTTTGCCGTCATCGACGAAGACACGGGAAAAATTGTCGGCTCGACTTCGCTTTACCACATCGACCCCGCCATCCCACGCCTCTACATCGGTTTCACATGGTATGCCCTGTCGGCACAGCGCACGCACATCAATACCGCCTGCAAAATCATGTTGCTCGACTACGTTTTCGACACTTTAAACTGCCGCTGCGCCTGCTGGCAGACCGACAACCTCAACACCGCCTCCCAACGCGCCATCGAACGCTTGGGCGCACACCAAGACGGCATCTTGCGCTGCCACAAGCTGCGGAAAGACGGTAGCGTGCGCGATACGGTCGAATACAGCCTGCTGCGTGAGGAATGGCCGCAGGCAAGGGCAAAACTGCTCAAAAAAGCGGCAGCTTATGACGCATCCTGAAAAAACGTTTTCTTCTTCATTTTTTCATCAAAACACGCCCATCTTGCTGACAATCCGAACTCTTTAAAAAATTAATGAAATAAGGTGCAACACCGTCAATCCCCTGATAAATAAAGGCCGTCTGAAAGTTTCAGACGGCCTTTATTCGGATTAAACCTTACTTGGCATCTTTAAACCCGCGTTTCAAATGCACCATCAGCAATGCGATGGCGGCAGGGGTTACGCCGGAAATACGGCTGGCTTGACCGACGGTTTCGGGTTTGTGCTGGTTGAGCTTTTGTTGCACTTCTGCCGACAAACCTTTGACTTTGCTGTAATCGATATCCTCGGGCAGCTTTAAGGTTTCGATGTCGCGGCGGCTGTCGATTTCTTCGTTTTGGCGGTCGATATAGCCTTGGTATTTGACTTGGATTTCGACTTGTTCGACCACGCTGTCGGCAAGCGTGGTCTCAGGTTGTGCGTCGGGCAGGGTCATCAGCGCGGCGTAGTCGAGGTTCGGACGACGCAGGAGGTCGTGCAGGTTGGCTTCGCGGCTGAGTTTTTGGCCGAATACGCGCAGCTGCTCTTCTTCGGCGAGTTTTTGCGGCGTGTACCACGTTGTTTTCAAACGTTGGATTTCGCGTTCGATGGCTTCGCGTTTTTCGTTGAACATGCGCCATTGCTCTTCACCCACCAAGCCGATTTTGTAACCGTCTTCGGTCAGGCGCATGTCGGCGTTGTCTTCCCTGAGTTGCAGGCGGTATTCGGCACGGCTGGTGAACATGCGATAAGGTTCGTTCACGCCTTTGGTGATGAGGTCGTCCACCAATACGCCGAGGTAGGCTTGTTCGCGGCGCAGCAGAAGCGGGTCTTGTTCGCGGACGTATTGCACGGCGTTCGCACCTGCGAGCAGGCCTTGCGCGGCTGCTTCTTCGTAGCCGGTCGTGCCGTTGATTTGTCCGGCGAAGAAAAGGCCTTGGATGGTTTTGGTTTCGAGGCTGGCTTTGAGGTTGCGCGGATCGAAATAGTCGTATTCGATGGCGTAGCCGGGGCGCAGGATATGGGCGTTTTCGAGGCCTTTCATGCTGCGCACGAGGGCGATTTGGATGTCGAACGGCAGGCTGGTAGAGATACCGTTAGGATAGTATTCGTGCGTGGTCAGGCCTTCGGGCTCGAGGAAAATCTGATGGCTGTCTTTGTCGGCGAAGCGGTTGATTTTGTCTTCGATGGACGGGCAGTAGCGCGGGCCGACGCCTTCAATTTTGCCGGTGAACATGGGGCTGCGGTCAAAGCCTGAGCGGATGATGTCGTGGGTTTGCGTGTTGGTATGCGTAATCCAGCAAGACACTTGGCGCGGGTGCATATCGGCGCTGCCGCGTACGGACATTACGGGAACGGGTGTGTCGCCGGGCTGTTCAGTCAGTTGGGAAAAATCAATCGTGCGTCCGTCGATACGCGGCGGTGTGCCGGTTTTCAGACGGCCTTGCGGCAGGTTCAATTCGCGCAAACGGCCGCCCAAGGATTTGGCGGCGGGGTCGCCCGCGCGGCCGCCTTCGTAGTTTTCCAAACCGATGTGGATTTTGCCGGACAAAAACGTGCCTGCGGTCAACACGACGGCGCGTGCTTTAAACTCCACACCCATCGCGGTAACCACGCCACTAATGCGTTCACCGTCGAGCGTTACGTCTTCGACGGCTTGTTGGAAAAGGTCGAGGTTTTCTTGGTTTTCCAGCATTTCGCGGATGGCGGCTTTGTATAGGATACGGTCGGCCTGCGCGCGTGTGGCTCGTACTGCCGCGCCTTTGCTGGCATTCAAGCGGCGGAACTGGATACCGGATTTGTCGGTGGCCAACGCCATTGCGCCGCCCAATGCGTCGAGTTCGCGCACGAGGTGGCCTTTGCCGATACCGCCGATGGAGGGGTTGCACGACATTTGGCCGAGGGTTTCGATGTTGTGTGAGAGCAGCAGGGTTTGCGCACCCATGCGTGCAGCGGCAAGCGCGGCTTCGGTACCGGCATGGCCGCCACCGACGACAATCACGTCGTAGGTTTTGGGGTAAATCATGTAAGTCATTTTTATGTGTTCTGTAAAGGTTTCAGACGGCCTTTTGTTGATTAGGCCGTCTGAAAAGTGGAATCAAATCTTAAAAACCAAGCTTAGAAGGTATAGCCTGTTTCCAATTCGTCATCGCCGACCAATTCGACCAGCAACGCATAGAGCGGAGCCAAATCGTTGTAACGGCGGGATACACGGCGCAAATAGTTCAAGAAGCGCGGGATTTCAGGGCGGTATTTGTCTTTGCCGTCGCGGTAGTACAGGCGGGCAAAAATACCGGCCACTTTCAAATGGCGTTGTACGCCCATCCATTCAAACCAGCGGTAGAACTCGTCAAACTCGGCAGGCACGGGCAGCTGGGCAGCGCGTGCTTTTTCCCAATAACGGATGACCAAGTCCAATACAAATTCTTCTTCCCATTCGATAAACGCATCGCGCAACAGCGACACCAAATCATAGGAAATCGGGCCGTAAAGCGCGTCTTGGAAGTCCAACACGCCCGGGCGGCCTTTTGCCAACATCAGATTGCGGACGATAAAGTCGCGGTGGACATACACTTTGGGCTGCGCCAACAGGGGCGGCAGCAGCGTATCGACGGTTTGCTGCCACAACTGGCGTTGCTTGAAGGTCAGCTCGCGGCCCAATTCTTTGGCCACAAACCATTCGGGGAACAAGTTAATCTCGCGCAGCATGACTTCGCGGTCGTATTCCGGCAGTTTGCCGGGTTGGCTGGCTTTTTGCAGCTCGATCAATTCGTCGATGGCTTCGAGCAGCAGGGCTTTGTGGGCGGTTTCGCTGTTTTCCTGATTCATGGCGGTCAGGAATGTGGTGTTGCCCAAATCGTTCAACACCATAAAGCCCAATGCTTCATCCACACGAAGCACTTGCGGCACATTGACCATATTAAACAGTTTTTGCACTTTCAAATACGGTGCAACACTCATCTTCTCAGGAGGCGCGTCCATACAAATAACGGTCTGGCTGTCTGAAAACGTCGCACGGAAATAACGGCGGAAGTCGGCATCGGCTGCCGCAAAACTCAATTCGAACGGCTGGTTCGGGTAAACAGACTCCAGCCAGTTTTGTAATTCGGTTTGTCGTTGCATAGCGGTATCGCAGAATTTCAGGTTACAATAACCGCTATTCTAACTGGCAAACCGATTTAAGGGGCGATTTTGGCTCGTTTATTTTCACTCAAACCCTTGGTACTCGCCTTAATTATGGGCTTTGGCGCAACAGCCGTGCGCGCGGAAGATGCTTCTGTTCCGCAGGCGGAAGACTATACCCCTGCCCACGCCGCCGAATCCAAACCGGCAAAAACCGGCCAAAGCGAAGCCGATCCGCTTTCCTTGGGCAGCACTTGCCTGTTTTGCGACCACGAAGATGCCAAGCCGGCCGAAACCGCCGAAATCAAACGCAGCGGCGAGCCAGCCCTGCCTGCCGATTACACCCGCGTCAACGCCGATAAAATAGAAGGCCAGACCCAAGTCGGCGTCCGTGCCGAAGGCGACGTCATTGTCGAGCGCAATGCCGATGTTCTCAATGCCGATTGGGCGCAATACGACCAAGCCACCGATACCGTTACCGCCGGCGACCGCTTTACCCTGTATCAAAACGGTTCGACCGTATCCGGCGACCAATTGGTTTACAACCTCAAAAACCAAACCGGTTCCGGCACCGCCGTGCGCCTCAATACCGAACAAGGCGGCCGCCGCCTTCAAAGTGTCAGCGAAAAAGCCGAACTCAAAGGCAAAGGCCTCTATAAACTCATCAATACCAAATTCAACACCTGTTCGCCCGGCGATGCCAGCTGGTATATCCAAGCGCAAAGCATCGAAGCCGATGAATCGACAGGCATCGGCGTGGCCAAACACGCTTCGCTGGTATTCGGCGGCGTCCCCGTCCTCTACACGCCTTGGGCGGACTTCCCCATCAACGGCAACCGCAAAAGCGGCCTGCTCGTTCCGACCATTGCCACCGGTTCAGACGGCCTTGAGCTGAGCCTGCCCTACTACTTCAACCTTGCGCCGAATTTGGATGCCACCATCCGCCCGGGCATCATCAGCAAACGCGGTGTGCAACTGGGCGGCCAAGTGCGTTATCTGCAACCGAATTACAGCGGCGAAGTCGATGGCGACTGGATGCCGAACGACCAAAAAAGCGTCCACAACAACCGCTACCAGTTCAAATGGAAACACCAGCAGCAGCTGAACAGCAAAATCAGCGGCGGCATCAACTACAACCAAGTTTCCGACGACGATTACTACCGCGACTTCTACGGCCGCGAAGACATCGCGCGCAACGTCAACCTCGACCGTCAGGCATGGCTCAATTACAGCGACAAACTGCTAGGCGGCAGCTTCGACGGCTCGTTGCGCGTACAAAAATATCAAACGCTTGCCAACCAAGACGGTTATAAAGACGAACCTTATGCCATCATGCCCCGTCTGACCGGCCGTTGGCAAAGCCATCTCGGCAAAGCGCAACTCAACGTGTTCGGCCAATTTACCCGTTTTGACCACGATACCAAGCAAGACGGCAGCCGCGTGGTGCTCTACCCGAGCGTCAAATGGGACTTCCACAACCAATGGGGCTACATCCGGCCTAAAGTCGGCGTACACGCCACTTATTACAGCCTCAACAGCTTCAACGGCCAAAGCAGCCGCAATGTCAGCCGCGTCCTGCCGATCATCAACGTCGACAGCGGCCTGACTTTCGAGCGCAGGGCCCGTCTATTCGGCGGAGAATACCTGCAAACGCTCGAACCGCGCCTGTTTTACAACTACATTCCGACCAAGTCCCAAAACGACCTGCCTAATTTCGACAGCTCCGAAAACAGCTTTACCTATTCGCAGCTGTTCCGCGAAAATCTGTATTCGGGCAACGACCGCATCAATTCGGCCAACAGCCTGACGCTGGCCACACAAAGCCGTATCCTCACCCCCAACACCGGTGCAGAACTCTTCCGTGCAGGTATCGGCCAGAAGTTTTATTTCAAAAAAGACAACGTCCTGCCTGACGGCAACGTCAGCAATTATCCGCGCAGCCAATCCGACTGGGTAGCCTTTGCACACGGCAACCTTACCCCGAGCACCCGCATTGATTTGGACATCCACTACAACCAAAACCTAAGCCGTGCCGAAAGCTACGCCGCAGGGATTACCTACAACCCCGAACCCGGCAAAGTCTTAAGCGCGCGCTACAAATACGGACGCAACGAGCGCATCTATCTGCAAGCCAACGGCGACTATTTCTACGACAGGCTCAGCCAAGTCGACCTTGCAGCCCAATGGCCGTTGAGTAAAAACCTGTACGCCGTTGCCCGTTACAACTACGAAATCGAAGCCAAAAAACCGCTGGAAATGCTCATCGGTGCAGAATACAAAAGCAACTGCGGCTGCTGGAGCGCAAGCTTGGTCGGCCAACGCTATGTTACCGGCGAAAACAGCCACAAAAACGCCGTATTCTTCAACCTCCAACTCAAAGACTTGAGCAATATCGGCAACAACCCATTCGAAAAACTCCGCTTAGCCATCCCCGGTCACAGCAAAACCAACGAGGTAGTCAAACAATGAACTTCAAACCCCTGATTCTCGTCGCCGCACTCACTCTTGCAGTAGGCGCACACGCCGCCCCTAAAGCCAAAGCAGGCAAAGCGCGTGCCAACAAAACTCCAGTCGTCAGCGCCACCACCATGCCTGCCGTACAAAGCGGCGTACATCTTTCAGACGGCATTGCTGCGGTTGTCGACAACGAAGTCATTACCCACCGCCAAGTAGCGCAAGCCGTAGCGCAAGCGCGTCAAACCATGCCGAAAGGCACACAAATGGACGCCAACGAGCTGCGCCAACAGGTTTTGGCCCAAATGATCAACCAATCCCTGATCCTCCAAGCAGGCAAACGCCGCAACATCCAAGCGACCGATAGCGAAATCGAAGCCGTTATCGCGCACAATCCCAACATCAAAAATCCGTCTGCCGCCGTCCGTCAAGACATCGCCGACAGCATTATTGTTGAAAAAGTGCGCCAACAGGCCATCATGCAAAACAGCCGTGTCAGCGACTCCGAAGTGGCACGCTACATCGAGCAGGCCAAACAACAAGGCATCACCCTGCCTGAAGCCGACCCTGTGCGCCAATATCATGCCCAACACATCCTCATTAAAGCCGACAACGACAATGCCGCCGTCGGCGCAGAAAGCACCATCCGCAAAATCTACTCACAAGCCCGCAGCGGCGCAGATTTCGGCGGTTTGGCACGCCAATACTCGCAAGACGGCAGCGCCGGCAACGGCGGCGATTTGGGCTGGTTTGCCGACGGCATGATGGTTGCTCCATTTGAAGAAGCCGTCCACAAACTCAAACCCGGCCAAATCAGCGCCCCTGTCCGCACCCAATTCGGCTGGCACATCATCAAGCTGAACGACGTCCGCGAAGCAGGTACGCCTGAAGAGCGCCAACAAAACGCCGTCCGCCAATACCTGTCCCAACAAAAAGCGCAACAGGCGACCACCAACCTCCTGCGCGAACTGCACAGCAGCTCCTACGTTGACGTACGCTAATCGCGCGTATTGTTAAAAAGGCAGAAATCCGTACAATAAGGCCGTCTGAAAACCATTGTTCAGACGGCCTTTTCCCTTAAGCAACCATTGATTAAAGCACCCCATCATGTCCATCCGTCCTAACTGGCAAGCCGCCACCCTGCTGCAAGCCGAAGAAACCGCCCTTACTTCCGCCCACACCGGCCGCACCTACCGTATTCAAGCCGCGACACTCGGCGAGCGTCCGGCAGGCGGCTATCCCATACTGTATATTCTTGACGGGGATGCCTTTTTCCCCGCCATCCTCAATATGGCGCAATCCCTGCTCATCAACCCCATCACCAAAAGCCATGCCGCCTGTCTGATTGTCGGCATCGGCTACACCGGCGGCACCATCCGCGACTTAAGCCAACGCGCCCTCGACTACACGCCGCCGCTGCCCGACAACGCGCCCGAATCCGAACGCAAACAATACGGCCAAGCCGACCGCTTCAGCCACTTTATCGACGACGAACTCTCCGCCCTGCTCGACGGCAAATACCGCATCGATACCCAAAACCAAGCCGTCTTCGGCCATTCTTTCGGCGCCTTGTACGGCCTCTATTCCCTGTTCACCCGTCCCGAACGATTCCGCCATTATTTGCTGGTTTCGCCGTCTATCTGGTGGCAAGACCGCCGCGTGCTCGATTGGCTGCCCGACGCTTTGCCGCAAGGAATCGGCATCCGCCTCAGCGCAGGCGAGCATGAAGGCAGAAACAACCGTCCCGACCAAACCAGCCGCGGCATGGTCGCACAAGCCAAAATCCTTGCCGGCACTTTGCACCACCTCGGCGCAGATGTCCGCTTTACCCTCTACCCCAACGCCAATCACGGCAACGCCCCGTTTTACGCCCTGACCGACTGCATCGAATATTTGCGCAACGCATGGCAGCGTTGAAGCAGGTTTGCCAAACATTGAGGCCGTCTGAAACGCAAACTTAGAAGCGTATTGAACCTATTGGATCGATCTAAAATCCAATTATAAAAAGGCCGAGACCTTTGCAATAACATAGGTTGAGACCTTTGCAAAGGTCTCGGGGCATGAAAAAAGGAGAGGCTACCTGAAAAATAGATTTTCAGGTAGCCTCAAACCGGTTTGGCATGCATCCGAAACGGAAAATTTGAGCGGTTACATACCTTGGGTTGGTGGCAGTGTTATTTCAACTTGGCTGCCAATTTGTCGAATTTTTGTTTGATGTCGGCCTTGAAGGCTTCCACTTTCTCTTTGCGTTCGGCTTTGCGCTGTTTTTTCCAAGCTTCGTGTGCCTGACGTGCCACTTCTTCCTGCGCTTCTATTGCTGCCAATACGTCCTGTTGGGCAACGACTGCATCTTGCCGGAGAATAACGGTTTTGAAACGGTGGAAGAAAGCATCCAATACAGCCTCGTCGGATTCTTGCGCCAAAATAATGATTGCAGTACTGCCGTTATCCAGTTTTTTGGCTGTATTTTCCAGCAACGCCCCCTCTTCCAATGTTTGGGCAGTACCTGCATCACTGCCGATGAGTGCGCCAGTAGCTCCACCCAACAGAACACCGATAGGACCGCCGAGAATGCCGACCAGTGAACCAATGAGGCCGCCCGTCCATGTGCCTTCGACCGTATTGGCGGTAAAGTCGGTGCTTTCTGCTGGGATAATCAGGTCATTTTCCTTTTTAACCAAAACGGCTTGTGCCACCAAAGTATCTGTTGTCTGCGAGTAAGCTTTCAATTCAGAAAAGGCTTGATAAGCTTCGCTGGAGATGTTGAATAAGGCAACGATGATGTTTTGTTTCATAAGTCCACTCCCGTAGATTGAAAGATTTAAGAACATACTCGTTGTATGCAGTGTCATTATAAATTGCAAGGGGGGGGGGAAGCAATGCGGCAAACAAAACTTTGCCTATATAAAGCCTGTAGAACCGGCAAACGGATAACGAACAATACCCAGCCTTGCCTGTAGGAAATCGTCGCATCGTTCACACCACAGGTTGAGAGAAATAAGCCTGCAAGACCTCAAGCGTCGTCTGAAATCCGTTTCCACTCCAACGCTAAATCGTACAAGGTTTTTTTGCTTTCGCCGGTAATCTTGGCGGCAAGCTCGGCGGCTTGTTTGGTCGGCAACTCGGCCGCAAGGATTTTCATGGTATTTTGCGCCGCCTCGGGCAAATCGCTGTGTTTTTCTTTCACCGCAGGGTGCAACACCAGTACCATCTCGCCACGCGTTTGATTGCTGTCGTTTTTAAGGGCGGCTTGGATTTCGGTAACCGTGCCGCTGAGAAAGGTTTCAAACGTTTTGGTGATTTCGCGCGCCAAAGTCAAACGGCGTTCGGGGAACTGCGCGGCCATATCCGCAAGGCTTGCCTCGATGCGGTGCGGCGTTTCAAACATCACAATCGGAAAATCGGCTTCCGCCCATTTGGCCAACAGCTTTTGACGTTCGCCGGCCTTAGGCGGCAGGAAACCGTTGAAATAAAAATCGGATTCCGTCACACCTGCCACGCTCAACGCCCCCATGACCGCGCTTGCGCCGACCACAGGCACCACTTTAAATCCGGCTTCGCGCACGCGGGCGGCAAGTTTCGCACCGGGATCGCAAACCGCAGGCGTGCCCGCATCCGAAACTTGGGCGACGCTCAGGCCGTCTGAAAGATGGGCGATGATTTTATCGGCCATTTGCTGCTCGTTGTGTTCGCGCACGCTCACGAGTTTGCCCTGAATGCCGTACGCACTCAAAAGCTGGGCGGTAACACGGGTGTCCTCGGCGCAGATAATATCGGCCTTTTGCAGAACGGCCAGCGCGCGCAACGTTATGTCGGCTAAATTGCCGATGGGTGTGGCGACAACGTATAATGTCTGTTTTTCGATGCTGTCGACGGCTTTTTGCAGGTGTTTTGTGTACATAGATTCAAGGCCGTCTGAAACGGCGTCTCTTTAAAAACAATGATTATATAACGGGTAAACTTTTCATGCGCTTAAACCACAAACAGGGGGTGGCGGCCGAAGATGCGGCACTGGCATTCCTGCTGCGCAAAGGCTGCTCGCTGCTGGCGCGAAACTGGCATTGCGCCTACGGCGAAATCGATTTAATCGTCAAAAACGGCAGTACGATTGTGTTTGTTGAAGTAAAATACCGCAAAAACCGAGGTTTCGGTGGTGCCGCATACAGCATCTCACCGTCCAAATTATTGAAATTGCAACGAAGTGTAGAGTATTATCTGCAAAAGCACGGGTTAAACCATGCGCTCTGCCGCCTGGATGCGGTACTGATCGAGGGCGACGGCCAACCCGAATGGATTCAAAATATTACAGGTTAACCTCATGACAACATTACAAGAACGCGTTTCCGCACATTTTGCCGAGAGCATCCGCGCCAAGCAGGAAGCCGAAAAAGTACTGGTTGAGCCGACTGTACAGGCTGCCGAGCTGATGCTGCAATGCCTGATGAACGACGGCAAAATCCTGGCCTGCGGCAACGGCGGTTCGGCTGCCGACGCGCAACATTTCGCCGCCGAAATGACCGGCCGTTTTGAAAAAGAACGCATGGAATTGGCCGCTGTCGCGCTGACGACAGACACTTCCGCCCTGACCGCCATCGGCAACGACTACGGTTTCGACCATGTATTCAGCAAACAAGTGCGCGCGCTCGGACGCGCCGGCGACGTATTGGTCGGTATCTCCACCTCCGGCAATTCCGCCAACGTTATCGAAGCCATCAAAGCGGCACACGAACGCGACATGCACGTCATCGCCATGACCGGTCGCGACGGCGGAAAAATCGCCGCCATGCTCAAAGATACCGACGTTTTGCTCAACGTCCCTTATCCGCGCACTGCCCGCATTCAGGAAAACCATATTTTGCTGATTCACGCCATGTGCGACTGCATCGACTCCGTCCTGCTCGAAGGCATGTAACCCTTTCTTTTCAGACGGCCCAGCCCTTAAAGGCCGTCTGAACACCCAACCGTCCATACCCAAGGAAAAGGATATGAAGAATATCAAACGCTACGCCCTCCCCGTTCTGACTGCGACCCTCTTAAGCCTGAGTCTGAGCGGCTGCGTCGGCGCACTAATCGGCGGTGCAGCCGTCGGCACCAAATCCGCCGTCGACCGCCGCACCACCGGCGCGCAAACCGACGACAACGTTATGGCATTGCGCGTCGAGACCACCGCACGCTCCTACCTGCGCCAAAACAACCAAGTCCAAGGCTACACGCCCAAACTGAACGTTGTCGGCTACAACCGCCACCTACTCCTGCTCGGCCAAGTGGCTACCGAAGGCGAAAAACAATTTGTTGAACGCATCGCCCGTTCCGAACAAGCCGCAGAAGGCGTTTACAACTACATTACCGTTGCCTCACAAGCGCGTTCACTCGGCGACGTGACCAACGATACCTGGGGTACATCCAAAGTCCGCGCCACCCTGTTGGGCCTCAGCCCGGCCACCCAAGCACGCGTCAAAATCGTGACTTACGGCAACGTGACCTATGTGATGGGCATCCTCACGCCGGACGAACAAGCCCGCGTGACCCAAAAAGTCAGCACAACCGTCGGCGTACAAAAAGTCGTGACTCTCTATCAAAACTATGTTGCCAACTGATTCACAGGCAACTCAGGCCGTCTGAACATTCAGACGGCCATTCCTCCAACAATTACCTGCCACATCATGTCCAAGAATAATAAAACCCCTTTCCAACTTAAGCCCAAACACCTAATCCGCGCTTTATTCCTTGTCAGCTTTATCGCCGTCGCAGCCCTTGTTGCCGGCGTATTCAGTACCCTAAACTCCAGTAAAACCGACGTACCCGAAAAAAACCCTGCCGAACAAACCGACACACGCATTGAAGTTTGGCGCCCCAACGGCGCAGTCGAACCTGAAACCGTTCAACCTGCCAAAGACGGCGACGCAAAAACCGCCTCCGGCAATCCTGTCGTCCCACAAGACGAAAGAGGCGAAAAAGCGGAAGAAGGTATAAAAAACGACCGCCCCGCTGTACACCGCAGCAAACGCACAGAAAACAAACGCACTGAAGCCGACAAATCAGAAAACACACAATCCGACAACAGCAGCTCTGCCGCTCAAAACAAACCGAAAGCAGACAGCCAGCCGGTAGAAAACAAAGCCGCAAGCAACAAACCTGCCGCACAAACGGTAGAAAACAAACCGGAAAAAGCCAAAGCCCCCGAGTCCAAACCGACTCCGAAAGCCGAGCCTGAGGCAAAACCACAAGCCAAACCGCGCAATAAAGACAATCTCGACAACCTGTTTTAAACAGACGGCACACCCGTCCCGTTCAGACGGCCTCCATACTGTCTGAAACAAGAAGGAAACCTCATGGACAAAGTCATCATCAAAACCCCCGAAGAAATCGAAAAAATGCGCGAACTCGGCCGCTTGGTCGCCGAAGCCCTCGATTACATCGGCCAATTCGTCAAACCCGGCGTAACCACCAACGAAATCGACAAACTCGTTTACGACTACCACGTCAACGTTCAAGGCGGTTATCCAGCCCCCCTCAACTACGGCAACCCGCCCTACCCGAAATCCTGCTGCACCTCTGTCAACCACGTCATCTGCCACGGCATTCCTGATGACAAGCCGCTGAAAGAAGGCGACATCGTCAACATCGACCTGACCATTAAAAAAGACGGTTTCCACGGCGACTCCAGCCGTATGTTTACCGTCGGCAAAGTCTCCCCGATTGCCCAACGCCTGATCGACGTGACCCACGCCTCCATGATGGCGGGTATCGAAGCAGTCAAACCCGGCGCCACCCTCGGCGATGTCGGTTATGCCTGCCAACAGGTTGCCGAAAATGCCGGCTACTCCGTCGTACAAGAATTTTGCGGACATGGCATCGGCCGCGGTTTCCACGAAGCGCCGCAAGTAGTCCACTACGGCCGCAAAGGTGAGGGCCTCGTCCTCAAACCGGGCATGATTTTTACCATCGAGCCGATGATCAACCAAGGCAAACGCCATCTGCGCATCCTGAACGACGGTTGGACAGTGGTCACCAAAGACCGTTCCCTCTCCGCCCAGTGGGAACACGAAGTTTTGGTTACCGAAACCGGCTACGAAATCCTCACCATCAGCCCTGCCAGCGGTAAGCCTTAACCTTGAAAAAACCTTCAGGCCGTCTGAAAACATAGATTCAGACGGCCTGAAATTTATTCGCATTCTCAACCTAGAAAACCGAACAAAAACTCGAAATTAAGTTTTTACCCAAATTGAATTGTTTAATTATGTAAAAATTTGCCTACGCCATATTTAAGATAATCGCATAATTTGATGATTTATATAATGAAAATTTAATGAAATAATGAATTAAGAAATATTTACACAAATTATGGCAGACAGCGGAAAACTTCTTTCGAATATACTGTCTAATTATCTAGATCAGTCATTTGCAATACGCCCACATATCACCCCAAAAGCCTACAGGAAAGGGATGCCGGCATTCTTGCAGACCCATTTTTATGCCTAGAAGCATGCAACAAATACCACAATAAGGAAGATTCATGAAATCGTTCGAAAAAATTGAAAATATCCGCGATATCCGTAAAAAACTCGGCCTGAACCAAATGGACTTCTGGAGTCGCATTGGTGTGACTCAATCCGGTGGTTCCCGTTACGAGTCCGGCCGCAATATGCCTAAACCTGTACGCGAATTGCTGCGTTTGGTACACATCGAGCGCGTAGATTTGGCTAAAGTTAACCGTGACGACTTGGCCGTTGCTTCCCTGCTGAAAAACCGCGACCCTGAGTTGTACGCTTCTCTGAAAAAAGAAGCCAAAGCCGACAAAGGCAAATAATCAAGCTATTCAAAAGGCCGTCTGAAATTCGTTTTCAGACGGCCTTTTTACTTTCTACACTCTAAGGGCATGTCTGCACACATGCCCTTTTTCATTTACGGCTGATACTGTTTGAAATAGTCCAACACGGTTTGCGGCAGCCATTGCAGATTCAGACGGCCTTGATCGCGGCTGACGAAGCCGACATGACCGCCGTATGCCGGTTGCAGCAGCGTAACAGCCGAGGACACGTCCCGTCCAGTCGGCAGAGCTTCCGGCGGCAGGAAAGGGTCGTTGACGGCATTGAGCAACAGCAACGGCGTATCCACGCCTTTCAGGAACGGTTTGCAGGAATTGCGGCGGTAGTAATCGTGGCGGTCGGCAAAACCGTGTAACGGCGCGGTAAAGCGGTCGTCAAAGTCGCCAAGCGTTTTGCAGTTTTGCTGGCTTAAGGCCGTCTGAAACCGGGGAATCGCCCGGGCTTTCGGCAACAGCGAATTTAAAAAATAGCGCGTGTAAATCAGTCGCGTCATGCCCTGATCAAAACGCGTACCTGCCGCCACGGCATCAACTGGCGCGGAAACGACGGCAGAAGCGCGCGGAACGGCATTGCTGCCCTGCTCACCCAAATATTTGGCCAAGGCATTACCACCCAAAGAGACGCCGACGGCATAGATGGTTGAATAGCGTCGGGCAAGCGTGTTGAGCATAAAGGCGATTTCGGACGTATCGCCGAGGTGGTAGAACACGGGCGCGGTGTTTTCTATGCCGCCGCAACTGCGGAAATGGGCAACCACGCCATTCCAACCGCGCTGCTGTACGGCTTTCATCAGCTCGACCGCGTAATGGCTCTCGCTGCTGCCTTCCAATCCGTGGAACAAAACCACCAACGGCGCATCAGGATCAGCGCTGTCGACAAAATCGTAGGCAACTTGGGTTTTGCCGGTACTATCGGGCAGAAGCTCGCGGCGGTAGTCGGGCGCCTTGCCTTGCAGCAGCTTGGCAAACAGGGTGTCGGCATGGCCGTTTCTGAGCCAATACGGCGTGTTGGGTGAACGTGTATTCATGATTTATTTCTTCTATTTTTCAGACGGCCTGAAGATGAGCATATACACCAGCAAGGCAGTCAGCGTGCCGTTTGTCCAGCCTGCCCAAACGTCGGTGGGATAATGCACGCCCAAATAAATGCGTGAAAACCCGGTCAACAGGGCAAAGGAAATACCGCCTATCCAAGCGGCGCGGCGGTAGCGCGTGCGGCGGCAAAGCAATATCAGCATGACGGCAATGGCGGCGGAAAACGTACTGTGGCCGCTGGGAAAGGAAAAATTGCTCTCTTCAATCAGGCGCGGCCAAAGCAGCGGGCGTTCGCGGGCAAACCATACTTTCACAATCAGCATGTTCAAAGTCGGCACCAATGCCGCCAGTACGCAAAACAGTGCTTCACGCTTCTTATCGGCAAAATACAGGGCGGCGGCAACCGCGCCGATCAGCGGCACGGCAATCGCGGTTTTGCCCAGATAGTGCAACACGGTGGCAATCGGATCAAACTATGTTCCCGCGTGGGCATGGACGGCGTACATCAGAGGCGGTTCAAAAGCGAAGCCGCCATATTGTGCCAGCCAAATGCCGATGATGAGGGTCGGCGGCAAAAACAGCAAAGAGGCAAAAGTCAGTGCGCGTCTGGATTGGGCTGGGGATAAGTGCATTACTCCACCGTTTCTTTCAAAGTCGCGCCAATCGCCTGCAAACCCTGCAACGCATCTTCCCACGCCGCATCCAGCAATCGGCAGGCCTCGCCTTCCGCCTTGATGCCGAACTCGATATGCGGCGGAGTATAACGGCCGTCTGAATCGGTACGGCCCACTGTGGGCAGGCTGTACGAACGGATACCGGCGTAGGTATGTTCAAGATGTTCCATAATCGGCGTAATGCGCGACTCGGGTTGGTCGAACACATACACGCTACGACTGCCGCGTTCAGTTTGGTTGAAGCGGTCGGCGTAATAAGTTTCCAATACCCATTCGGCCATCGGGTGCGCCATCACGGGGAAGCCGGGGAAGAAATAATGTTCGCGGATGGAAAATCCGGCGATGTTGTTAAACGGATTGGGCACCAATTCCGCTCCCTCGGGAAAATCCGCCATTTTCAGACGCTGGGCGTGTTCCGGCGAATCGAGCGGCTCACCTCGCTTCTGGGTCACGCCTTCGATAAACTTGGCGGCTTCAGGATGGCGGACGACGGGCAAATCCAAAGCGGCCGCGGCGGCTTGGCGCGTGTGGTCGTCAGGCGTAGAACCGATACCGCCGGTCACGAAAGTCGGCAGGCCGTCTGAAAAACTGCGGCGCAGTTGTTTGACCAGCAAATCGGGTTCGTCAGGCAGATATTGCACCTGATTGAGCTTCAGCCCGTGCGATTCCAATAAAGATTTAAAAAAGGCGAAATGCTTGTCTTGACGGCTGCCGTGCAGGATTTCATCGCCGATGATAATAAGGTTAAAAGCGTTCATGATGAGGTTTCTTGAATACGGCCCTCCGAACATTCAGACGGCCTAATTGCTGACAATGTATTCCATTTATAAGATAATGGTTTCAACTTTTCAAGTCTGGAGAAATCCCAATGAGCCAAAACCATACCATTTTACAAAATCTCCCCATCGGTCAAAAAGTCGGCATCGCCTTCTCCGGCGGTCTTGATACCTCTGCCGCGCTTTTGTGGATGAAACTTAAAGGCGCACTGCCTTACGCCTACACCGCCAACCTCGGCCAACCTGACGAAGACGATTACAACGCCATTCCTAAAAAAGCAATGGAGTACGGTGCAGAAAACGCCCGCCTGATTGATTGCCGCGCACAACTGGCACACGAAGGCATTGCCGCCATCCAATGCGGCGCGTTCCACGTTTCCACCGGCGGTATCGCCTACTTCAACACCACGCCTTTGGGCCGCGCCGTGACCGGCACCATGCTCGTTTCCGCCATGAAAGAAGACGATGTGAATATCTGGGGCGACGGCAGCACCTACAAAGGCAACGACATCGAGCGTTTCTACCGCTACGGCCTCTTGACCAATCCGGCACTGAAAATCTACAAACCTTGGCTCGATCAACAATTTATCGACGAACTCGGCGGCCGCCACGAAATGAGCGAATTTCTGATTGCCAACGGCTTCAACTACAAAATGTCGGTTGAAAAAGCCTACTCTACCGACTCCAATATGCTGGGTGCCACCCACGAAGCGAAAGACTTGGAATTCCTCAACAGTGGCATCAAAATCGTTAAGCCCATCATGGGCGTTGCCTTCTGGGACGAAAGCGTCGAAGTCAAACCCGAAGAAGTCAGCGTACGCTTTGAAGAAGGCGTGCCGGTTGCATTGAACGGCAAAGAATACGCCGACCCTGTCGAACTCTTCCTCGAAGCCAACCGCATCGGCGGCCGCCACGGCTTGGGCATGAGCGACCAAATCGAAAACCGCATCATCGAAGCCAAATCACGCGGCATCTACGAAGCCCCGGGCATGGCGTTGTTCCACATCGCCTACGAACGTTTGGTTACCGGTATTCACAACGAAGACACCATCGAACAATACCGCATCAACGGCCTGCGCCTCGGCCGCCTGCTCTACCAAGGCCGCTGGTTTGACAGCCAAGCCCTCATGTTGCGCGAAACCGCCCAACGTTGGGTCGCCAAAGCCATCACCGGCGAAGTAACCCTCGAATTGCGCCGCGGCAACGACTACTCGATTCTGAACACAGAATCACCTAACCTGACCTACCAACCGGAACGCCTGAGCATGGAAAAAGTCGAAGACGCAGCGTTCACACCGCTCGACCGCATCGGCCAACTGACCATGCGCAACCTCGACATCACCGACACCCGCGCCAAACTGGGTATTTACTCGCAAAGCGGTTTGTTGGCATTGGGCGAAGGCTCCGTACTACCACAGTTGAATAATAAGGAGTAGAATTAGGGGGCTTTAAAGCCTCCTTTTTTTAAAGGAATAAAATGAAAGAATATAAGGCCGTCATTTATCAAGAGAACCTGCTTTCCAGTTTGGTTTTCGGCAGCGCCAAAATCAATCCGGTCAAATTCAGCGATTTCCTCAACAGCCACGCTTCGCAAGGCTGGAAGGTCGTTACCATGGAAAAAGATCAGCGCCGCATGCTGCTGTTTTTCGTACGTGAAGCCTACGTCGTCATTTTGGAAAAAGAACGTGTTTAAACTCGGCGTCTATGCCTGTCTCGGATTATTCGGAAGATTAGAGCCATGACAATCAACGATTTTTGGAACATCATTGATCAAGCACGTCCTGAATCTCGCAATATTGGGGAATTCAACCAAAACTTGAATCGGTTATTGGAATCTTTACCAGATGAGGATTTATTATATTTCGATTATTTCTTTAAGATGTACGAATGCACAATTATTGCCAGTCCCAATAGATTAATTTGGTCTGCGCTATCTTTGGTGTACGGTGGTAAGCATAAATACAATACTTATGGCTTTGCAGCTTGGCTGATTTTGCAAGGTAAAAGCCACTATCTTGCTGTTTTACACGATGCCGATCGGCTGGCTGATACCGAAGCCACTCCAAACTATTGCAGTGGTAGTTTGAAAGGGCATGAGCATGAGTTTCCTGAACAACGTTACTTGGCAGGCAGAATATACAGCAAGAGAAACCGCATCGGTATTCGCGCATTCGAAAAAACTACCAAAGAATTCGCCCCAAAAGCCAACACAGAGTGGCAAAAAATCGAACAGCAAGAATTAAACTCTCCCACCTTTCAGTCCAATAGAAATTGGACACTGGAAGATCTTGCCGTGATACTACCCAATACCTATCAAAAATATATATGTGTATGAATGTAGGATTAAATACATATCTGAAAAGAAAATGAAAGACGACGGATTTATCAACTGATACCGCTTTAAAAACACCCTATTTTGAAAACTTAACGCAACATCCTTGTTTAATAGACGAGGCCGTCTGAAATTTAAGTTTCAGACAGCCTTATTACCCTTCCCAAATTGATCAAATACCATGAAATTCTTTTCTCACTTTTATCTTGAAAACCATATGTATTTCAACGACTACTTGAAATACGTCCTGATTTTCGCCGCCCTCGTCATCCTCCTGCTCGCCGTATCGCAATACCTGCGCCACCGCATGGACACCAAATACCGCGACCTGAGCATTATTGCGCTGCTGTTGCTCATCCTCATCTGCGGCACGCAATATCTTTCATACAGCGAGCGTCAAAACTTTGCCGCCGATACTTCGCGCATGGTGGGTTTTCTCAATGCCTTGATTGAAAACCAAAAAGTTGAAAAACAAGACATCATCGTCAACAGCACGCGCCTGTTCAACGGCATGATTATCGGCATCAAAAACCAATACTACGAAGTCCATTTCAATCAAGACTTCTCCGCCTACACGCTGACGCCCATCAATTTGGTCAACAACAATATCGAACTCATCGATAAAGAATAACAGGATACACACACATGGAAGCATACTCCCTGCTCGCCCTCAAACTGCTGATGGGTATTTTAGGTTTGATTTTGCAAATCAACCTCTTAGGTAAAGGCAACCTCGCGCCGACCTCCGCCATGGACCAAGTGCAAAACTATGTACTCGGCGGCATCATCGGCGGCGTGATTTACAGCGACAGCGTCGGCCTGCTGCAATTTTTCCTTGTGCTGATTTTGTGGACGCTGTTGGTCTTGAGCCTGAAATTCATCAAAAACCACAACCGCTGGGTCAAATCCATCATTGACGGCAAATCCGTCTGGGTTATCGTCAACGGCAAAATCCAAACCGATGAATGCATGAAAAACGGCATCAGCGCACACGACCTCATGTTCAAACTCCGCGCCGCCGGCATCTACGAAATCTCTGCTGTCAAACGTGCCGTGATGGAACAAAACGGCCAGCTCGCCGTCATTAAGTACGGCGACGAAAGCCTGCGCTATCCGCTGATTACAGACGGCCAAGTTGACCCCGACATCCTCGAAATCATTAAGCGTGATGAAGAATGGCTGCAACAGGAACTCGACCGCCTCCACCTTGAAGCCTCGCAAGTCTATATCGGCGAATACATAGACGGAAAATTGGTGGCACACCGTTATCCTTCTTGATTTGAAAATAGCAGGCCGTCTGAAACCTTGATTTCAGACGGCCTTTTTGTATTCAGCCCAAACACTGATTTTTTAATCGCGATATTCAAACGTTGTGCCTAAAAATTGAGCCAGTGCGGAGACGTGGGAATGTCGGGGGTCTTTGACGGCGGTCAGCAATAAAATATTGCCGTGCTGTTTTTCCAAATCCAGCAGCCGTTTGATGGCTGCCTGCTCGGTATCGCCTTGCAGCTCTTCATGATAACGGCTGACAAAACCGTCGAAATTTTGAGCCGGATTTTCGTGATACCAGCGGCGCAGGTTTGCACTGGGCGTAATGTCTTTCAGCCAGAGCGCAGTGGCAAAAACCTCTTTGCGGACGCCGCGCGGATAGAGGCGGTCGATAAAGACGGCGGTTTGTTTAGAATCGGGTTGATAGGCGTAAATGCGCTGTACGGTAAACATTTTTTCTCGTCTCCAATGGATTCAGGCCGTCTGAAAATTCAGACGGCCTGATGCTTTTTAGGGTTTAGAACAGTTTTTTGACTTCGGCTTCGATATCGTCGGCTCGCATAAAGGTTTCGCCGATCAGGAAAGTATGCACGCCATGGCTGCGCATGAAATCGACGTCTTCTTTGTTGCGGATGCCGCTTTCGGTTACAACGGTTTTGCCGTTCAATTCAGGCAAGAGGTCGAGGGTTTGTTGCAGGGTCACTTCAAACGTACGCAGGTTGCGGTTGTTGACGCCCCACAGCGGCGTGGTCATGTTGCGGCATTTTTCCAGCTCGGACGCATCGTGCAATTCCAACAAGACAGTCATGCCCAATTCGTGGGCAACGGCTTCAAAACGCTCAAGCTGCCCGGCTTCCAATACGGCGGCAATCAGAAGAACCGCATCCGCACCCCACGCACGCGCCTGATAGATTTGGTATTCGTCGATGATGAAATCTTTACGCAAGACCGGCAGCGCCACGGCCGCACGCGCCTGTTTCAAATACTCCGGCGAGCCTTGGAAATAAGGTTCGTCCGTCAATACGGACAAGCAGGCCGCACCCGCTTTTTCATAGGCAACGGCGATTTCGGCAGGATGAAAATCAGGACGGATCAGGCCTTTGCTCGGGCTGGCTTTTTTGACTTCGGCAATAATAGCAGGCAGATTCTGCGCGTGTTTTTCACGGATTGAGCCGATAAAGCTGCGAACCGGCGCAGCAGCCTGCGCTTGGGCTTTGATGTCTTCCAAGGAAACGGCGGCTTTTTGGGCGGCCACTTCTTCTGCTTTGGTGGCAAGGATTTTGTTGAGAATATCGGTCATGGCGTTTTTCTATTGTGGCTGATTTTCGGGTTTGAATCGTGCAACATACTGTCGCAGATTAGATTTCAGACGGCCTGAATGCCGCTATTTTAATGGTTTGAAAAAAGGCGGGCAAGAATGCCCGCCTTTGTGTCTGCTTCAACTTAGTGATGAATGCCCAAAACGGACGCGTTGTGGCTGATGATTTCGTCCGCCAAAGTCGGATTGTCGTTCAGCTTGATACCGTAGCCGGGCACCAATTCTTTCAGACGGCCTGACCATGACTCGATACGGCCCGGGAAGCATTGGTTAATCAGCTTAATCATCAAAGGCACGGCGGTTGATGCACCTGGGGACGCGCCCAGCAATGCAGCCAGCGAGCCGTCGGCATGAGCGACGATTTCGGTACCGAATTGGAGTACGCCGCCTTTTTTCGGGTCTTTTTTGATGATTTGTACGCGTTGACCGGCGGTAATCAGTTCCCAATTGTCAGGATTGGCTTCCGGATAATACTCTAAGAGCGAATTAAAGCGTTCTTCTTTGGTTTTACGCAATTCGCCCAAGAGATATTTGGTCAGCGGCATATTAGCCCAACCGGCGCGGAGCATAGGATAGAGGTTGTCCATTTGGATGGACATCGGCAGATCCATGAGCGAGCCTTGTTTGAGGAAGTTGGGGCGGAAGCCTGCATATGGGCCGAACATCAGATGACGCTCGCCGTTCACGTTGCGGGTATCCAAGTGTGGAACGGACATAGGCGGCGCGCCAACGGAAGCTTGACCGTACACTTTGGCATTGTGTTGGGCAACGGTTTCAGGGTTGCTGTTGCGGAAGAACAGGCCGGAAACAGGGAAGCCGCCGTAACCTTTGCCTTCCGGAATACCGGATTTTTGCAGCAGGGTCAGTGCACCGCCGCCTGCGCCGAGGAACACGAAACGGCTGCGGAGGGTCAAATGGTCTTCATGGTTTTCGGTGTTGCAGGTTTTGAGTACCCACGCGCCGTCAGATTCGCGTTTGATGTCTTCAACATGGCGGTTGAATTCCATTTTCACGCCTTTTTCGCGCAGATATTGCACCATTTGACGGGTCAAGTTACCGAAATCAACGTCCGTACCTTCGGCGGAGTAGTTGGCGGCAATGGGTTGGCTTTCATCACGACCGTTGACAACCAGCGGCGCCCATTCGGCGATTTTGGCGCGGTCGGTAGAAAACTCCATTTTTTCAAAGAGTTTTTGGTTTTTGAACACGTCGAAACGTTTTTGCAGATAACTGCAATGGTCGGCGTTCATCACCAGCGACATATGGGGGACGGAATTGATGAAAGAACGGTCGGTCAGTTTGCCTTCTTCGACCAAAGTCGCCCAAAATTGGCGGCTGATATGGAATTGTTCGGCAATATTGAGGGCGCGGGTCGGATCGATCGTGCCGTCGGCAGTCAGGGGGGCATAGTTCAATTCGCACAGCGCAGAGTGTCCCGTACCGGCATTGTTCCATGCATTTGATGATTCCAACGCTACATCTTCCAAGCGTTCGATCAGGGTGATTTCCCAAGATGGTTCGAGTTCTTTGAGCAATACGCCCAAAGTGGCGCTCATAATGCCGCCGCCTACTAATACGACATCGGTTGCTTCAGCCATGGTTTTACTCCTACTAAAGTCAGGCATGGTTTGCCTTGTGGTTATCTATCATTATAAACAACTGATTTCAGAGGAATTATTTTTTGGTTTTGTTGTGTGTGAAACTTTTTGCCTGCTGAGTTTCCGAGCGTAAATGGCGGAAGGCAGTTTCGGTTTGGGTTCCAGATTTCAGGTCTTTATAATATGTTATTAAGAATTTAGTAGATTTTACGGAGAAATGCAAAGATTTTCTGTTCGGTTCATATAAAAATAATAGATTAGGCCGTCTGAAAACGTTTTCTTACCCTTTATCTGCCAATGTTTGCCAAGAAAAAAGAATTTTTCATTTCTTTTTTAATTGACTGTTTTTGTCAGCAATTTCGGCAGCAAACTAACGTGAATCAACCGCCGATCTGCTATCATTTCAACTTATTTCCCAAAGGCAAGCCGCCATGTACCTGACTCAAGAAAAGCCCTATCGCCCCCTATTGGTCACACTGATGTTCCTTACCCTGCCGCTGGCGATGATATTGCACAATATCGTGCAAATCGCCTTTTCAGACGGCCAAGGCCTGTTGGTCACGGTCAAAGACGGCGCATGGGCATGGCAAAGCGGTTGGCAGGATTCCGTCGCATGGTTTGTCTGCGGCATGTTTGCCTTCCTCAACCTGCCGATTGCCGGCGGACTGACCAAGCTGGCGTATAAAAAAATGATGCGCCGGCATTCGCGTTACGCCATCTTCCTTGCCGGTGTCGCAGCGTGTGCCTCGGCGGCGGCGGGTTTGATTTTTGAAGCCATCTTAGGCAATGCCGCATTGGCCGGTATGCGCGGACAAGGCGTGTTCTACTACACCCTCTCCGTATGGATCATCGCCATGCTGACCCTGCCCAAACAGCTCACGCGCGCGCCGGAGCAGCCCATCGTCTTTCACAAAATGAAACGTTGATTCGACAGGCACAAACATTTTCAGACGGCATGCTTTCCGTTACCATTACATCCAACGCGTTTTAACCAATAAGGAATAACAAATGAATCAGGCGCAACAGCTCCGCGACGGCATACAGGCACTGGGTTTGGACATCGACGAAGCCAAACAGGCCAAACTGCTAGACTATGCCGCCCTGCTGCAAAAGTGGAACAAAACCTACAACCTGACCGCCCTGCGCGATCCCGCCCAAACCGTCAGCCACCACCTGCTCGACAGCCTGACCCTCCTGCCCTATATCGAACACGCACAAACCATGCTCGACGTCGGCTCCGGCGGCGGACAGCCCGGCATACCCACCGCCATCTGCCGCCCCGATCTCGACATCACCCTCCTCGATGCCAACACCAAAAAAACCGCCTTTCTGCAACAAGCCGTCATCGAACTCGGCCTTAAAAACGTCCGCGTCATCAGCGGCCGCGTAGAAGCCGCCGCCGACTGCCGTGCCGATGTCATCACCAGCCGCGCCTTTGCCGAACTCGCCGACTTCGTCAACTGGACAGCCCACCTCCTCAAAGACGGCGGCTACTGGGCAGCCATGAAAGGCGTATATCCGCAAGAAGAAATCGACAAACTGCCCGAAAGCGTCGCCGTCGAAAAAGTCGAAGCATTGCACGTCCCCCAACTCAATGCCGAACGCCATATCGTCATCATCCGCAAAAAGGCCGTCTGAAAACAACCCAAGCATACCGAATAACGGTACAATCCAGCCATCC
The DNA here is from genome assembly GCF_051958295.1 of Neisseria sp. P0014.S002. Lineage (NCBI taxonomy): Bacteria > Pseudomonadati > Pseudomonadota > Betaproteobacteria > Neisseriales > Neisseriaceae > Neisseria > Neisseria sp. P0014.S002. Next base: position 34,407 of record NZ_JBQCVO010000009.1, on the reverse strand, counting down.
ACACTTAACACGACAGCAAAGCACATGAGCGCACAAATCCTCGCCGTCGCCAACCAAAAAGGCGGAGTCGGCAAAACCACCACCACCGTCAACCTAGCCGCCTCCCTGGCCTCCAAAGGCCGCCGCGTCCTCGTCGTCGACCTCGACCCCCAAGGCAACGCCACCACAGGCAGCGGCATCAACAAAGCCACCATCGAAAACGGCGTTTACCAAGTTGTCCTCGGCGAAACCGACATCCCCAACGCCGTCGTCCGCAGCAAAGAAGGCGGCTACGACGTATTGGGCGCCAACCGCACACTGGCCGGCGCAGAAGTCGAACTCGTCCAAGAAATCGCACGCGAAATCCGCCTTAAAAACGCCCTGCAGCTCGTTGCCGACGACTACGACTACGTCCTCATCGACTGCCCTCCGTCCCTGACCCTGCTCACCCTCAACGGCCTGGTCGCCGCCAACGGCGTCATCGTCCCCATGCTTTGCGAATACTACGCCCTCGAAGGCATCTCCGACCTCGTGGCCACCGTCCGCAAAATCCGCCAAGCCATCAACCCCGACCTCGACGTAACCGGCATCGTCCGCACCATGTACGACAGCCGCAGCCGCCTCGTCGTCGAAGTCAGCGAACAACTCAAACAACACTTCGGCAACCTACTCTTCGACACCGTCATCCCCCGCAACATCCGCCTCGCCGAAGCCCCCAGCCACGGCCTTCCCGCCCTCGCCTACGATGCCCACGCCAAAGGCACTCAGGCTTATCTCGACTTGGCCGATGAACTGATTGCGCGGTTGGAAAAATAAACAGAAATATTGAATATAAAAAGGCCGTCTGAAAAGTTGGGAAATACTTTCAGACGGCCTTTGGTTTAGTTGGAAAGAACTTTTTTTAAAAAAGACTGCGTGCATGCCTTTGGGCAGTAAGTCGATTGATTTGGCGAATACGGAGAAACTGTTTAGGTGGATAGAAAATAAACAAATAAAATAATAGCTACTATTTTTTCTGCGAATCAGTAGGAAAATGTTGTAATACAACAAGATGATGATGAACAGTATATGGCAAACCTGTTGTGCTATGAATATGTCGCGTAATAAAACTTAAACCTTTTCTATCTTGATGCGGATCAATAAATTCTAAATTTTCAAAACTATTATCACAATTATCTTGAATATAGCTTTTCCAGTCTTCTAAAACATCTGTTGCTTTTATTTTTCTTAGAGATTTGTTTACAATATATAAAAGTAAACCACCCTCTGAACAGGTAGGGCTACCACTAGCATACCTATCCACCAACTGTCTAAATCCTTTCAAAGAATAAGAATCTCCATTTATTCTTCGCTTCGCTTCACCAAGCCAAATATTTCTGTTCACTTGTATTTTTATATCTGTATGCCCACCATTGTGGCTATCATGAGTAACATCAAAATAATTCCCTAACTTACCATTTAGCCACGTAACCAAATTAAATGAAATATTATCCTCTGGTTGATCGCATAATAAGTCCTTATATTGCTCAGCCCATATAACCCAATCTATAATTTTTTCAGAAATTATTTCATAAAATAGCGGTGCATTTGTTCGTGCATTTATGCATTTCGCCTCGAAAGAATCATTTCTTATAATATTATCAAGAGTTAATTTTTCCATTAAAGCATACCTCTACTATTTGACGCATGCTTTAATTCCCTAGCATAATCACTTAATTTGAAAGTAATGAATAATCTTTCAGGTCTGAACGGCACTTCTCTATTTCCATTATCAACAGCAATCATCCCTTTTTCTCTAATTTCTGTTATCTCATCTTCATCAAGTTCAATTGGTTCATTAGGAAAATCATCATAACGATAAATAGGATCTAAGAGATGCCATTTGTTATTGCATAGAATAAACGCATCGAGGACAATCGATAAATCAGAGCTGTTGCTAATTTCTAAAATACGATTAGGTGTAATATTTTTTAAAATATTAGCATCTGTTTCTTCTATGTAATTAACCAACAAAAGCAGCCGATTTCTTTGAAGGCTACTCAAAGAATCGGCTTGTTTTATCTCATTATAAATAGAAGAAAAATCTTTCATTTTAATTATTTGAAAACATAAGAATTTTCTCTGTCAATGAATCTAAGTCTTCTTGACACGCACAGTCATCAATTTCTGCCATGAAACATGCTGATACTCTATGATTCGTTGAATCTAAGAAGCTTTTATAAGATAAAGAAACAGTCGGTTCAAATAATTCTGTTTGTGAAACAGATCTCCACTTTTTCTCAATTGCATGAAATTCCGTTCTAAATTCAATACTCTGCATACCACCAACATGATATTGCTCAAATCGTAAATCTTCTTGACTATTTTTTCTATCTAATTTTTCATGTTTTACCGAACCAGAATCTGTATAATGACTAAAGCTAGTTACTCTACCCATATCTTCATCATATAAATTCCGTATTGCTCTTCCAATATTCTTTTTACACGCAGTAGAAGCTAGTGGAGGATAAATTTTAATTAAATAAGAAAATAATGTATCTGATAAATAGTCCATATCACTCTGGCTTGTAATTGCTGTGGCATCACTATAAAAAGTAAGCAGCCCATTTAATTTGTCAATAGTAAAATAACTTACCAGTTGTTTAAAGTCTTGTCTAATTGCTACTACTTCATCGTAAAGACCCACATCAAACCCGCTAAAATATTCCTGAACTTCATCAGGTGCATCACCTAACTGGAACTCTTTTCGGTGTTTAAAAGATTTCTTTCCGCAAACCCAATACTTATCTATATTTTCACTCTGTTGTTCATGCAATACACAAAATAATTGAGTACTTTGATCTTCCAAAATATCCTCGGGAATCAGATTTGGAAAGAATTGTGAATATTCTGTACTTGAATTATCTCGAATTACCTCTTCAAGTTTCTTAGAAAATTCATCTAATTCATTTTCATCAATAGAAGAAATATCAAAAAATACAATGGCTTTTTTACCAAATTTTAAATTTTTGGAATATTCTTCATTTAGTGCAGTATGTATTTTTGTTAAAAATTCGTTGTTATCTGGTAGACTTCTAACTTTCTCTTTTAAGCTTATCCAAGTTTGCACCTTAAAAATACCATTTGAGTTTAAAATTTTACTCAATTTTCGTATTGAATAATCACGATTTTGCAAAAAACTAATTAATTTTAAAATTTCTTGTTTAATTTCACTATGTACCATAGTCATGCTTATCACTCCAAGCAGTTTAATTACTATAAATTACCATAATTTTCAAATCCCCTCAATAATCTCTTCACCGACACCGGATACGGCGTCTTCAACTCCTGTGCAAACAGCGACACCCTCAATTCTTCAATCATCCATTTAAACGCGGCGAGGTCGTCTGAAATGGGTTGTCCTTGTTTTACCAAGCTATCGGTTTTCTCCTGCCACATTTGTTCCAACTCCTGTATATCGGCTTCGCGGGCTGCGTCGCGGGCGGGATTGCTGCTGTATTTTTCGAGGCGCAGGGTCATGGCTTTGAGGTAGATGGGGAGGCGCGGCCATTGTGCCCACGGGGTGCGGGTGGCGAAGCCGGCGGCGAGCAGGGTTTGCAGGCGTTGGCGCATGAGGTGGGTGAGCGGGTGCTTGCCGAGTTTGCCGTTCAGTTCGGCGTAGGCAGCGGCGGTTTCCTGCAAGTAGCGGCTGAGGGCTTCTTTGACGGCGGGCAGGCGGCTGCGGGCGCGTTTGATTTGCTCTTTGAAGGCTTTTTCGTTGCGCGGCAGCTCGTCTTCGCCGATAAAGGCGCGGTCGCAGACGGCTTGGGTGAGGTCGTCGCGCAGGGTGTCGGCGTTGATGTGTTTGAGCAGCATGGCGGCTTGGGTGAAGCCTTGGATGCCTTTGTTCAGGTCCTTAACTTGTTCTTTTAGTTGTAGTTTCATCAATTCGATTACGCCTTGACGGTGTGCCTGCTCGGCGGCTTCGGTAGTGTCAAACAGACGCAGGGCGATGCGGCCGTCTTTTTCTTTTTGCAGGCCGAGGTAGCCGGTGAGCTGTTGCTTGCCGCGTGCGAATTTGATGGATTCGGGCAGGGTGCCGATGTCCCATGTGGTCACGTTGTCGCGCTCGAATTCTTGGGTGTTGTCGCGGAAGGTAACGGCAGCGGCTTGGCCGAGTTGTTGTTGCAATTCGTGCAGTTTGCGGCCGCCGGCAAGCTCTTGTCCGCCGTCATCGATAATGCGCAGATTCAGATAGCAGTGTTCGGGCAATTCTTGCGCCGCCCATGCGTCTTGGTCGATTTGCTCGAGAATCCGCATATCGCCGGCGCTTTTGGCGATAAAGTGCGCCAACTGGGGAATGATGGCCGCTTGGCGGTCGGGATTGCTTTCGAGGAATTTGGTGATGAAATCGGGTACGGGCACGCAAATGCGGCGGATTTGCTTCGGCAGGGCTTTAATCAGCAGCTGGATTTTTTCGCGTAACATACCGGGCACCAGCCATTCAAGCGACGGCGCGTGCAGGCGGTTGAGGACGGTCAGCGGCACGGTCATAGTCACGCCGTCGAGCGGATGGTGTGGCTCGAAACGGTAGGAAAGTTTGAACTTGCCGTCTGCGGTTTGCCAGAATTTGGGGAACTGCTCTTCGGTAATGTGCGCGGCGGCGTGTTGCATCAAATCGTCGCGACTGAGAAACAGCAGACGCGGATTGTCGCGCTCGGCGGTTTTGAGCCAGGCTTCAAAGGTGCGGATATCGGCAAGGGGCAAAGGTTTCAGACGGCCTTTTTGAGATGCTGGCCGCTTTTGGGGTTTGGGGTCGTCTGAAACATTTTGCCGGGTATGTGAACTCGGTTCACGCTCGCGCTTGTCCGTATCGTTGGAATCCGCGTGCGTGGCTTGCGCCACACGCCCTGCGTTGCGCTGGTTTGCTTGTCCGTTTTGATCGGCTGTCTTGTCCGACTGGGTTTGTCCGCCCTCTTCGCTTCCCCAAACGCCGCCTTTCGCGTCTTTCCACACCAGCTTGGGCAGTCGTTCGTTATAAAACGCAAACAGGGCTTCGTCATCGACCAATACGTCTTGCTTGCGCGATTTATGTTCGAGTTCGGTAATTTCTTTAATCAGCTTTTTATTGTGGGCAAAAAAGGCCGTCTGAAGATTGCTTTCCTGCGCCACCAATGCGCCGCGGATAAAGATTTCGCGCGCTTCTTCAGGTGCAACTTTGCCGTAAGACACGGGGCGGCGCGGCAATACGGTCAGGCCGTAAAGCGTAACGCGTTCGCTGGCGACGACTTCGCCGCGTTTTTGTTCCCAGTGCGGCTCGAAATAATGGTAGCGGACGAGGTGCGGCGCTTCCTGCTCGATCCATTCGGGCTGGATAACGGCGACATCGCGCGCGTAAAGGCGCGTGGTTTCAACCAATTCTGCCGCCATCACCCATTTAGGTTTCGCCTTGAACAAGGCTGAGGCGGGGAAAAGGTGGAAGCGGCTGCCGCGCGCGCCGGTATAGTCGTTGCCGTCGGGCGATTTCATGCCGACGTTGGCGATGAGGCCGGTGAGCAGGGCGCGGTGGATTTGTTCGTAGCCCGCTTCTTTGGCGGCGCGGATTTGGGCGCGGTGTTGTTTCTTGTCCAATTGTTTTTGTTTGAGTTTGGCCGCCAAATCTTGGTCACCTTGACTTTCAGACGGCCTTAATTGTTCTTGGGTAGGAGGTTGTCTAAACGCCGCTTCTTTTGTGGTCAAACCCATTTCAATCGCGGTTTGGGCAAGCTGATGGTGTAGCTCGCGCCATTCGCGCATACGCAGGTGCGACAAGAAATATTGACGACACCACTGCACCAGCTGCTTGTTGGATAAACCTTTGTCGCGCTCGCGCTGGAAGCTGTCCCAAATATTCAGATAGGCAAGAAAGTCGGATTGCTTGTCGGTAAAACGCTCGTGCGCCTTGGCCGCGGCATCGCGTGCTTCCAGCGGCCGCTCGCGCGGGTCTTGAATCGACAGCGCGGACGCGATCACCAATATTTCCGCCATGCAGTCGTGTTTCTTCGCTGCCAGCAAAATGCGCGCAATTTTCGGGTCGATGGGCAGGCGCGCCATTTGTTCGCCGAGTTTGGTCAGACGGTAGCGCGTGTTGGCACCGATATGGCCCGAACTGTTTTGCAGGCCGTCTGAAACATTGGCTGGGTTGGATCGGGCATCCATGCCTGATCGGCGTATTTGGTTTTTCATATTTTGCATAGTCTTGTCGGTCGGGCATCTTCCCCGACATCATCTTAATTTGTCTTTATTGGTTTGCACGCCGCTTATTGCGGATAAACATACTCCGCCTTGCCGTCGCGAATGTTCAAGCTGCCTGCATCGCCTGTAATCAGGTTGCCCGTTACCGAGCCTTCGCTACAACCTGAAACCGGCATATCGTAGCCCAGCGTATGAATCAGGAACGTTGAAAGCTGCTGATGGAAGGCAATCTCGCAAGGTGTAAAAGCTTGGTTGGCAGCCTGTTGCACGGCCTTATCCGGGCTGTACAACACCAGCGGCACGAGATAGCTGTCGGGCTGCACCGTGCCTTGATTGTAGGTATCTTGGCGCACATACTGACCATGATCGGAGGTATAGGCAAACAGCCAGTTGCCGTCAGGCTGCTTTTGCAGCTGCTCGAATACGGTTTGAATCATTTGGTCGGTTTTGTGGATGGTGTTGTCGTACTTATCCACAATATTGGCTTCGCCGAATACTTTATCTTGAGGCTGCAACAATGCGCCGTATGGGACGTGCGAACCGCGTTGGTGCAACACAATAAAATGCTTGCCCTGCTGCAAATTGATTTTGTCAAACAGCGGCAGCAGCTTCTCATCAGGCATATTGTCGCTGTTGCCGTAGCCAAGCTGCGTCGGCTGAATCAGATGGTCTATCCATTTCTTACCGATTAAGTTCAAAATCGCCATCTCGTTTTCCGCCTGCGCGCTGTAAAAATACGTTTCATAGCCCTGCTCTTTGGCAAGGCGGAACATATTGGTATCGCCGCTGCTGATTTGCTCGTAGCCGTTGGCATGCGGTATCGCATTGAAAAAGCTGGGCAGGGACACAGCCGTCATCAAAGCGGCAGAATAGCTTTGCTTCACAATCGGCTTAAAGTCGGCTTGCGAAAGCTGGGTCAAAAACGGCGAAGTTTCGCGTCCGTAGCCAAACAATTTCAAATGTGCCGCGCTTTCACTCTCGCCCATAATCAGGACGATATTTTGAACACTGCCCTGCCCGATTTTGCTTGGCGCAGACTGTTTGAACACAGGAATCTTGCTTAAATCAAACAACTGATACGGCAACACGCGTCCGATAAAATAGCCAAAGCTGAAATAATTGGCTTTGATGCGGCTGTATGTTGGTTTGGGCGAAATACCGTGTTCCTGCGTCGTACTGAATGAACGTCCAAAAATCAGCAACATCGCCGCAATAAACAAAATATCGGCAGCAAAATGCGTCTTACGGCGGAACTTGGCAAGGCTGCAAAACAGCACGACTTCCAACACGCCCCACAACACAGGCAGCCACAACTTATCCAACATCGACGCGCCCGCGCTGCCAACTTCGGTAACCTCTTTCAGCATCAGCCAATAATTAATGCCCGTTATCCAACTTTGATAAACCGCGTAATGCACATTATTGGCAATAATGCTAAACGCGAAAAACACCGCAATCAACAAACGCGTCGCCTTATAACGCGCAAACAGATACAGCGCAGCAATCACAAATGTCAGCGCAAACGTTTCCGCAATTTTCGCAGCCGGTAAGGTTTCAATCCCGAATACAAAGCGATAGGCAATTTCGCTGGCAGTCAGTAAAGACGAATACAGAACAAGCGTGAGGAAAGATTTTTTCATCATTAATATTTCACAATAAAAATTTACCGATTGAGTGTTAAAACCCAATATTCCCTTTTCAATAGTTTTTTTTAGGCCGTCTGAAAATGAAGCATAGCCTGCCTTCTTATTAAGAAAACTTTTATTTTCAGACGGCCTCCACCGCACCCAATTCCAGCAACACTTGAAAACCGTCATTGATATACCGCTGGTCCGGCGCTTCGAGGAATGGGAATGCCGCCACATCGCCCAGGTTCAGCGATGCCATGCGCAGGATGACGGCGGCGAGGTTGCTGCGGACGATTTCGGGGTCGGTGAATTCGGGGCGGCTATTGAAATCTTCTTCTGAAAATAAGCGGATACACACGCCTGCGGAGACGCGTCCGCAGCGGCCGGAGCGTTGGTGGGCGGCGGCTTGGGAGATTTTTTCGACATGAAGCTGCTCCACTTTTGCTCGTGCGGAATAGCGTTTGACGCGCGCGAGGCCGGTGTCGATGACGTATTTGATGCCCGGCACGGTGAGCGAAGTTTCGGCGACGTTGGTTGCTAACACGATGCGGCGTTTCGCGCCTGAGGGGTGAAAGATTTTGTGCTGTTCGGTGTGCGACAGGCGTGCGAACAGGGGCAGGATTTCGTCGTTGCGGCGCAGCGTGGATTTGCGCAGGGCTTCGGCGGCTTCGCGGATTTCGCGCTCGCCCGGCAGGAACACCAAAATATCGCCTTCGCCATATCGCGCCAATTCGTCGGCCGCATTGACAATCGCATCGGTCAGCTCGACTTCTGCGTCGTCTTCGTCTTTGCTGGTCAGCGGTCGGTAGAGGATTTCGACGGGATAGGTGCGTCCGCTTACTTCTAAAACGGGCGCGCCGTTGAAGTGTTGGGAAAAGCGTTCTGCGTCTATCGTGGCCGAAGTGATGATGACTTTCAAGTCGGGGCGGCGCGGCAGCAGTTGTTTCAAATAGCCCAAGAGGAAGTCGATGTTCAGGCTGCGCTCGTGCGCTTCGTCGATGATAATCGTGTCGTAGGCGGCGAGATAACGGTCGGTCTGGGTTTCCGCCAACAGGATGCCGTCGGTCATCAGCTTGACGCAGGCATCGCGCGAGGTGTGGTCGGTAAAACGCACCTTATAGCCCACTGCGCTGCCGATTTCCGATTTCAGCTCTTCGGCAATCCGCTCCGCCACCGAGCGCGCGGCCAAACGGCGCGGCTGGGTATGCCCGATTAGCCCCGCCGCCCCGCGCCCGAGTTCCAGACAAATCTTGGGCAACTGCGTGGTTTTGCCCGAACCGGTTTCGCCGCAAATAATCGTTACCTGATTTTCGGCAATGGCTTTTTTGATTTCGTCGAGTTTTTCGTGAACGGGCAGCGTGTTGTCGAATTCGGGCTTGGGCAGTTTGGACAGGCGTTGCAAATAGAGGTCGTGCGATTTTTTGTATTTTTCCTCAACCTTGGCCAAGCCTCCGTATTTATTGGGGTTTTTAAAGGCAGATCGCAGAAAATGGCGGTCTTTGGAGAGGGTTTGGGCGAAATCGGGTTGCGGCATGATGGTGCAATGAATTAAATAATGTGAAAAGAATGGAATTATAGCAAAAGGCCGTCTGAAACTTGCTTGCTTTCAAGTTTCAGACGGCCTTTGTATGGATAAACCGTTTTAGTCGGCGGCGTGCCAAGGTTTTTGCATACCGGCGTGGAAACTCGGTTTTTCTCCGCCCCACAAGGTGTCGATGTCGTAAAAGTCGCGCACGGCAGGGAGCATGACGTGGACAACAAGGTCGCCTGCGTCGACGAGCGTCCATTCACCGCTGTCGCCTTCGGTGCTGAGGATTTCGAAACCGGCTTCTTTCAAATCGACGGCAACGTTGTTTGCCAGTGCTTTGACTTGGCGTGTGCTGTCGCCGCTGGCAATAATCATGCGGGCGAACAGGGAGGTTTTGTCTTGGGTTTCCAAAACAGAGATGTCTTTGGCTTTAATGTCTTCAAGGGCGTTTACGGCCACTTCGACCATTTTTTGCAGGTCTTGCAATTCTTGTTCGTTCATTATTTTCCTAGTTGAAATGTTTTCAGACGGCATTATAGCTTATCTGCCTGAATAAACGCTATTTTTCATAGAGTTTGTGTTGGCGGATGTATTGGGCGACAGGTTGCGGCAGGCCGTCTGAATGGTGCGTTTTAGCGAGATCGGCGCGGATTTGGGTGGAGCTGGTGTTGTGCAGCGGCGCATTGAGGATGCGAACGCTGCCGTTTTGCAGGGCTTCGCCGAGCCATGCGTGCAATTCGCGCGGGGTTTTGTTGAGGTTGTCGCCTTGGCGCATGGCGATGGCGATATTAGTCTGGCGCACGAGGGTTTGCCATTTTTTCCATGTGTGCAGCTGCATCAGGCTGTCGCTGCCCATCAGCCACCACAGTTGCGCGCCGGGAAATTGCTGGCGGAAGATTTGGACGGTGTCAAACGTATAAGTCGCGCCGTCGCGGACGATGTCGCAGTCGCTGGCGGCGAATTTCGGCTCGTCGGCGATGGCGAGTTCGACCATATTGAGGCGCTCTTTTGCCGGCGTGCGCGTGCTGTCTTTGTGGTACGGGTCGCCTGCCGGCAGGAAGACGACAAGGTCCAAACCGATTTCGTCGGAGAAGGCGCGGGCGATGTGGAGGTGGCCGTTGTGTATGGGGTCAAACGTGCCGCCGAATAATCCGATGTTTTTCATTTCGTGGTGGTGTCTGCGTTAGATGTTTTGGCCGTCTGAAGCAGGCAGACTGCCGTCAACAATCAGGTTGAGCTTGCCTGTGGTCGGGTGGATGACCAGGCCGTGGATGGCGATATTGTCGGGCATCAGCGGATGTTTGCGAATCAGCTCGACGGTATGGCGCACGCTGTCTTCGACGTTGTCAAAACCGGTCAGCCAACCGTCCAAATCAATACCGGCATTGCGCAGGGTTTCGATGCGGTCATCGGGGATATTGCTGTCGTGTACGCGCTGGAGGAACTCTTCTGCGTGTAGTCCGCGCATACCGCAGTCGTGGTGGGCAATGACCATGATTTCTTTGACTTTGAGTTCAAATACGGCGACCAACAAACTGCGCATCACCGAACCCCAAGGGTGGGTCACCAGCGCGCCGGCGTTTTTGATGAGCTTGGCATCGCCGTTTTTCAAGCCCAAGGCATTGGGTAGCAATTCGATAATGCGTGCGTCCATGCAGGAAAGGATGGCCAGCTCGCGGCCGGGGTATTTGTTGGTGAAATATTTTTCGTACTCTCCCGATTCAACGAAACGTTGGTTGTAGGAAAGGATATCGGTCAATTCACTCATGATGATGTGCTCGTTTCGGATGGTTTACTCTATTATAGCTGTTTTCAGGGAATATGGTCGTTTTGCAAATTCGCCGTAAACGGCTAAAATCGACGTATCTTTAGTTCTTTTGGAGGATGCGCCATGTCTCAGTCTTTCCGTTTTGAACAAGTATTCACACCCGATGTCCACGACGCATTGTGGGATTGGGCGCAGACAAGCTATGGCGCATCCGACGATTGGTGCATTCTGTATCTCAACGGCCTGCCTTTAGGCCGTCTGAACCCATTATGGCGCGAACGCCTCGGGCAAGATTGGACAGGCAGGCAGTCAACCCTTTCAGACGGCCTGAATTTGGAAACAGACAGCTGGGCTCAGATGGGCGACAGTTTACAAACGCTGGCGCAACAATGGCGCGAGTGCGGTTGGCTCAAAGGTTGGCGCGGTGAAAAGTTCGACATCTGCGACCAGTCGGGCAAGCCTTTATGCGCACTCGAACGCGCAGCCTTCCGTCCGTTCGGCCTGATGAGTCAGGCAGTGCATTTGAACGGATTGGTCGAAACAGAAGACGGTTTGCGCTTTTGGATAGGCCGCCGCAGTCCGCACAAAGCCGTCGATCCAAACAAACACGACAATCTGACCGGCGGCGGCATCAGCAGCGGCGAGAGGCCGTCTGAAGCCGTCTGCCGCGAAGGCGAAGAAGAAGCCGGCATTCCCGCTTCGTTAACACCCCATATCCGACCGACCGCCCAAATATATAGTTTGCGCCCCGTTAATCGCGGTGTCCACAACGAAATCCTGTATATCTTCGACATCGTCCTGCCCGAAGGCTTCCAACCCGCCAACCAAGACGGCGAAGTCGCCGGTTTTGAACTGATGGACATCCCTACTCTGCTCGATGCCATGTTGGGCGGACACATGATGCACGATGCCCAGCTGGTCACGATCGAAGCCTGCCGTCGATACGGCCTGATCGACCCCAAACATCCGCTGTCCGCATGGCTCGACAGCATCCGTTGCCGACCCCATTTTTAAAGGCCGTCTGAAACCATGTTGCAACTCAAAAACATCAACAAACGCTTCGGCAGCAAAACCGTTGCCCAAGACATTAATCTAAACGTCGAAGCAGGCGAAATCCTCGCCGTACTCGGCCGCTCCGGCTGCGGCAAATCCACCCTGCTCAAAACCATCGTCGGCCTGGTGCGTCCCGACAGCGGCGAAGTCTGGCTCAACGGCGACAACATCACCGACATGCCGTCTGAAAAGCGCAATATCTCGCTGATGTTTCAAGACTACGCCCTTTTGCCGCATTTAACCGCCCTCGACAACGTCGGTTTCGGCCTCAAAATGCGCCGCCTGCCCAAAGCCGAAATCGAAGAACAATCCATGCAGGCCTTGCGCGACATCGGTTTGGAACACGAAGCGCAACGTAAACCCGAAAGTCTCTCCGGCGGCGAACAGCAACGCCTCGCCCTCGCACGCGCCCTCATCACGCGCCCGTCACTGTTGCTCTTGGACGAAGCCTTCTCCAGCCTCGACACCCACCTGCGCCACCACCTGCGCACCCTGACCGCCGAACGCATCCGCAGTCAAAACATCCCCGCCATCCTCGTGACCCACTCCGCCGAAGAAGCCTGCACCATGGCCGACACCATCGCCATCATGCACGAAGGCCGCATCCTCCAACACGGCACACCGGAAACCCTTATCCGCCGCCCCGTCAACGCCCAAGCCGCCCTGCTGCTCGGTTTGTCCAACACCGGCGACACACGCTACATTCCCCAACACGCCATCCGATTCGACCCGAACGGCACAGCCGTCCGCATCAGCGAAGCCGTCCCCCTCGCCGAAGGCACACGCCTCACCCTCGCCCATCCGCAATACGGCGATTTGATTTGGTATCCCCACGCCGACCACAATGCAGACAAACCGCAAACCGGACAGGAAATCCGCATCAGCGTGGATGAAAATCAGATTGTTTGGTTTGATTGAATGTGATGGATTAAAAAAAAGAAAAAGGCCGTCTGAAAAGCAACAAACACCGTCATTCCCGCGCAGGCGGGAATGACGGCAGATGGGTTTGGGGCGGGGGAAAGGTTTCAGGCTGCCTTGGGGAAGGGCAACCTGAAAATGGGGAGGCTGTCTGAAAGAGCAGTTTCAGACAGCCTTTGGGTAGCTTGGGTTGAAAACCCAACACAAAACAGGATGATTTAACGGTTTTATTGGGTCTTGACCCAACCTACGCTTGCTTATTCATAACAACTTAGTGTTATTCCATCTAGCTTACATGGGTTAATTAAATTACTTAACACACCCTTTTTGTATAAGGCATCTTGATATTCCTCATTTTCTTGCAATTCTTTTAATACATTATTGTTGGTTTCAAGATTAAGCTGACAAATTGAAGAAGTCATCGCTCTATAAATATTCTTACTACACATCGAATATTGTTTTATATCTTCTTTAAATCTAGCTGCTTGGGAGTTATCGCCTAATTCATTTTTAACAATTAAGTCATATTTTTTAATGACTTCATCATAATTTTTAATGTTTTCATTTATTTTGGCTTGTAAATTGCTGATTCCTTCCATTTCTTTTTTGCATAATTCCTGTAAGAATCTATAAGATTCTGGTTGGTAGAATTTTTTATCGTAGAAAATTAATGTTTCGCTTACTCCTTCAAGATTGTCCTTTCTATCAAGATTTAGATCTGATGTTTGAAAGCATAAATCATTAGTCTTGAGTAAATCTTTATTGTTTGAATAAAATAAAACGCTATCTTCTTTTTTAAGAATAAATTCATAAAAAAACTTTGGATCAAATTTTAATGCACCATATTGTTCTGGTTTTTTATTTTTTAATTTTAAAAAATTTTCAATGACATCTTTATCTTTATCTTGATACGCTCGCCAATATCCCTCTTGATTGACTTTATACCCTTTACGAGTAATTTTATCTTCGTAACTTTCAAATAAATTGTTATTCGTAAGCCAGATTGTTGCCACTACCCCTAATATAAAAAGTATTATTGATCTTAGTCCATTTTTTAGTGATCCTCCGAAGATCCACAAAAAGAAATTTTTAATCAAATTACATACATATTTTATTACATTCATAATTTCATCCTAATCTAATATTGATTAGATATTGATTTGGTAATTCAATGCCTGAAAACAGATTTTTGTTTCCAGGCAAATTTTGTTTTTAAATTACCCCCTCAACTTCGCCAACTGCGCTTCCACTTTCCCCATCTTATCCGTCAACTCCGCCAAATCCGCCTTATCCTTCTCCACCAGATGCGCCGGTGCTTTGTCGGTGTAGCCGGGTTTGGACAGTTTGGCGTTGAGTTTGTCCAAGGCTTTTTGCAGTTTTTCGGCTTCTTTGGTCAGGCGGGCGGTTTCGGCGGCTTTGTCGATTTCCACTTTGAGCATCAGGCGCGCGCCGTTGCAGACGGCCACGGGCGCGTCTTCGGCTTCGGGCAGTTTGTTCACCAGCTTGGCTTCGGTGAGGCGGGTGAGCGCGGGCAGGTATTTGAGGCAGTCGGCCAAGTCGCTGCCGCCTTCGACAAACAGCGGGGCTTTGACGTTTGGCGCGATACCCATTTCGCCGCGCAGTTTGCGCACTTCTTCCACCAAGTCTTTCAATGCGGCCATTTTGTCGAAGGCCGTCTGAACGATTTGTTCTTTATCGGCTTGCGGATAGGCGGCCAACATAATGCTGTCGGCGGTTTTGGCATTCGCCAGAGGCGCAACGACCTGCCACAGCTCTTCGGTAATGAACGGCATAATTGGGTGCAGCAGGCGCAGAATGGTTTCGAGTACGCGCACGAGGGTGCGGCGTGTGGTGCGCTGGGTTGTCGGGCAGCCGGTTTGGATTTGCACTTTTGCCAGCTCGATGTACCAGTCGCAATATTCGTTCCACACAAATTCGTACAGCGTTTGTGCGGCAAGGTCGAAGCGGTAGGTTTCAAAGGCTTCGGCAACGGCGGCTTCGGCTTGTTGCAGTTTGCCGATAATCCATTGGTCGGCAAAGGTAAACGCCAACGGCTGCATTTCGTCTTGACCGCAGTCTTTGTCTTCGGTGTTCATCAACACGAAATTGGTGGCGTTCCACAATTTATTGCAGAAATTGCGGTAGCCTTCGGCACGTTTGAAGTCGAAGTTGACGCTGCGGCCGAGGCTGGCATAGCTCGCCATGGTGAAGCGTAATGCGTCCGCGCCCATGCTAGGGATGCCTTCGGGGAAGAGTTTTTTGGTGGCTTCTTCCACTTTCGGCGCGGTTTCGGGTTTGCGCAGGCCGGTGGTACGTTTTACCAGCAGTTTTTCCAAGTCGATGCCATCAATCAAATCCACAGGATCGATGACGTTGCCTTCGGATTTGGACATTTTTTTGCCTTCGTGGTCGCGCACGATGCCGTGGATGTACACGTCTTTAAACGGTACTTTGCCGGTAAAGTGGGTAGTCATCATAATCATGCGCGCCACCCAGAAGAAGATGATTTCGTAACCTGTTACCAAGACATTGGATGGCAGGAAGGCTTTGAGTTCGTCGGTTTCAGACGGCCAGCCGAGTGTAGAGAACGGCACGAGCGCGGAGGAGAACCATGTATCCAATACGTCTTCTTCGCGGGTCAAACCAGTTTTGCCGGCTTGTTTTTCGGCTTCTTCCTGATTACGGGCAACGTACACATTGCCTTCGTTGTCGTACCACGCGGGGATTTGATGCCCCCACCACAGTTGGCGCGAGATACACCAGTCTTGGATGTTGTTCATCCATTGGTTGTAGGTGTTGACCCAGTTTTCAGGGATGAAGCGCACTGCGCCGCTGTCAACAGCTTTTTTGGCTTTGTCGGCAAGGCTCAAGCCTTTGAATTCGCTGTCAGGCTCGCCGCCGTTTGGCGTGGCGGACATGGCGACAAACCATTGGTTGGTCAGCATCGGCTCAATCACCGAACCTGTACGGTCGCCTTTCGGTGTCATCAGCGTGTGCGGTTTGATTTCGACCAAGAAGCCTTGTTCCTGCAAATCGGCAACCATTTGTTTGCGCGCGGCAAAACGGTCCAAGCCTGCGTATTTTTCAGGCAGGGCAAAGCCTGGTTGCGCTTCGCCTTTGAAGTTGAATACTTCGGCATTTGCCAGCACTTTGGCTTCCAAATCGAACACATTCACCAAACGCGTGTCGTGGCGTTTGCCGACTTCGTAGTCGTTGAAGTCGTGCGCAGGCGTGATTTTCACGCAACCTGTGCCAAAGTCTTTTTCAACGTATTCGTCAGCAATCACGGGGATGGTGCGACCGGTCAGCGGCAGGATTAATTCCTTGCCGATCAAATGGGTATAACGTTCGTCTTCAGGACTGACGGCTACGGCAACGTCGCCCAGCAGCGTTTCGGGGCGGGTGGTCGCGACGATAACGGCTTCGGCGGGATTGTCCGCCAGCGGATAGCGGATGTGCCACATAGAGCCTTGTTCTTCCACGCTTTCCACTTCCAAATCCGACACCGCCGTACCGAGCACGGGATCCCAGTTCACCAAGCGTTTGCCGCGGTAAATCAAGCCCTGTTCAAACAGGCGCACAAACACTTCGGTTACGGTTTCGGCGCGCACGTCGTCCATCGTGAAATACTCGCGCGTCCAGTCGGCAGAACAGCCCACGCGGCGCATCTGCTGCGTAATCGTGCCGCCGGAAACTTCTTTCCATTCCCACACTTTTTCTAAGAATTTTTCACGGCCCAAGTCATGACGGGACACGTTTTGCGCGGCAAGCTGACGTTCGACCACGATTTGCGTGGCGATGCCCGCGTGGTCGGTACCCGGAATCCAGGCGGTGTTGCAGCCTTTCATGCGGTAGTAGCGGGTCAGGCCGTCCATGATGGTTTGGTTGAAGGCATGACCCATGTGCAGCGTGCCGGTTACATTGGGCGGCGGCAATTGGATGGAGAAAGACGGTTTCGTCAAATCCATATCAGGCTGGAAATAGCCCTGCTCTTCCCAGTTTTGATAATGTTTGGATTCGATTTCGGCTGGATTGTATTTGTCTAACATGATGGAACTTTGTGAAATTAAGGTTATTTTTGATGTGCGGATTATAACGCAAAAAGGCCGTCTGAATCATTTCAGACGGCCTTTGGCATACGGGTTTTAAAAATGGAACAATACCAGGCTAACGGCGATTACCGCCATACCCGTTGTCAGGCCGTAAACGGTTTCGTGGCCGTCTGAATAACGTTTGGCGGCCGGTAATAGCTCGTCCAACGCCAAAAACACCATCACACCAGCTATCACACCGAATACCGAACCAAACACGGCAGGCGACAAAAACGGCTGCAAAATCAAATAGCCCAAAGCCGCCCCCAAAGGCTCGGCCAGGCCAGATAGCAGACACGCCCATACCGTTTTCTTACGGCTTCGGGTGGCAAAATAAACCGGCGCGGCGATGGAAATGCCCTCCGGAATATTATGGATGGCAATCGCCAAGGCCAAAGGCATCCCGACCGCCGGATTTTCCAAGGTGGCAAAAAACGTCGCCAAGCCTTCGGGAAAGTTGTGCGCCGTAATCGCAAACGCCGCCATCATGCCGACTCGCGCGATATGGCGACGTTTGCTTTCTTGAAACGACGGATCTTGAGCATCCAAGGTTTCATGCGGGTTCGGCACCAGGCGGTCAATCAGCGCGATGCCGCCCATCCCAGCCAAAAATGCCATGGTCGCTGCCGCAAACGCGTGGTCTTTATCATAAATTTCAGCGAACGCCTCACTGGATTTACTGAAAATCTCCGTCAGGGAGACATACACCATCGCACCGCCGGCAAATGCCAAACCAAACGACAACACGCGCGGATTGGGCGTTTTGGAAAACATCACCAAGCCGCTACCTAATACGGTAAACAAACCGGCAGCCAGCGTGATGGAAAAGGCAACGGCCAAATTGGACATCGAAAAATCGGGCATGAGAAAACCTGCGCTAAAAGCTGGGACAGGTTCAGACTAACACTTTTTAATGCATATGATAATAGTTATTATTTATTTTATTGATTGGATACACGGATTTTGAAACATAAGGCCGTCTGAAAAATGATTTTCAGACGGCCCTTAAGTTTGAAATGTCACTAAACCTTATCGCTTTCCAGCTTAAGCCTGATAGCGCGACAGGCTCAAATCGTCGCTTCGGATTTCGGTGTCTTTGCCGCTCACGATATCGGCAGTTAATTTTGCCGAACCCAGCGACATGGTCCAGCCCAAAGTGCCGTGGCCGGTATTTAGGAATAAGTTTTCAAAGCGGGTGCGCCCGATTAACGGCGTGCTGTCGGGCGTCATCGGTCTGAGGCCGCTCCAGAACAATGCCTGATTCAAGTCGCCGCCTTCGGGGAATAAATCGTTGACGACCAAAGCCAATGTTTCGCGGCGTTTTTCGGGCAGTTTGATTTCGTAGCCGGATAATTCCGCCATGCCGCCGACACGGATTCTGTTGTCAAAGCGTGTGATGGCGACTTTGTAGCTTTCATCCAAAACAGTGGACACCGGTGCGCCGTCGGAATTTGTGACCGGCAGGGTCAAGGAATAGCCTTTGACGGGATAAATCGGCAGATTGAGATCCAACTGCGCCAACACAGTCCTGCTGAAGCAGCCGAGCGCGCAGACAACGGCATCTGCTTCAAACCGCCCTGTTTCGGTTTCAACGGCTTTGATGCGCAGTCCGTTGTGGTCGATGCGGCTGATGGTTTGGTTGAAATGAAACTGTACGCCCTTTTCCTGACACAATTTGTATAGATTTTCGGTAAACAGATGGCAGTCGCCGGTCGCGTCTGCAGGCAGGTGCAGGCCGCCGGCAATTTTGGCGGTAACGCGCGCCAGCGCAGGCTCAAACTCTGCACATTCTTCGGGTTTCAGACGGCGGTACGGCACGCCGTAGCGTTCCAAAACGGCAATGTCTTGTTCTGCCGCTTCAACTTCTTTAGCCTGACGGAAAATCTGCAACGTCCCTTTTTTGCGCCCTTCAAAATTCATGCCGGTTTGCGCTTCAAAACGGCGGAACATTTCACGGCTGTATTCGGAAATCCTGACCATGCGCTCTTTGTTGGTTTGATAGCGCGCTGCCGTGCAGTTTTGCAGCATTTGCCACAGCCATTCGATTTGATACAGGCTGCCGTCAGGGCGAAACAGCAAAGGCGGATGGCTTTTAAACAGCCATTTCAGCGCTTTGGTCGGGATACCGGGTGCAGCCCAAGGCGTGGTATAGCCGTAAGAGAGCTGGCCTGCGTTGGCAAAACTGGTTTCCATCGCCACGCCCTCGGCGCGGTCGATGACTGTGACTTCGTGTCCGGCTTCCGCCAGATACCAAGCGCAGGATATACCGGCAACACCCGCACCTAAAACAAGCACTTTCATTTTGTTCCTCCTCTGACTTTTTTCAAAACAAACTTAATATACATCGGGCCGTCTGAATGTTCAGGTTCAGACGGCCTTGTATATTAATGCGGCAATTCGCCGTTTTTGATTTTTTGTTTGAAATCGCGCGTTTCATTGACGATGACTTTCGCCATCAACAAAAGCGCAATCAGGTTGGGCAAAGCCATCAAGCCGTTGAATGTGTCCGAAGCCAGCCACACCAAATCAAGGCTCAACACGGTTCCCAGCATGACCGAAGAAACATAACCGACGCGGTACAAACCGGCAAACTTCTCGCCGAAAACGTAAACCGCGCATTTCTCGCCGTAATAACACCAGCCGAGAATGGTTGAGTAGGCAAAGAAAATCAGGCCGATGGTCACAATCCAGCCGCCGATGCCGGGCAGCATTTTTTGGAAAGTGACGGTTGTCAGCGCCGCGCCGCTCAATTCAGGTTTCACAAACTCGCCACCTGCGCCGAGCAGACCCATGACCAACACGATACCGGTAATCGAGCAGACAACGATGGTGTCCAAAAAAGTACCGGTCATGGAAACCAAAGCCTGACGGACGGGGTGGTCGGTTTTCGCGGCTGCGGCGGCAATCGGTGCAGAACCCATACCCGCCTCATTGGAGAACACGCCGCGCGCCACGCCGTAGCGGATGACTGTACCGATGGCACCGCCTGCCACGGCTTGCGCGCTAAACGCATCGGAGAAAATCAGTTTGACGGCAGGCATCAGTACATCGGAATTAATCACGATAATGGTAATACCGCCTACTACATAAAACACAGCCATGGCAGGTACGATAAAGGACGCGGCTTTGGCGATGCCCTTAATGCCGCCCAAAAGCACAATGGCCGTTAATACGGTCAATATCACGCCGGTGTAGGCAGGTTCGACACCGAAGCTGGTTTGCACTGCCTGCGCAACCGAGTTGGACTGCACCGAGCTGCCGATACCGAATGAAGCGAATGTGCCGAACAGCGCAAATGCAACGGCCATCCATTTCCAGTTTTTGCCCAAGCCTTTTTCGATGTAGTACATCGGGCCGCCGGACATTTCACCTTTGGAATTGGTGACGCGGTATTTCACCGCCAACACGCCCTCGCCGTATTTGGTTGCCATGCCGAAAATGGCGGTCATCCACATCCAAAATACCGCGCCCGGGCCGCCGGTTACCACCGCAGTCGCCACACCGGCGATGTTGCCCGTACCGATGGTGGCGGACAGCGCGGTCATCAACGCCGCAAAATGGGAAATATCGCCTTCGTGGTCTTCGCCGTCTTCATGCTTCTTTGACGGCACAAACGCCTGTTTCAGCGCATAACCCAACATGGTGAACTGCAAGCCTTTCAGCAAAACGGTCAGCAAAATGCCCGTACCGACCAGCAGCATCAACATAATAGGTCCCCAGACCCAGCCGCTGATGGTTTCGAAAAAGGCTTTGAGATTATCTAAAAAAAATTGCATGGCTTTCTCCTTTGTCTGTTTTATTTTTTATGCACTACTTTTTGTAGTGTCATGTAATTTCAGCACAGAATATTCAATAAGACAATATCTTTCTTTTTAAAAAGATTTTTGAGGTTTTACCCTAAAAAGATATCTATTTAGACCGACCAGATTGTTTACAATCCGCTAAAAATAAAGGCTGCGGCCGAGATAAAATGCCAAATGAAAGTTAATCAACCATCAATTAAGACTGCAACAATTAAAATGACACAATCGACAAATGGCACATTATTGAAAAATACAAATGCGCAAATCTTGTTTAAAAAAAGCCTCAGGCCGTCTGAAAGATGGTTTTCAGACGGCCTGAGGCTTGTTATTTATAAAGTCAGGTTGATGAATGTTACCCAAGCAACTGTGCCAACACTCGGGCAAAGCGTTCCGTCGTGCCTTCGCTGGTGTGCAAATACAGGGCGGGCTCGATAAGTTCCAATTCATTGAGCAGGAAGGTGTCGCCGACCAATGTGCCGTCCACTCGGGCGTAAACCGGCATTTGCGGCAAAGCGGCCAGTGCGTCTTGCGCGGCACGGACGGCAAACTCGGGCGGCTCGATACCAAATACCGACACGCCATAGGCCGAGTTGGCGCGCCATTCGCCTTGAGGCGGCTGACGGCGTACGGCATGGCTGAATACGCCGTTGAAAAACACCAGCGAGGTTTCACCCGCCGTTTCGATTTCGCGGATATAAGGTTGAACAATCATGCCTTGCGGATAATCCGCCATATCCACGTCCAATACCTCCGCACAAACTTTGACCACGCCTTTGCCGCTCTGCCCGAATGCCGGCTTGATGACTGCTTCCGTCCAGCCTTGTCGGTTCAGGATGTCGGCCAATTCGGCTTTTTGCGGCGGAACGAACACGCTGGGAATCACTCGCGCGCCGCACGCCGCCAAATCGCACAAATAAGTCTTTTCCATATTCCAAGCCATCAGCTCGGGCGGATTGATAAAACGCTGCCCCGCCTGCTCGGCTTGCTCCAGCCATTGGCGGAAGGCTTCGGGTTCGGCGGCATAATCCCATGCACACAAAGGCAGCAAAAACGGCGCGGACGGATGGTTTTGCCACGCATCAAATACGGTTTTCACGCCCATGGTTTCCAAGCATGCCGCCAATGTTTTCAGGTTGTCCGATGGTTCGGGATAAGTTTGGCAGGTAATGAGTGCCAAAACGGTTTGCTCGGTCATGGTTGCCGCCTCATTGCTAAAACCAAAATTATATAGCAAAATCAAACCAAAAGATTTTTCAGACGGCCTGATACATGAGGCTGATTCTGATAAAATGGTTTTCCCTTTTCCGTCGGAACATGCTCATGAAATCTGCTCACGTCCTTGTCTGGTTCCGCCGCAACCTCCGCCTGCACGACAATACCGCGCTTAATGCCGCCGTTGCAAGCGGTTTGTCCATCGCCTGCGTCTGGGTCAGCCAAAGGCCGTCTGAAAACCACAATCCGCGTCAAAGCCTGTTCCATTATCAAGCCGCACAAGAGCTACATACCCGTCTGGCGGCACACCATATCCCTTTATATGTCGTTGCTTCCGACAAAGACCTCCTCCACTTGGCTGCTGCGCTCAATGCCCATACCGTCATCACAGACGAAGCCTACACCGAAGCCGAAATCCGCCAAGACAACCACCTCTGGCACAATTTCGACCGGGCAGGCATTGCCCTGCAACACGCCAACGACCGCGGCATTTTGGCCAAATTCCCCCTCATGGATGCCAACGGCCTGCCCTACACCGATTTTGCCGCCTATAAACAAGCATGGTTGCAGGCTTATTCAGGACAAAGGCCGTCTGAAACCAAATTGCCTGTTCAAACCGGACAAAACGTTCCACTGTTTCCAGCCCATACCGGCGCAGTATTGCCTGCCTATCAACAGGGCGGCGAAACCGCAGCCTTAACGCAATGGCACGCGTTCAAACAGAATTTGGTTCACTACCCGATTACCCAAAATTTTCCGGCACGAAAAAACACCAGCCTCCTCAATGCCTACCTGTCCTCAGGCTGCATTTCACCGCGCCTGCTGGCCGCCGAAGGCTTGGCAAACCGACATTTCGAGTGGCTGGACAAGCTTATTTTCCGCGACTACTGCTACCAGCTCGCCTACCACCGCCGCCTGCCCGAAACAACCGATGCCGCGCCGGTACGCGAATACTGGCGACACGGCCAAACCGGCGTACCCATCATCGACGCCTCCATCCGCGGCCTCGAAGCCACCGGCCACTTACACCCCGTTCTCCAGCAGCTGTGCGCCCACTATTTCTGCCATGCGCTCAACCTAGACCCCAATCAAGGCATCGCATGGACAGCCTCCGTCCAAACCGGCACCGACCCCGCGCTCAACCAAGCCAACTGGCACCTCGCTGCACAAGATACGGCCACCGTCCGCTATGCCCACCGTTCGCATCAAATCGATCCCGACGGCAGCTACATCCGCAGTTACATCCCCGAATTGGCACACCTGCCCTCCACCCTCATCCACACGCCGTGGGCCGTCGCCGATGACATCGACACACACGGCTACCCCTTTCCCAAGGCCGTCTGAAACCTGCGTTCACACCAAAAAACCACACTAAATACAGCTGAAAAACGTTCAAACAAAATATTTTGGTTTCAGACGGCCAAACAGATTGAATAGCCAAGATTTACACGGTAAACTTACGTCATTAAAAAATTTTATTATTTCATGACAATGAAACCCGCATTCGACATAAAAACGTCACGTTTGGACGTCTTATCCATCCATCTGCACACCGCAGATTTAACCGAATTGGAAGAATTCCTGCGCCAACTGGCAGGCCAATCCCAAGACGAATTCGTTCCCTTTATTTTAGACGTACAAGATTTCGACCATCCCGAATCCATCGATTTAGGTGGCATGATTTCCCTGTTTGCCCGTTACGGCATGCAAATTTTAGGGTTGCACCACACCAGCGACACATGGGCGGCAGCGGCGGCGCGTTACCACTTGGTCTTCAAACAAGGCAACTCCACCCAGGCAGCCGACACACAGGCAGCACCTGCTCCGCGCCAAGCACCGCAGCCGCAAGACGTACAAGCCACCGTCATCAACAATCCGACCGTGTTGGTCAGCACGCCCGTGCGTACCGGCCAGCAGGTTTACGCTGAAAACGGCGACCTCATCGTTACCGGCATCGTCAGCCAAGGTGCGGAACTCATCGCCGACGGCAACATCCATATTTACGCCCCCATGCGCGGCAGAGCGTTGGCTGGTGCAAAAGGCAATACCAACGCGCGCATCTTTATTCATTCCATGCAGGCCGAATTAGTCTCCGTTGCCGGTATATACCGCAACTTCGAGCAAGACCTGCCCGAGCATCTGCACAAAAAACCCGTACAAGTATCATTGCAAGACAACCGACTGGTTATCAGCGCAATCGACGCCGAATAAACATCAGTACTTAAAAAGGAAATATCGTGTCCAAAATCATCGTAGTAACTTCAGGTAAAGGCGGCGTAGGCAAGACCACTACCAGCGCCAGCATCGCAACCGGCCTGGCCCTGCGTGGCCACAAAACCGCCGTAATCGACTTCGACGTCGGTTTGCGCAACCTCGACCTGATTATGGGTTGCGAACGCCGCGTCGTGTATGACCTCATCAACGTCATCCAAGGCGAAGCCACACTCAACCAAGCCCTGATTAAAGACAAAAACTGCGAAAACCTCTACATCCTGCCCGCCTCGCAAACCCGCGATAAAGACGCACTGACCCGCGAAGGCGTAGACAACGTGATGAAAGAGCTGGCCAGCGAAAAAATGGGCTTCGAATTCATTATCTGCGATTCCCCTGCCGGTATCGAACAAGGTGCACTGATGGCACTCTACTTTGCCGACGAAGCCATCATTACCACCAATCCGGAAGTATCCAGCGTCCGCGACTCCGACCGCATCTTGGGCATTTTGCAAAGCAAATCCCGCAAAGCAGAACAAGGCAGCACTGTTAAAGAGCACCTGCTGATTACCCGCTACTCCCCTGAGCGCGTAGCCAAAGGCGAAATGCTGTCTGTACAAGACATCTGCGACATCTTGCGTATTCCGTTGATCGGTGTGATTCCTGAATCACAAAACGTTCTGCAAGCTTCCAACGCCGGCGAACCTGTCATCCACCAAGACAATGCCGCCGCAGCCGAAGCCTACAAAGACGTTATTGCCCGCCTCTTGGGTGAAAACCGCGAAATGCGTTTCCTCGAAGCTGAGAAGAAAAGCTTCTTAAAACGACTGTTCGGAGGTTAATACATGTCACTGCTCGATATGCTGTTCGGCAGAAAGCCGAAAACCGCCACAGTCGCGCGCGACCGCCTGCAAATCATCATCGCGCAAGAGCGCGCACAAGAAGGCCAAGCTCCGGACTATCTGCCGACCCTGCGCAAAGAGTTGTTGGAAGTCCTGTCCAAATACGTCAACGTATCATTGGACGATATCCGCATCTCCCAAGAGAAACAAGACGGCTTGGACGTTCTTGAGCTGAACATCACCCTGCCGGAACAAAAAAAGGCTTAACACATGACCTTGACCGAATTGCGTTACATCGTAGCCGTCGCACAAGAACGTCACTTCGGACGTGCCGCACGACGCTGCTTTGTCAGCCAGCCCACCCTCTCCATCGCCATCAAAAAGCTGGAGGAAGAGCTGTCGGTATCCCTGTTCGACCGTAGCAGCAACGACATCATCACGACCGAAGCGGGCGAGCGCATTGTCGCCCAAGCCCGCCGGGTTCTGGAAGAAGCAGAACTCATCAAGCACCTTGCCAATGAAGAGCAAAACGAATTGGAAGGCGCATTCAAACTCGGCCTGATTTTCACCGTTGCCCCCTACCTTCTGCCCAAGCTCATTACCGCGCTGCGTGAAACCGCACCGAAAATGCCGCTGATGCTGGAAGAGAACTATACCCACATCCTGACCGAGTCGCTCAAACGTGGCGATGTCGATGCAATCGTCGTTGCCGAGCCGTTCCAAGAGCCGGGCATCGTAACCGAGCCTCTGTATGACGAACCTTTCTTCGTCATCGTTCCCAAAGGCCATCACTTTGAAGAACTCGATGCCGTTACGCCTCAGCTTTTGGGCGAAGAACAAGTGTTGCTGCTGTCCGAAGGCAACTGTATGCGCGACCAAGTGTTGGCAAGCTGTTCCGAATTGGCTTCCAAACAGAAAATCCAAGGTTTGACCAATACCCTGCAAGGCAGCTCCATCAACACCATCCGCCACATGGTTGCCAGCGGTTTGGCCATCAGCGTCATGCCTGCTACCGCATTGACCGAAAACGACCATATGCTTTTCAGCATTATCCCGTTTGAAGGCAATGCGCCGCACCGCCGTGTCGTTTTGGCCTATCGCCGCAACTTTGTCCGCCCGAAAGCACTGACTGCTTTGCGCACTGCTATTTTGCAATCGCAACTGACCGGTGTAACGTTCGTCAACGAATAAACCACAAAACAAAAGGCCGTCTGAATATTCAGACGGCCTTTTTATTTCTAACCGAATAAAGGATTAGTAGCGGGTATGAACTTGACTGCCGATAACGCCACCCAAAGCCGCACCACCCAAGGTAGAGCCGGTATCGCCACCAATCAAGTTACCTGCCACGCCACCCAATACCGCACCAGCAGCAGTGTTGCGTTGGGTTTGAGTCATATTGGCACATGCCCCCAAAGAGGCGGCCAGCATGATCAAGGTCACAGTTTTTGCGAAAGTTTTCTTCATGGTTTGATTCTCCATCAGGGGTTAAGCTGTATATGGAACAGTATGGCACAACCTTTCATTAATATATTTTCTGATAAGTAAAGACAGATTAAACTAAGATAACGCTTTTGATGAACGGTTAACTTCAAAAACAAACGGAAATTCCAATAGAATATTTATAAAATTTAATATCTTTGGCATAAAATTGCGCATACATCAACCGCATTCGGTAGTGATACAATGACGACTTGTCTGAACTACCGGAAACACCCGTCATGAGTACCTACGCACTGGCACACATCATCCACGTTTATTGCGCGATTGCCTTTGTCGGCGGCGTATTTTTCGAAATGCTGGTTCTCTCCGTTTTGCACACCGGCCGCGTTTCACGCGAATCGCGCCGCGAAGTCGAACGTGCCATGTCCTATCGTGCCGTACGCGTAATGCCGCCTGTCGTCATTACCCTGTTCATCAGCGGCATCGTGATGGTGTACAACCGCTACCTGCCGATACTGCACCACCCATTCGACAGCTCTTTCGGCATCATGCTGAGCATCAAAATCCTGTTGGCAATAAGCGTTTTGGTACATTTTGCCATCGCCGTCGTCAAAATGGCACGGCACACCCTCACCGTCGGCTGGTCGAAATACATACACGCCGTTGTCTTCAGCCATATGCTGTTTATCGTCTTTTTTGCCAAGGCGATGTTCTACCTGTCTTGGTAAACCTTACCTATACCCCACACACAAGGATTTTTTATGACCCAATACCCGTCCGTCGGCTCGCCGATGTTTTACGGCATCTTTTTTATTGCCGTCTTAATCATGATCGCCATCGATATGGTATCGCTGAAAAAAAACGGCGCCCACAAAGTCAGCATCAAAGAAGCCCTCGCTTGGAGCGGTATTTGGGTGACCGTATCCTGTGCATTTGCAGGCTGGCTCTATTTTGAACTGGCGGGCAACCCGACTTACGGGGCCGTTGTCGCCAAAGAAAAAGTCCTCGAATTCTTCACCGGCTATGTACTCGAAAAATCCCTTGCCGTCGATAACATCTTCGTTTTCCTGATGATTTTCGGCTACTTCAAAGTCGAACCCAAATTCCAACACCGCGTCTTGCTCTATGGCGTATTCGGCGCCATCGTCCTGCGCGCCATCATGATCTTCATCGGCGCCGCCTTGGTACAACAATTTGAATGGATTTTGTACCTCTTCGGCGCATTCCTCTTATACACCGGCATTCATATGATGAAGCCCGAAACCGAAGCTGAAGAAGATCTTTCCCAAAACAAGATCCTGACCCTGCTCAAAAAAGTCATCCCGACCAGCCAACAGTTTGACGATGAAAAATTCTTTACCATTGAAAACGGCAAACGCATCGCTACGCCGCTTTTGCTGGTATTGATTATGATCGAATTGAGCGACGTCATCTTCGCCGTGGACAGCATCCCCGCTATTTTTGCCGTAACCACCGACCCTTTCATCGTCCTCACTTCCAACATTTTTGCCATCTTGGGCCTGCGTGCCATGTACTTCCTACTAGCAGACTTTGCCGAACGCTTTATTTTCCTCAAATACGGCTTGGCTTTCGTGTTGAGCTTTATCGGCATTAAGATGCTGATTATGTACTGGGTGCATATCCCGATTTCCATTTCCCTGTCCGTCGTCTTCGGCGCACTGGGCGCGTCCATCCTGACTTCTTTGGTGTACACGCGTCAGCAAGAGAAAAAATAATCTGCCGATACAAAAAGGCCGTCTGAAAAACATTTTTTCAGACGGCCTTTTTGTATCTGACACCAGCTTATTTAGCAGCGTCTTTCAATTTGTCGGCAGCTTCTTGAGTTGCATCGGCAGCTTTACCCAAAGCATCTTTAGCCGCATCTTTGGCAGCGTCTTTAGCTTCGCCCACAGCAGCTTTTGCATCGTCCAAGGCTTTGTCGCTGGCTTCTTTAGCACCATCGATGGCTTTACCGGTAGTTTCTTTAGCATCGGAAATTGCTTTCTCCGCAGTTTCCTTCGCATCGGCACCGGCTTCTTTAGCGTCAGAAACAGCCTGTTCAGCAGCGCCTTTAGCTTCGGAAGCAGCAGCATCGGCAGCAGAAGCCGCGTGTTCGGCAGCAGCGTTCACATCAGAAGCAACGGCAGAAGCCGCTTCTTGAGTTTCCTGTTTCGCCTCTTGAGAACAAGCAGCCAAACCAGCTACCATCATCGCAGCAATCAATAATTTTTTCATGTTGTATATCCTTTGGTCTAAAAAATATCCATCAGAACTGACAGATTAGAAAATCATAACATAATTAATACTCGAAAAAGGGAGAATTAACGCCAAATAACAACCGATTTACGTTTTTTGAAAAAAATTTCAAAAAAACAGTTGACGAAAAGAAACAAGTTCCCTATAATGCACAGCTTATCGGGTCGTTAGCTCAGTCGGTAGAGCAGCGGACTTTTAATCCGTTGGTCGAGCGTTCGAATCGCTCACGACCCACCAAATATGAAAACCTGCTTTGAAAAAAGCAGGTTTTTTTATATTCTCCATCAAGCCTTTCTTCACTCAATACCTCCATTATTATCAACATCAAGAATATTCGAGCTTTGTCACAATGCTGTTATAGATATAACTCAAAGCATCACCAACCTCTTGAATCAATCAAACCCAACTCCCCACCCATCATCTTTTTCTAAAAACTTCCAAATACCTACCATCAACCCACGCCAAATCCTCTTGTATGCCAGACAATTTAGGCATAGACTAAAACTACATCCAACTACAACAACAGGAGAAGGTTTGATGAAACAACTGTCTATGTATATCAACGGCCGCTTTGAAACTGACTTTAACGGCACATGGCGTGATGTATTGAATCCAGCAACTGAAGAAGTCATCGCGCGTGAGCCTAAAGGCGGAAAAGCCGATGTTGATCGTGCCATTGCCGCAGCCAGAGATGCGCAAACTGCATGGGAGCGTTTGCCTGCCGTTGAGCGCGGCGCATACCTGCGCAAAATTGCCCAAGGCATCCGTGAACGCGCCGACGAGCTGACTGATACCATTGTTGCCGAAGGCGGCAAAACCAAAGATTTGGCACGCATAGAAGTCATGTTCACTGCCGATTATCTCGACTATCAAGCAGAATGGGCGCGCCGTTATGAAGGCGAAATCATCCAAAGCGACCGTCCGCGCGAAAACATTTTATTGTTCAAACGTCCTTTAGGCGTGATCGCCGGCATTTTGCCGTGGAACTTCCCATTCTTCCTGATCGCCCGCAAAATGGGCCCGGCTTTGGTAACAGGCAATACCATCGTCGTCAAACCAAGCAGCGTTACCCCGATTAACTGCCACATCTTTGCTGAAATCGTTCATGCTTCAGGCTTACCGGCCGGCGTATTCAACGTCGTTAACGGCCCGGGCGCAGAAATCGGCAATGCCTTGGCATCGCATCCACAAGTCGATATGGTCAGCCTAACCGGTTCTGTCGATGCCGGCCGCCAAGTGATGGAAGCCGCCGCTACCAACATCACCAAAGTCTCACTGGAACTGGGTGGCAAAGCCCCTGCCATCGTCCTGAAAGATGCCAACTTGGATCTGGCCGTCAAATCCATCTTGGCTTCACGCGTGGGCAATACCGGCCAAATCTGTAACTGCGCTGAACGCGTGTATGTCCATAGCAGCCTGAAAGACGCGTTTATCGAAAAAATGACTGCCGCCATGAAAGGCGTGCGCTACGGCAATCCGGCCGAAGCTGAAGCAGGCGCACTGGAAATGGGCCCGTTGATTGAAGAGCGTGCCGTAAAATCCGTTGCAGAAAAAGTCGAACGCGCAGTTCGACAAGGCGCAACTTTGGTTTGCGGCGGCAAACGCGCCGAAGGACGCGGCTATTTCTTCGAGCCGACCCTGCTGACCGATACCGACAACAGCATGGACATCATGAAGGAAGAAACCTTCGGCCCCGTCCTGCCGGTTGCCACTTTCGACACGCTCGATCAAGTCATCGCTTTGGCAAACGACAGCGAATTCGGCCTGACCAGCTCCGTCTATACCACCAATCTGAATGAAGCGTTTTATGTAACCCGCCGCCTGAGTTTCGGCGAAACCTACATCAACCGCGAAAACTTCGAAGCCATGCAGGGCTTCCATGCCGGTTGGAAAAAATCAGGTATCGGCGGTGCCGACGGCAAACACGGTTTGGAAGAATATCTGCAAACCCAAGTCGTTTATTTGGAAACCGATATCTAACCGCCGATACGGCCCTTCATGAAACAAAAGGCCGTCTGAAACCGATTTTTCAGGTTTCAGACGGCCTTTCTGCCTTTATAGAAAAAAACACCGACATCGCGTAAAATAGAGCCAATTTTTCACTTTATTCAGGCCGTCTGCAAACTCCGGCAGCCTGACTCATTTTTCCGGAAAACACCATGAGCGAACAAAACAATCCGCAAATCGAGCCGCAGTTGGACGAAAACCAAATCATCGCCCTGCGCCGCGAGAAACTGCACAACATCCGCAAAGAACGCAACGCCTACCCTAACGATTTCAAACGCGACAGCTTTGCCGCCGACCTGCATACCCAATACGGTGAAATCAGCAAAGAAGAACTAGACCCGCAAGGCATTCCCGTCAAAGTTGCCGGCCGCATGATGCTCAAACGTCAAATGGGCAAAGCCAGCTTCGCCACCATTCAAGACGTTACCGGTCAAATCCAGCTTTATTTGAACAACAAAGGCGTGAGCCAAGAAGTTTTGGACGACTTCAACCACTGGGACTTGGGCGATATCGTCGGCGCGGAAGGTACTTTGTTCAAAACCAACCACGGCGAATTGACCGTGCGCGTGTCCAACATCCGCCTGCTGTCCAAATCCCTGCGCCCTCTGCCGGACAAACACAAAGGTTTGAGCGATCAGGAAACCAAATACCGCCAACGCTACGTCGATTTGATTGCCAACGAAGAGTCGCGCAATACCTTCATCAAACGCAGCCAAATCATCCAATCCGTGCGTAATTTCATGGTGAACGAGCATTATTTGGAAGTTGAAACCCCAATGATGCACCCGATTCCGGGCGGTGCGACAGCAAAACCATTCGTTACCCACCACAATGCCTTGGACATTCCGCTCTACCTGCGCATTGCGCCCGAGCTGTATCTGAAACGCTTGGTTGTCGGCGGTTTGGAACGTGTGTTTGAAATCAACCGCAGCTTCCGTAACGAAGGCATGTCCGTACGCCACAACCCTGAATTCACCATGATCGAATTCTACGAAGCCTTCTCCGACTACGAACGCATGATGCAAATGGCGGAAGACATCATCCGCAACGCTTCCCGCGCGGTAAACGGCACGGCAAAAATCAGCTACAACGGCAAAGAAGTCGATTTGGAAAGCCCGTTTGAACGCCTGACCATTCTCGGTGCCATCAAAAAATACAATCCGCACTACACCGATGAGCAGTTGAACGATGAAGAATGGCTGAAAAAAGAAATCGTCAAACACGGCGAAAGCCTGCCTCCATCTCCGGGTATCGGCAGCCTGCAGCTTGCCCTGTTTGAAGGTTGCGCTGAGAGCAAACTGTGGAACCCGACTTTCATCATCGACTACCCTGTCGAAGTGTCGCCATTGGCACGCGCATCTGACAGCAAACCGGGCTTGACCGAACGCTTCGAGCTTTTCGTTGTCGGCCGCGAACTGGCAAACGGCTACTCCGAGTTGAACGATCCAGAAGACCAAGCCGAACGCTTCAAGGCGCAAGTGGCACAAAAAGATGCCGGCGACGACGAAGCCATGCACTACGATGCCGACTACATCCGCGCAATGGAATTCGGCCTGCCGCCGACAGGCGGCTGCGGCATCGGTATCGACCGCTTGGTCATGTTGCTGACCGATTCGCAAACCATCCGCGACGTGATTCTGTTCCCGCAAATGCGTCCCGAATAACGCATTGAAATAAAATCAAGGCCGTCTGAAAACAAGACTCTGTTTTCAGACGGCCTTTTTGTTCAAATATGTAAAACGGAAAAATTAAAATCGATAAATCCTTTACACCATAATAATAAAATCACATGATAATCAAAAAGATAATATAAAAAAGAATATGTAAACGTTTTTCAGTTTGTTGACAGTCTGCTAGAATACATCCAGTTACAGACAGCCTTCACACATAGGCCGTCTGAAAATGCAGAAACTCTGAAAGGTTTGTATGGATCAATTTTTCGAACAGCTTCACGGCTGGGTAAACGCCATCAACGACCCAATGTGGTCGGGGTTGGTATATATGCTTTTAGGCGCAGGCCTCTTTTTCACCGTTACCACCGGTTTTGTACAATTCCGTCTCTTCGGCCGCAGTATCAAAGAAATGCTGGGCGGTCGCAAACAAGGTGATGACCCGCACGGAATCACACCGTTCCAAGCATTCGTTACCGGCTTGGCCAGCCGCGTAGGCGTGGGCAACATCGCCGGCGTGGCGATCGCCATCAAACTCGGCGGGCCGGGCGCAGTGTTCTGGATGTGGGTAACCGCCTTAATCGGCATGAGTTCAGCGTTTGTCGAATCTTCACTGGCCCAACTCTTTAAAGTCCGGGACTACGACAACCACCACTTCCGCGGCGGCCCTGCCTACTACATCACTCAAGGCTTGGGACAAAAATGGCTGGGCGTTTTGTTCGCCCTGAGCCTGATTTTCTGTTTCGGCTTTGTATTTGAAGCTGTACAGACCAATACCATCGCCGATACCACCAAAGCGGCATGGGGCTGGGATCAACACTATGTCGGCGTCGCCCTGGTCATTCTGACTGCCCCGATTATCTTCGGCGGTATCCGCCGCGTATCCAAAGCTGCGGAAATCATCGTTCCGCTGATGGCGGTTTTATATCTCGTCATAGCACTCTTCATCATTGTTACCAATATTTCCCTGATTCCTGACGTGTTCGGTCAGATTTTTTCCAACGCGTTCAACTTCGATTCGGCTGCAGGCGGTTTCCTCGGCGGTCTGATTTCGACCACCATGATGCAGGGCATCAAACGCGGTCTGTATTCCAATGAGGCGGGTATGGGTTCCGCGCCGAATGCCGCAGCCGCAGCCGAAGTGAAACACCCCGTCTCCCAAGGCATGATTCAAATGCTGGGCGTTTTCGTCGATACCAT
This sequence comes from Neisseria sp. P0014.S002, assembly GCF_051958295.1. Taxonomy (NCBI): domain Bacteria; kingdom Pseudomonadati; phylum Pseudomonadota; class Betaproteobacteria; order Neisseriales; family Neisseriaceae; genus Neisseria; species Neisseria sp. P0014.S002. The sequence continues at coordinate 585 of NZ_JBQCVO010000009.1, read as the reverse complement.
CATCGTCTGCTCATGCACCGCCTTTATCGTCTTGACCTATCAACAGCCTTACGGCGACCTGAGCGGTGCGGCGCTGACCCAAGCGGCAATCGTCAGCCAGGTAGGCGAATGGGGCGCGGGCTTCCTTGCCGTCATCCTGTTTATGTTTGCCTTTTCAACCGTTATCGGCAACTATGCCTATGCCGAGTCCAACGTCCAATTCATCAAGAGCCATTGGCTGGTTACCGCCGTTTTCCGCATGCTGGTTTTGGCATGGGTCTACTTCGGCGCAGTTGTCAACGTACCCTTGGTATGGGATATGGCAGACATGGCAATGGGCATCATGGCATGGATTAACCTCATCGCCATCCTGCTCCTGTCACCACTTGCCTTCCTGCTGTTGAAAGACTACACAGCCAAGCTGAAAATGGGCAAAGACCCAGAGTTCAAACTCTCTGAACACCCGGGCTTGAAACGCAAAATCAAATCCGATATCTGGTAAAACCAAAGGCCGTCTGAAATTTCAGACGGCCGAGACCTTTGCAAAATTCCCCAAAATCCCCTAAATTCCCACCAAGACATTTAGGGGATTTCTCATGAGCACCT
>NZ_JBQCVO010000008.1:0-117542 GCF_051958295.1 Neisseria sp. P0014.S002 | reverse complement strand
AATTGCCCAATCCAATTTAGCTGATTTATTTTTCACACAAGGCAATAAAGAAAAAGCCATATTTTGGGCTAAAAAGGTACATAGAAATGGCGCCAAACTACCAGAAGAATTAAAAATACTAATAAATATCAATTAATTAATAAGTTTGAGCAGATTATCGTTACAAACCTATAACTTCTGGAGGAGGATTAAGAAAATGTTGGAAACTTCCTGAAGGACACATTCTCGAACGGTACTCTTTCCATGGAGAATATTTGATATCAAATGAAGTTTCCTTACTTATTTAAGAGATTGGACACAAATAATTATGACTATTTCTTGTCCTGTGAAGAAGATATTATTTACCCAATAATGCGAAAATCATATCCCAACAGAGCATTAAGGTTGTCTGAAAGGAACGTTTTAAGATAACCTTAATGCCATAACTCATAATACTTGAAAAAGTTGTAATGCATAATCGGAATGGTTTAAGAGCAATTCCAGATGTGTTAGTTTCTCTTTTTAGTTTGCCCCAGTCATAATAATTCCCAAAACAAACCGGAAGTTACCTTCATAGTTGGTCATTCCTCTTGGGATATCAATTTGGTCGCAGAAGAGGTAGTATATTTGTTGGCTGCTTTCTTATGCAATTATCTAATCGTGAATTTACACCCAAAGCTTGGCGCTTTGGGCATCTGAAAAGCCAGAAAGAGAAGATGGTGCTGGAATAGAGGCAAGCCCTAATGGGTCAACCTATCTTTCCCAAAAAATTGGAGCCTAATTCACAAAACGACCCTCATATACCCAACAACCGCCTGAAAACCTACAACGGCAGCAGCTATTACTACGACAGTTTCAGCAATCTGATCCACCGCAAACTGGCAAACGGCGAAGTACAAAACTACTTCTACGATTTGCATGACCAACTGGTTACGGTGGAGATCTTCAAAGAAGACGGCACGAAAGAAACTTGGACGTACAGCTACGACACCTTGGGCAGAAGAATAGGCAAAGGCCGTCTGAACAGCTAAGAAAGTTATTTAAAAAATTAAATAACTATAACCTTTTAAAAGAACCTTTTAAAGGTAAAAAAATAAGCCATCACTATTCTTTAGTGATGGCTTATTTTAAAGTAACTGGCACGCCCACGGGGAATCGAACCCCGGTTACCGCCGTGAAAGGGCGATGTCCTAACCGCTAGACGATGGGCGCGGAGATTTTCTGTGGCGCACCCGGAGCGATTCGAACGCCCGACCCTCTGGTTCGTAGCCAGATACTCTATCCAACTGAGCTACGGGTGCATTAAGAAAGATTCGGATTATAAAGAGAAGCCTATTTACTGTCAAGCGTTTTATTTGGAAAACTTGCAGACAGCGTGTAAAATGCGCATTTGCTATTGAATTTACAGAGAATAAAATGTCAGATTTCGCACGCTGGCCGCTCTTATCCGAAGCATTTTCCCGTTTGGGACGGCCTGTGGTCGTGGTGGATTTGGAGACGACCGGTGGAAATTTCTATCAAGACAGGATAACGGAAGTCGCCCTTGTTCGTTTTGAGCAAGGAAGCGCCACACATTACGAGCAATTGGTCAATCCTTGCCGCAGCATACCCGAATTTGTTGCCAGACTGACCGGGATTCATGATGAAACAGTGAAAAACGCGCCTGTCTTTGCCGATATTGCAGCCGATTTGTTGCCGCTGTTGCAAGGTGCTGTGGTTGTTGCCCACAACAGCCGCTTTGACTACACCTTCCTGCGTCACGAGTTTGCCCGTATCCATACTGACTTTGCCGCGCCCTCGCTCTGTACGGTTCAACTGTCTCGCCGCCTGTATCCTGAGTTTTACAAACACAGCCTCGACAGCATTATCGAACGCACCGGCATTCAGACGGCCAACCGCCACCGCGCCATGACCGATGTTGCCGCATTATGTGATTATCTCGAATTAAGTCTGGCAGAAAAAAATCATCAACAATGGGACGAACACGTCCGTGTATTGATGAATCCGAAAATGTTGCCCACTTGGCTGCCTGATTCGCTTGCCCAACAGCTCTATGCCCTGCCCGACAGTTACGGCGTATTGGTTTGGTTTGACCATTTCGGCAAAGCCCAAGCCATTGAAGCACATGAATGCACATACAGTGAAACCGCTACCCTGCTGCACAGCAAAAAACTGCCGCCGCACATCAAAGCCGCAGCCTCCATCCGTTTTATTCCGGCAGTCGGGCAGCTCCATACATTATGGCTCAAAGCCCAAACCATGCAGGAATACCAACTGATGCCGTCTGAAAAGTCCACATCGTTTTCCACCGTCCGCTTTATTGCTGACGAACACGGCAGCCTTCAAGCACGCATTGTCTTGTTAAACAGCGGCACCAGAAATTGGCGTCCATACGGTTTGTTTGCCCACAAAAAAGCAGCCAAACGCGCCTTGACGCAATGGTCGCAAGAACACAGGCTCTGCCCGGATTCGCTCAACATTTTGCCGACCAGCTACGCAAAGGGCGAACCCTGCCCAGTTGAGGCCGTCGGAAAATGCAACGGCAACTGTCGCCAGCCAAATGGTATCAAACATCAAAACCAACGCATTACCGAGCTGGCCGCCCTACTCCCTGTAACCGATTGGGGTAAAGCGCACGAAATTGAAATTACCGAAACCGACCCCCTGACCGGAAACAGCATTACCCTGCTCTGTGCCGGCGGCGCGTTGGCATTGCCTGATGGAAGCTGGTATTTCGACAGCAGCCTGCCTCTCGTAATTAAAAACAAATTCAGGCAAGACAAAGAAAATATCCGTTTGATTGCTTAAAACAAGGCCGTCTGAAAACCAAATTTTCAGACGGCCTGATGTGGATAACTTTCCGCTTTATTCTCAAAATAAAACTCTGCCTAAATTTTAATCAGAACTTATTTTTATAATAGTAATCAAATACTAAAACAATTTATACACAAGCTGTTCACACAATTTTCAATGAAAGCTGTGCATACCCAGCCCAACGAGTAAACCATGAACAACCCTGAAATCATCTTCTTTGACATCGACGACACCCTCTACCGCAAATACACAGATACCCTGCGTCCCTCGGTTGCCCAAGCCATGCGCGAATTGAAAGCCAAAGGCATTTTGACTGCCATTGCCACCGGTCGTCCGGAAGCCGCCATGCCCGCCAAAGTCAAAGCCTTGATTCAAGAATGCGGTATCGACATGCTCGTTACCATCAACGGCCAATATATTTCCTTTCGCGGCGAACCCCTGCAAAGCTATCCCTTGGACATTACCGACATCGAAACTGCCATCAACCTGCTTGAACAACACAAAATAGACTACGCATTCGTCAACAACCAAGAAATTGCCGTTTCCTCCCATTCTCCGCGCGTTGTTGAAGGCTTATCGCATATCCTGCCCAACTTCCTGACAGACAAAGAATATTTCCGCAAACAGCCTGTTTATCAAATGTTGGTCTTTGTGGATAAGGAAGAAGAAAAAATCCTGCACCCACTAACCCAGCAACAAGGCTTCAAATCCGTCCGCTGGCATGAATATGCTGTAGACCTGCTGCGTAAAGAAGGTTCAAAAGCACGCGGCATCGCCCACGCAGTGGAAAAACTGGGCATTGATATGAGCAAAGTGATGGCATTCGGCGACAGCTTCAACGACTTGGAAATGCTGTCAACCGTCGGCTTTGGCATTGCCATGGGCAATGGCGAAGAAGCAGCCAAAGCGGCCGCACAATTCGTCTGCCCAAGTGTCGATGAAGACGGTGTATTGCGCGGCTTGCAAGAATTGGGCGTCATTTAAACCATCAAATCAAAAGGCCGTCTGAATATTTTCAGACGGCCTTGTTCTATCTGTAAACTTTCTGCTTACTTCGGCAATACCAAAAAGCTAATCAGCAATTCTTTAAATACGAATCCAAACACACCCAAGCCCAAAACCAAGAAGAGCATGGCGATGCCGAATTTGCCGGCTTTGGATTCTTTACCCAAGTTCCAAACGATAAAGCCCAAAAAGATAATCAGGCCGCTCAGTAGGATTTTCATTGCCCATGAGGCAAATTCTGCTTCAGACATTATTTTTTTCCTTTTATTCTTAAGATGTGTGTTTAATTGCTTTCAGACGGCCTATTAAAATTTAAGGCCGTCTGAAATTTGTTTTTAGATTATTTGTTCAACGCTTGTTGCAAATCATCAATCAAATCGTCGATGTGTTCCAAACCGACAGACAGGCGCACCAATCCCGGGCGGATATTGGCGGCGAGTTTTTCTTCAGGCTGCATCCGGCCGTGCGTGGTTGTCCACGGATGGGTGATGGTTGAGCGCACGTCGCCGAGGTTGGCAGTACGGGAAAAGAGTTCTACGCCGTCCACGATTTTCCATGCGGCTTCCTGATCGGCGACTTCAAAACCGATGACGATGCCGCCACCGTTTTGCTGTTTACGGATCAGTTCGGCTTGCGGATGGTCAGGCAAACCGGTGTAGTACACGGCTTGGACTTGCGGCTGTTGTTGCAGCCATTGGGCGATTTTTAACGCATTATCAAACTGTTTTTCCATACGCAGCGATAAGGTTTCCACGCCGCTCAACAGCTGCCATGCGTTAAACGGAGACATCGCCAAACCGCAAGAGTTACAATACATGGCAACTTGCGTCATCAATTCTTCCGAACCGGCCAACACGCCGCCCATCACGCGGCCGTGACCGTCAATCGCTTTGGTTGCGGAAGACACGGAAATATCCGCACCGTGTTTCAAAGGCTGCGAACCGGCTGGCGACAAGAGGCTGTTGTCCACCACCAAAAGCGCGCCGATGCTGTGTGCCAGTTCTGCCAACGCTTCCAAGTCGGCAACTTCGCCCAAAGGATTGGACGGGGTTTCCAAAAACAGCAATTTGGTATTGTCTTTAACCGTGGCTTTCCATTCGTTCAAATCGGTTGGCGACACATGGCTGACTTCGATGCCGAACTTAGTTACGATGTTATTGATAAAACCGACAGTCGTACCAAACAGACTGCGGCTGGAAATAACATGATCACCGGCTTGCAAGAAGGTAAAAAACGCTGCTTGAATCGCGGACATACCGGTCGAAGTGGCCACTGCGCGCTCTGCGCCCTCCAATGCGGCAATGCGTTTTTCAAAGGCGGCAGTAGTCGGATTGGACGTACGGGTATAAGTAAAACCTTTGATTTTTTTAGAAAACAAATCAGCCGCATGTTGGGCGTTTTCCCACATGAAGCTGCTGGTCAAAAACAGAGCCTGATTGTGTTCATAATATTCGGTTTGCTCTTTGCCACTACGGATGGCAAGCGTTTGAGGATGAAGTTTTTTGCTCATTTGTTTTTCAATCTACTGTATGTTGCGAAGGGCGTAGTAAACAATACGCCCGTTTAATTTGTTAACATTTTGCGCTTATTCCTGTCATCTTTCAAGCAGAAGGCCGTCTGAACGGTTATTGATAAACCTGTCCGCCGTGCTTCAGCCAACCGTCTTCATGACGGCCTGCCGGATCATGATGTGTCCAATGGATAACGCCGCCCTGCTCCGACCATTCATATTCGCCGTAAAACGCTACTTTATCACCTTTTTTCAAGCCTTTGATTTTGTCGGCTAAATCGATATTATGCGCCACCAAAAGCGTTTGACCGCTGGAAAGCTTCAAGATAAAGCGTTGATGGCGCGTACCTTTGTTGTCATCCGGCAGGGTTTTCCATACCGTGCCCTCGCCCTTAACCTGAATATCGCTTTGCTCGTTTTCAAACGCCTGTTTCAAAACCGCTTCGGCTGATTCTTTGCCCGAACCGATTTGCTGCTGAGCCGTATCGGCATTCTTTTTGCCCGCATTATTTTGTTTTTGAACAGCTTCTATTTTCTGCTGATTCTGCGATTGTACCGGCTGCTTGTTTTGCATTTTGTTATAAGCAAATACGGCAACCAAAGCAATCAGCAATACAATGATTTTATTTTTATTCATAACGATCTCAAAAAAAATGCCCGATTCTGCATCGGGCATATCAACTATTTAGAAAGGATATTTATCACGAAAACGTGAGCCGCTATTATACACGCTTCGTAAAATTTTAAGGGAAATTTACACCAAAGGCCGTCTGAAATTTTTCAGACGGCCTGGATACTCAACGGCGATATTTCATTTCAGTCTTCATATCGTCCAAAATACGTTTGACGTTGTGTTCCAATACATCCTCCACCAAGCCCGGCGCCTGCTCGTTCAGCATTTGCTGCAACTGATAAGTGAACAAGGCCATTTGTTTTTGCACGGCAATCCGAATCATGCCGTTGACTGCATCGGCCACATGGGGACGCAAACGCTTAATCAGGCGCTCGGTCAACTCTTTTTCAGAAACGCAGAATACTTCCCGACGGCCGATCGCTTGCGGGTTCAATACATTGATATGGACATTGATGGCCGGTTCTTGTTCAAGGCCGTCTGAAACCGCCTCTTCAGCCACTTCCGCATCATCATTTTCCGGTTTTTCAGTTTCTTCCACTTCAGGCACATCAAAATCTACGGCACCTGATTTCGGATTCAGTCTGACGGTACGCGTTGATTCAATATGACGCTCTGAAGCTGCAGCCTGCAATGCCGATTGCGCGCTCAACCAGTTGTCCTGCAAAACCACCATCGCATCGGTTTCCACTGCTTCGCCCTCGTCAGCAAGGGCAGTATTGTGTTCCAGCTGCCAACGGTACAAATATTCTTCCAATACTTTTTCACGATTGTCAGCATCCAACTTATATTCTTTTTTAGGTGCGGTTTTGGGCGCAGCTTCGACAGCGTCGTCCGATTTTTTAACCAATGGTGCATGAGTCGGCGCGGTATTGAATTGTCGTGCCTGACGCAATCTTTCCAGGCGTTTTTCCCAATTCAGGTCTTCTTCCTCGAGGGCTGTGGGGTCAAGACGGTTGTTTTCCATAATAATCTCGTTTTTTCATTTTTATTGTGAACCACATTCAAGCCTAAAATCACTTGAAATACGGCCGATGGTTGGACATATCCGGCAAGCCGGCGCAAGTGTCACATTTTAATATTAATTCGCTATATAATCACTATTTTATTTAATACTCAAGGATACATCATGAGCAGCATCGAACAACGCCTCGAATATTTGGAAGAGGCCAACGACGCTTTGCGTATGCAAAACCACGTCCTCGCCACCGCACTCAAAGGCCTTATCCGCTCCCTGCCCTCCGACATGGCCAACGATGCTGTAGAATCCATCCAGCTTGCCTTTGAAGACGCGTTGGCGGAATTAAGCTATGAAGACAGTCCGCACACCGACCTCTTCCATGACGTAACCTACGCATTTTTCCGAGAAAAAGACCACTGATTTCGGCTAGTTTGTTCACAAAATTATGCTAAACTAAGATTTTATCCGTTAACATTTTATTAAGAAAGCACATATCATGAACATGAAAAAATGGCTGGCCACTGCCCTCGCTTGTTCCGCCCTTGCTCTGACTGCCTGCGGCGGTCAAAGCAACAATGCCTCTGCTCCTGCCGATAAAGTGTACCGTGTCGGCTCTAACGCCGAGTTTGCCCCATTTGAATCTTTGGATTCTGCAGGCAAAGTGGAAGGTTTTGATGTTGACTTGATGAACGCCATGGCTAAAGCCGGCAACTTCAAAGTCGAATTCAAACACCAGCCATGGGAAAGCCTCTTCCCTTCTCTGAACAACGGCGACGTGGACATCGTTATGTCCGGCGTAACCATCACTGACGACCGCAAACAAAGCATGCTCTTCAGTGATCCATACTTTGAAATTACCCAAGTTGTCCTCGTTCCCAAAGGCAAAAAAGTGGCTTCTTCCGAAGACCTGAAAAACATGGCCAAAGTCGGCGTGGTAACCGGCTACACCGGCGACTTCTCCGTTTCCAAACTCTTGGGCAACGACAATCCGAAAATCGCCCGCTTTGAAAGCGTTCCTCTGATTATTAAAGAATTGGAAAACGGCGGTTTGGATTCCGTAGTCAGCGACAGCGCGGTTATTGCCAACTATGTGAAAAACAACCCGACCAAAGGCTTGGATTTCATCTCCCTGCCTGACTTCACCATCGAAAACTACGGTATCGCTGCACGCAAAGGCGACGAAGCGACCATCAAAATGTTGAACGATGCGCTGAAAAAAGTACGCGAAAGTGGCGAATATGACAAAATTTACGCCAAATACTTTGCTAAAGAAGGCGAAAAAGCCGAAGCAGCCAAATAATCCAGTATGACTTCCTGAACTAAAGGCCGTCTGAAAATTTTTCAGACGGCCTTTGATCTGTTTAACTCAATTAAACGCAAGTATCCCCTATAATCCGCTTGTTTTTATCCTTCAAATGAAAGATACGCCATGATCAAACCCGTTATCCTCAGCCTCGCTGCCGCAACTGCTTTGGCCGCCTGCTCCGCTTCAGAAAAACAAGAATCTCCTAACGTCGGCGTGGCCAATCCGGCTTCCGAATTCTGCGTCAAACAAGGCGGCAAATCCGAAATCAAAAAAGACAAAGACGGCAACGAATACGGCGTGTGCCACTTGCCTGACGGTACCGTTGTCGAAGAATGGGAATATTTCCGTCAACACAACAAATAATTGCTTAATCACATAAAAGGCCGTCTGAACCTAAGTTTCAGACGGCCTTTTCTTTTAAACAGCGATTATTTCACTTCCAATTTAGTTACGCCGCCCATATACGGTTGCAACGCAGCAGGAACATTAATGCTGCCGTCGGCATTTTGATGGTTTTCCAATACCGCCACCAAAGTACGACCGACTGCCAAGCCTGAGCCGTTCAAAGTATGTACCAAACGGTTTTTACCGTTTTCATCTTTGAAACGTGCTTTCATGCGGCGAGCTTGGAAATCTTCGCAGTTGGAGCAGCTGGAAATTTCGCGGTAGGTATTTTGCGCAGGAACCCAAACTTCCAAGTCGTAGGTTTTGGTTGCGCCGAAACCCATGTCGCCGGTACACAAAGTGATCACGCGGTATGGCAGTTCCAACGCTTTCAAAATATTTTCAGCGTGTCCGACCATTTCTTCCAGCGCTTCGTATGATTTTTCCGGATGAACGATTTGCACCATTTCCACTTTGTCGAATTGGTGCTGGCGAATCAAACCGCGCACGTCTTTGCCGTATGCGCCCGCTTCGGAACGGAAACATGGGGAATGCGCAGTCAATTTCAACGGCAAATCACTGCCGGCCACGATGCTGTCGGCAACGGTATTGGTCAGCGTCACTTCGGCGGTCGGAATCAGATATTGCGTTTTCTTACTCTCGTCGCCGCCGCGGGTAACGTGGAACAAATCTTCTGCAAATTTAGGCAGTTGGCCTGTACCTTGCAGGGTGGTGTCGTCCACGATGTAGGGCGTGTAATGTTCGGTATAACCGTGTTTCAGCGTGTGCGTATCCAGCATGAACTGAGCCAAAGCGCGATGCAGACGGGCAATTTGGCCCTTCATCACGGTAAAGCGCGCGCCGGACAGTTTCGCGCCGCCTTCAAAATCCAAACCCAAAGGCTCGCCCAAATCAACATGGTCTTTGATTTCAAAATCAAATTCGCGCGGCGTGCCGACTTTGCGGACTTCAACGTTTTCAGTTTCATCTTTACCCGCAGGTACGCTTTCGTGCGGCAGGTTCGGAATGGTCAACAACCATGCGTCCAATTCTTTCTGAACGGCATCCAAATCAGCAGCAGCCTGCTCCAAATCCACTTTGATTTGAGCAACCTGATCCATTGCAGCTTGAGCCTCTTCGTGTTTGCCTTGGCCTTTCAACACGCCGATTTGTTTGGAAATACTGTTGCGCGAAGCCTGCAACTCTTCTGTTTTCACTTGAACGGCTTTGCGTTGTTCTTCCAAAGCGTTGAAACGCGCGGTATCAAACTCGTAACCGCGGGCGGCCAAACGTTCGGCGACTGCGGCGGTATTGCTGCGGAGCAATTGGATGTCTAACATTGTTTTCTCTCGTTAAGATTCAGAATGGCATTATTGTAAACCAATTTAAAGATATTTTCACAGCGACAGGCCGTCTGAAAACAAAAAACGCCCCTGCAAAAGCAGGAGCGTTTTTTAAGAATTTTGGCACGCCCACAGGTATAACTATCGGCACACAAAATACTTACTGGTAGTTCAAATGTTGTTTCAATTGAGCTTCCTCAAGCCATTGTAAAGCCTGATGACGGTCCAGTTCTTCTCGCTCCACATTGCTATCACTACCCGCAAGGCAATGCTGACACACACTACCACAATCAGCTGGGCAATTCAAACGGTCTAAAGCGCGACTTATGATACCGTTGATGTCATCTACAGCAGATAAAACGAAACCGGCTCCCCCTTCAGCTTTATCGTAAATCTGAATCAAACAGCGAACGGCACCTGTTTCCAAATCTCTATCTGCTCGCACGGCATAGCCCATTTCAGTAGTTTCTATACCCAAAAAAGCAGCAATTTCATCGCGTACAGCAACGGCAATCGTGCGGGCGGTAGTTTTATCTCCACTACCTAGCCATACCTTAGTTTGTGGATTTTTCAGGGCAATCTCCAATACATCGGTTGAGATATGATGGCCCAGATGGATATTGATCTGAACATTACTATTAGAACAATCTTTACTTTTACTGCTAAGATCCAAACCGCCACCCAAGGTTTTATGATACTCACCCAAAAATACATTAGGCAGTTCACCTGTTTCAGTCATGGAATCAGCCCTACCACATCTCATGCAAACAGCAAAACCTTTTTCATGCTTGCCACTAGAGCGAAACAGTACTCTACCGTCACTACCATATCTAATTTCACCGCACTCATGTTTTAGAAAGGCTACAGTTTCACCATTCAATTGTACTCTAGGAGGCTGAATAGGAACGAATGTTTGGTAGGAAACATCGTTGCTACTGTCTTCAAAAAAGTCAGTCAGAAAACCTGTTGGGATTAGTACCGTACATTGTTCATCAAAAGGAATACTTTCACCGCAGTAAGAACATTGGATATCACTACAGCTATATTTGTAACGCGTCACGCCAGATGTACCGCAGTTTCTACAGCGCCACGCAGTATCGAAGCGTTGGTCTTCGTTTTTACCTCGTTCATCCGATTTTACCCGTAGATTGATGCCAGCAGAACGGTATACGCGCCCATCCAATACAACATCCGAACCAGGTGCGTATTCACGCAGTGCAATATCCAAACTGCGACTTGGGTTTTCTTTACGGATGAACAGATTATCATCTCGCTTCTCTTGTTCACGGCGTAAGTCTTCCATTTTACGGATTTTCATTTCTACTATGCCAGTAGGGAAACCATAACCAGGTAGAAATGCGTTTACCGCCAGATAGCCAAGCAGGTTCTCATCTTCATGTAGTTGTTTCTCGTGATTTAAGGCTTTCTTGTATGAAACGTCGTCAGTTTGCTTAATTTTATGGTTGATATTATGGAAATCAGCCTGCCAATTCTCTGCCAATTCCAGCAGCCGTTGTTTAGCACTTGCTTTGATACGTGTCAATGGTACTCCTTCCAAAGCAGTGCCTACCGCCAGCTCACCCAAAGCTTGGTCAATAGTAGAGCATGCTGGGGAGTTCATCCAGTCGCAAAACTGCTCCCAAACAGATTGGGTTGGGTTGAAAAACCATGCAGTATTTAGCTTAGTACGGTCTTTGCCTGTATCGCTGCGCTTGGCAAGGAATGCTGCCAACAAGAGCGAATGCATATGGCGGCTGACGATTTTTTTAGAACTTAACGATACTTTCGGAGCAGCAATAGCGGTGGTGAACGCCCATTTTGGATTGGTAAATACACGACGATTATGAGGATCATTTTTGCATAGTGTATAAGCTATTGCAGCCGCTTCGCTACGGCGCCCTGCACGACCCGCACGTTGCAGGTAATTGGCAGGGTGTGGTGGTACATTATTCATTACCACTGCTGCCATACCGCCAATATCCACGCCCATTTCCATGGTAGTAGAGCAGCTCAATACATTAATTTTCCCTTCTTTGAACATCTGTTCGTATCTGTTTAATTGTGTAGATGCAATTTGTGCTGAATGTTCCGCCGCACGATAGTAGAAACCTCCTTCTACGATTTTATCGTTCAAATTGCTCCACAAACCTTCTTGACGCAAGTGGCCTACATCTTTATCTTGCTTCAGCAAACGACGCATTTGGCTACGACGAGATTCAGCAGTGGCATCCTGTTTGAAACGATAATAATCTGGAATCTCAGTTTTGCTGCAAAATAGTTTTTCAGACGGCATTTCCTGCCAGTTACCAGGCAAATAAGGAGACACACCGCGCAAAGTAGTGTCGATCAGGCGGTGACTTTGCGGACACAGCCACATTTCTTTTTCAGGTAACTTAAACGCTATTGCTGAAAGCGGCATTTTCCAAGCATCATTATCGGGATGCAGGATATTGCTATCAGTAGTCAATTGTTTCCACGCAGTTTGCAGCCACGAATTAATTTTGTGTTTAGCCAAAGGGTTTTGAATATCAAGACCTGTAACCGCCTGCAAAATTTTGACTGCTCGAGGCTGTTGGCCTTTATCTCGAACTTGCGGCCAAGCTCGTTTGCGCGAAGTTTGCTTTTCTCTGGTATCGGGCGGCAGCAGGGATTTTCCCGAAAAGCGTTTGCCTAACCATCGTTTTTTCTGCTCATCTAAATTGGTAAAGGAATTTTCACGGACATGAAAATCCAAAATCATTTTTAAAAATGCTTTCCAATCATCCAAATCCAGCGGTTTGCTTGGATTGTCTGCCTGATTTAAAACACGTGTCTCTACCCAACCATCAGGCACTGTGCTGATTTTATCCAGACCAGGATAACAAATCATTGTCAAACCTAAAGTTTCCAAACTATTGGCATTTCTTGGGCGTCTGATAAATTCGCGTGCCAGTAGCAACTCTGCCAGCTTTTCTGCTCCGTTGCCACTAGGATCATTAAACATACTGGGATTGGTTTCTCGATTGTAAGGCAGTAAATCTTGCGTCACTTCAGCTTTGTCGCGCAGTGTACGGTACATATCATCCCAAGTAAGATGAGTTTTTTTACCACTAGAACCTTTCCATGCAATTTGTCCTACCAAAGCAGGATTAGCTTGCATCAGTGCAACTAACTCAGGCGGCATGGCTTCTGCTTTGCCTGTTTCCTGCACCAATACATCAAACACCATACCACGCAGTTTGGAATACTCTGCTTCCTGCTGCATTTTTACCGCCATTCTTGCTGTGCCTTGACGGCTGTCAGTAAAAGTAATTAATCGCCGCCCACGAGCGGGTAACGATTGCGGATCATTTTCAGCATCACTACAAAATTCCAATACGGTCGGAACAGCGTTAGTTACATAAAACGGTGCACCCAAATATTGTCCACGATAAAACGGCATTCTTCGGTTTTCTTTGCCGCAGGCGGAACAGCAGGCATGCGGGGAGTAATCCAAAGCCAACTCAAAAGTTTTACCTTGCTGTACGCCGATTTGCGCAGTTTCTTTATCGATTTTTTGTACCGTATAGTCTTCAGACTGCATATTGACTGGGGCTGCAATCACTTTATTGCGGGATATGAATTGTAGACCATCTGAAATTGGGTTTACGTCATCACCACTGTCTTCTTCGTCATTAGCTGCAGGCTCAGGATTGAGTGCAAACTCATCGGTGATATAGGTATCGCACTGCTGCAAAATACCGTTATACTCCTGCGCCATCAAGTGCGGGGTACCGCAATCTTGGCACAACACTAATTCGTACACAGGAGCACCACAATCACATTTAGTTCTGCGGTTAAGATAAACCTGCCCAAATAGCCAGTCTTTAAGGTAACCTTCTTTTTTGCTGCAATGACGGTCAGCACACGCCCATAACCCATGCAGCATTGATTGAAATAAATGCAAACGCAGTTTTAAAAATGGTTCAGCATTTTCAGACGGCCTTGTCTGATTCATAACATCCAGCCAGCCTAAAACTTCACGCTGCTGTTCATAAAGGCTATCAGAAAGCAAATATGTTTGCGTTGCCTGTATCAATTGGTTCAGCGTGTAAGGTTGGGTATTGACTGTCAGACAATTACGCAGGGTAGTGGCTATTACACTTTGACAAAGGGCTGTAAAGCGTTCGGTTTCTTCCTTAATAGATGTGATATCTGTGAGACTCTGTCTACCATCGGCAACACTAATCGGCAAAAAGTCGCGGCTCCCAGAAACTACTAGAACCTGTTCCTTTGGTACCCCAGCCAAATCAGCAAGATAGCAGCGAAGTTCGTCTGCTGCTTTGTCGGAAGCAATGGTGGCAGATGTAGCAACAAAGCGTATGTCCTCGGGCTTTTTGCCGAAAGCGTGTACTACACGGCGTAATAACAATGCAATTTCTGCTGCCTGCGATCCGATATAACTATGTGCCTCGTCTAATACTATCCAGCGCAATGAACCTGTTTGGCGAGATTTTTCCAAAATAGGGGCATCTACTTGGCGCACCAGCATATATTCCAACATAGTGGCATTAGTAAGTAGGATAGGCGGAGGTTCTTTGCGTAGCAATTCCCGCGACAAGATTTGGTTGGGCCGGTCTTTGTCACGTGGATCAGCACTTTCTTTTGTGTTACCGTTGTAAAGACAAAAGCGGATTTTGTTACCAAAAGGTTTCGTCCATGCATCCAAACGTTCCTTTTGAGAATTGATTAAAGCATTAAGTGGGTAGAGAAACAGAGCTTGAACACCGATAAGCGCTGTTTTTTCCAACGTTTGGCGACGTATCAGATCTTCCAATATCGGAATCATAAAACATTCAGTTTTACCTGATCCTGTACCACTGGTAATGATGGCAGATTTTGGATCATCCTCCAGAAGGTGCTTCCATACCTGCAACTGATGGGTATAGGGGCGGGCAGTTTTGGGAAAACCATATCTGTCTGCATCTGCCAACACATCTGTAAGTTTTGTAGAAAACAGGTTTTGTCTTACCAAATCTGCAAAGGTGCAGTCCGCGCTTTTCCAACCAAAGGTATGTTCAACGACAGGGGCAGCAAGAAAACAGTTTTCATTACCCAATTCATTGCTAATCAATTGTCGCAGGTGACTGCGTAATTTATTATCTGTAATATCCAATACGCCAATAGTAGCTTCCTTGATACGGTTCAGACTTTGCTCTATCAATCCGGAAAGAGTTTGCGTGGTATCGGTATTCATTATGATTCACTCACTAGGTAGCAGCTCAGGGAAGCGCAGACGTAATCAAACCATTCTGCATCCAAAGCGTAAATACGATAAAAAGCATCAGCAAACTGTGCAGCAGTCATTTCTAATGGCATGATATCTGAAGGCTGCGCATTGCCGGCTTTAACACAGGCAGTAAATACTGGTAGCCAGACAACTGCACGGTCAAAAGGAATTTTGGACAGACAGCGTACTTTATTGAAAAATACATCCTGTTGTTTTTCCAACCATTTTTGAAGACCATCTGAAAGCGTTTCAGGAATGCGTTGGTTTTTATTCTGACGCAATGCATTGTAATGGCGGTTATAACGTGAATCGTGCTTCTTGTCGAAAATTTCCCCAAGCGTGTTTTCCACCACTATCATTTCTATTTCTGAAAGAAATCCTTTAAATACATGATTGCGTAAAATCTCGTCATGGCACAACACGCTTGTAGGAATACAGTTTTCAGACAAGGGAAAATCATCAGGATTCAAGCCTGTAGCTGCAATTTTGGTACGAATGTATGGTTTGTACACACTTATGGCAGCAAACCAATCTTGTAGAGCCAACCACTCCCATACCACGGCCAATTCATTACGCATCCGCTCGCAAAATACACCATCCAACCCTAAGCGTAATACCGCCAAAGCTAAGGCTTTGGGCTGTTGTACCAAGGCTTTCCATGTTTCAAATACTGACAATGGCAGATGAGAAAAATGCTGCTTCAGGCTCTCAAAATACAGCCAACCAGAATGCTCAGGATTACCCACCATTTCCGTAATGATACGGCTAATAGCTTCGGGATTGTGGTCCGGATGGAAAGCGCGTGCAGCAATATGCAGGGAATTATGTTGAAATGGTTCGATAAATTTTTCACTGCTATTGTCAAATATAGCTGGACGGAATTGAACTGGTGATTCAGGCGCAGGGTAAATCAACCACAATCCTTCATCATATTGTTCGGACGACAGTTGATAATGCCCATTTATCCTCATTGTGCTTTCAAGCAGCCTTTGTGCACCTTTTTCAGGTGCATCCAAGCGCATGATGTTTACTACTGCTTCTCGGCAAGTCAATTCGTCTTCTGCCTGCCGTTTGATGACGAAACTTTTTCGTAATGCATCTGTCACTGCCAGAATACCGAAACGGTAAAACTGATTATTCCACATAACTAGACCATTATAACGAGACAAGATAAGCCGTATCAAAGGGTTCTCTGAGCCCATATGGCACACAGTTATTTCTACCTGGGCATCTTGACTACTGCTACACGATAAAAGCTGCAAAAGTTGCGGTTTCCATTGATCTAAGAAAAACTGCTGCACCAGACCATCTGCTGACAAACGTTCGCTAATAGAAATGGGGAGACCATGCACATTATCCGATAATTTGAATACCAGCCTCATATCGGTCGATGCGGAGGAATATACCATTATCCACTTGCCTAGCAGCTGATTGATATTCAGACGGCAATCATCAATTCTACCTTTTTCATCATATAGATACGCACCATCAAACGGTAGAGGTAGTCTTAATCGTGCAGCTTGAACAGGGTTACTTCCAACTGCAAGAATAATATGAGATGGATAATTACTGTCCTCAGCTTGGCAGATAAATCTAAATTGGGAATGGATTTTTGTGATATCTAGATGCTTGGCAAAGACATCTATGAAAACCTTTTCGGAAGTATCAACATTTAAAATGGCGGGATCTTTGTCGCTTGCCGCTTGCCAAGTATAGGAAAAATCTTCAGGCAGGACAGTAATTTTACGCCGCAACAAACAAATTGTGCCCTTATAGAAAGCCACCTGAAATGTACCATAATAGCTCGGGCAGATATTTGATTGAACCTCACCGTTGATTTTGATGTGCGTCGGAGATAAGTCAGGGGGCGTTAGCAGAGTAGGAAAACCACGATACACAGGTAAACTATCAGTATTTTGGCAGTGATAAAACAGCCTCCCGTGCAAAATACTCTGTTCTGTCAGACTAGCTTGTACAACAACTATTTCTCGCCCATCCGCGTGACGAGCGGTCAATCCGTCCGAACACTTAAACCACTGCCCACCCAAATAGGAAACATTTTCATCTTCAGACAACCCAAAACCGTCTGGTAGATGAATCAAAATATCTCTATCTTTACTGCGCGTGTACTCATTAGTGGAGAACAGTTGCCAATGTTGATCTTGATCAGGACGAAACACCAGCGGTGCATCTTCATCAAATCCAGTATCTCCAAACAACTTGGTATAAAGCAGCCGTCCGCTAGCAAACACTCGCATAGACAAAGGCAGACTAGGTTTCTCTCGGACAAAGTCAAGCTGCTTCCCAAAAGGAAGTTTGAATGTTAGCTCTCCGCCTGTATCACTAAGAGAAGCAAATGCTGTTGCTCCCATTTGTGCAACTGGCTCTTCTCCTTCAAAAATTTGCCATTGTAAAACCGTTTTACCCTGATAATTCTGAATAGGAAAACTAAATTTTTCAGGTAACCCGATTTTAGCATGCAAGCACCAACTTTCCTCCTTTACATAATGCCGACAGGAGAACTCTTGCTTTTCCACTTTTTGACGTTCGTCTGCTGCATTACCCAACCAGCGGTTGATAACTGCATCCACCTGATTACCATCCAAAGCAAAAGGAAACTCACTGCGCCAACCACTATCTGCCTGATCTAGGTATTCGACCAAATTGCATTTATTCTTCAAGTCATACCGTTCAGCGAGCTTGACTAGTGCTCTAACTGTATCAGCAAATAGAACAACAGCCGCAGTATCACGAAATACTTGTGCCAGCCTATATACTCTTTCAGCAATATATTCTTCTAAAGGGCGGAAAGTTTCCATACTCTCCTGATATTTTTTCAAGCCATAATCAATAATATTGCGAATAGCATTATCATCAGCTGCAAGCATTTTCAGTGGTAATCCACCTTCAGCAATTAATGTACCAAGATAACGCGTATTTTTAGCAGCGTCATATTTCCATTCTCGCCGCCAATATGCCAACCCTTTTTTCAAATATTTGTAACGCTGCTGTTCATTATCAAATTGCGTACCTATTGCATTATCGAAAAATGCCCAACTCCATTCACCACCCGAATACTTGCGCCGATAAGTTTCACTCACTGCCAGACAGTAACAGGCACACCATTCGTCCTGATAAGAAGAACCCGATATCAAAAAAGGCTTACGACAAAACAGTGCACACAGTTCACGGTATTCATTTTCATTAACTGCATAAGTATACAGTGGCCTACCATTCGGAATAGGATTAAGTGGATCACGATTAAAAAAGAAATGTGATAACCAACTCTTAAACGGGTCCGTAAGATTTTTCATAATAAAAATCGGCAGTTGACTTAAACCGAAATTATATCAGCATATAAAAAACATTTGTATTTTAAGTGTAGTACCTAGACCAATCTTACAAACCTAATATAAAAACAGCATATCAGACGCCTACAACCTAAAAACTTCCAGATAGGCTTATTAAACACACACTTCCTCAATGGATTTCATAGAGGGGAAGTTAATCTATTCTTTTTTCAGTGCTTTCAACATAATCTTCGTTTTCACGATTTCTTCCTCTATTCATCTTCTAAGTTTAATCATCAATGAGACACTCTTTTGCCTTTTCTGAATGATGGGACCCATCTACCAGTCACCGATACATTATTTTTAGTTAATGTAGAACACCCAGAAATGTCGAATAGGCCGAGTATTTTACTTCTAGTCCACGTTTACAATAGAGTTTAAAGATATACAAACAGTACCATAGTGGCAAAAAAATAAACCCTTACTATTTTTTAGTAAGGGTTTATCCAAAATATGGCACGCCCACGGGGATTCGAACCCCGGTTGCCGCCGTGAAAGGGCAGTGTCCTAGGCCTCTAGACGATGGGCGCGTAACCGAAGCGCGAACTATACAGAAAGCCTTTTCTTCTGTCAACGCCTTTACTGCATTTTTAAAGATGCTGCCGATTTCCGTATGTTATTTTCCCTGTATAATGCCGGTTTTAATAAAAAGGAAAACTCACCATGTGGTTTAAGCAAATCAGTTTTTATCCGCTCAACAAAGACAAATTGCCCGAATTGGAAGTCCTTGCCGACAAATTGGCGCAATCCGAATTTGCCCATTGTCAGGGTTTGGACTGGTTTAGCGAAGGCTTTGCCACGCCGGTTTCCTTTTCGCCCGAGCTGGTTTTCCCTGCCGATTACACTTGGCGCGTTGCTCTGAAAAAAGAAGAAAAAGTCCTGCCTGCCGGCGTGATCCGCGATATTTTGGATGAAAAGGTTTTGGAAATCCAAAACAACGAAGCACGCAATGTCGGCCGTAAGGAAAAACAAGAGCTGAAAGAACAGATTACTGACGACCTGCTGCCCCGTGCCTTTACGCGCAGCAGCCGCACACAGGCGATTTTCGACACGCGCCATGGTTATCTTTTGGTCAACAATGCCGCATCTGCCAAAGCGGAAAATATCCTGACCAAACTGCGCGAAGCCTTGGGCGGTTTGGAAGCAGCCCTGCCCAACACCAAACAATCGCCCTCTTCCCTGATGACCAGCTGGCTGCTGCAAGGCCATTGCGAAGGCGGTTTTGAATTGGACAGCGATTGCGAACTCAAAGGCGTAGGCGATGTTGTTCCGGTCGTCAAAGTTTCCAAACAAGACCTGACCGCCGATGAAGTGGTACAACACGTCAAAAACGGCAAAACCGTTACCCAGCTGGGCTTGGTATGGCGCGAACAAATCGCGTTTATCCTCACCCAAGACTTTACGCTCAAACGCATCCAGTATTTGGACGTTTTGCAAGAAGAAGCCGAAAGCAACGGTGACGATGCCGCCAGCCTCGCCTTTGCCTCGCAAATCCTGATGACCGAAGCCATCAGCACCATGTTGGAAGAGCTGGTTTCTTATTTGGGCGGCTGGCAAGAATAATTTTTCAGACGGCCTTTTGATTGGGAAATATCAAAGGCCGTCTGAAATACAAATAGAAGTATCAGAAAGGATGTCATGATGTTGGGTGCAGTCATTGGCGATATTGCCGGATCACGATTCGAGTTTGACAACTACCGTCACACCGATTTTGACATTTTCAGCCCCGACAGCGACTTTACCGATGACACGATTTGCACTGTTGCCATTGCCGATTGGGTTTTACAAGGCTGCAACGATAATTTAGCCTCTATTTTGCAAGGCTGGTGTAGGGCATATCCCTACCCTAAAGGCGCATATGGCGGCCGCTTCTCACAATGGATAGAATGGAAAGATCCAGAACCTTATAATAGCTGGGGTAATGGCTCGGCCATGCGTGTTTCTGCCGTTGGTTGGGCATTTGCCACATTGAAAGAAACCCTGCATTTTGCCGAACAATCCGCCACCGTAACGCACAACCACCCGGAAGGCATTAAAGGTGCGCAAGCCGTAGCCGCCGCCATCTTTTGGGCGCGTACCGGCATGGGCAAAGCGCAAATCAAAGAAAACATTACACGGCAATTCGGCTACGACTTAAGCCAAAGTTGCGACCAAATCCGCCCGCATTATCATTTCAACGAAAGCTGTCAGGAAACCGTACCTCAAGCGATTACCGCCTTTCTTGAAAGCGATGATTTTGAACACGCCATCCGACTGGCAGTTTCCCTGGGCGGAGACAGCGATACCTTGACAGCCATTACCGGCAGTATTGCCGAAGCCTACTACGGTATCCCTACGGCCATGCGCGAACACGCTTTAGCCATATTGCCACGCCGTATTGCTGAAACCCTGCTGACTTTTGAATCCCAATATCAGGCCGTCTGAAACCGCCTGCAAAAAGGAATAAATGATGAAATACCTCGCCCTACTCCCTATCGCCTTCATGCTGGGTACGCCTGCCATTGCCGAAACCATCAATCCTTATCAAGAAAAAGGTTGCGCTTATGATGGCGATGTCGGCAAAGACGGCAAACCGTCCGGCAAAGGCACATGGAAATGCCAAGACGGCCGCAGCTATGTCGGCTCATTTAAAAACGGCAAATTTGACGGCAAAGGCGCATATACCGTTTCAGGCAACCGCGAAACCTTTATCGAACCTTTCTCCTCCAATAGCGCCAAATTACGCAATATGACGCTGGAAGGCATGTTCAAAAAAGGCAAGGCACACGGAAACTTTACCGCCTCTCAAAACGGCACGCCCGTCTTCATCATGAAATGCGAAGACGGTATGATTAAAGAAGTCAAACTGCCTAAAAAATCTGCTTCCAAAACCAAATAAACAGCCTTTCAGACGGCCTTACCCATATTTCAGGCCGTCTGAAACATCAATTAACAAGCCTGCCTAAAGGCTGTTGTGTTGATTTCAAAGAATTTCCAAACAACCCTTACCCCAGGACAACCACCATGAGCATTAAATCCGACAAATGGATACGCCGCATGGCCGAAGAACACGGCATGATTGAGCCGTTTGAGCCCAACCAAATCAAAGAGGCCAACGGCCAACGCATCATTTCCTACGGCACATCCAGCTACGGCTACGACATCCGCTGTGCCAATGAATTTAAAATCTTCACCAATATCAACAGCACCATCGTCGACCCGAAAAACTTCGACCCGAAAAACTTCGTTACCGTCGAAGATGACTGCTGCATCATTCCACCCAACTCCTTTGCACTGGCGCGCACAGTTGAATATTTCCGCATCCCACGCAACGTCCTGACCGTCTGCTTGGGCAAATCCACTTACGCTCGCTGCGGCATTATCGTCAACGTTACCCCGTTCGAGCCTGAGTGGGAAGGCTACGTTACGCTTGAGTTTTCCAACACCACCCCCCTGCCTGCCAAAATTTATGCAGGCGAAGGCGTGGCTCAAGTCTTGTTCTTTGAAAGCGATGAAGTCTGCGAAACTTCATACAAAGACCGCAACGGCAAATACATGGGACAAACCGGTGTTACCTTGCCTAAAACCTAATGTACAAAATAAAAAAAGGCCGTCTGAAGTTTCAGACGGCCTTTTATCATTTCATTTAGAAACGGCGTTTCAGCTTACAAGCCTGCAAGATATGAACAGCGAGTTCTTCCACTGATTTATCCGTTGTATTGGTAAACGGCACACCGTGGCGTTTGAACATATTTTGCGCATCGGCAATCTCGCTGCGGCAAGTATCGATTTTGGAATAGGTCGAATTAGGACGGCGTTCCTGACGGATAGCCTGCAGACGCTCAGGCTGAATGGTCAAGCCGAACAGCTTGTCTTTATAAGGTTTGACCATACGCGGCAAATCGGTCGATTCCAAGTCATCGGGAATCAATGGATAGTTTGCGGCGCGGATACCGTATTGCAGAGCCAAATAAAGACAAGTCGGCGTTTTACCCGAACGGGACACGCCCATCAAAATCACATCGGCTTCCTGCAGGTTTTTATCGCTGACACCGTCATCATGGCTGAGCGAGAAGTTCACTGCTTCCATACGCGCATCATAACGCTTGGTATTGCCGATACCATGATGGCCCCGTTCGGCAATCGTTGCTTCAACATTCAATTCTTTTTCCAGCAAACCCAAGAACGTTTCAAAGAAATCAATATGGAATGCATTGGATTTTTTGATGATTTCACGGATTTCATGATTTACCACGCTGACAAAAGCAATCGGACGATCACCAAACTGTTCGGCTGTCTTATTGACTTCATCCACTACGGCCAACGCTTTTTCAGGCGTATCGATAAATGGATGAACATGGCGCTTGAACTCGACATTGCCGAATTGGTTCAACAGAGCTTCACCGATATTTTCGGCGGTCAGACCGGTGCGGTCGGAAATATAGAAGACTTGACGTGGAGCAGTCATAATGAATCCTTCAGAGGGTAACGTTTCAGACGGCAATCATAGCAGTTACAGCCTTTGCAATAAAGCGATTCCCGGCAGATTACACAGGATTACAACAAATTTGAACAAATTTTAAATTGGAATAAAATTTTATTTTTTTAGATTTATTGGAATTATATTCCACATTTGCAAAATAAATTTCGATTCTTAAATTTATTAACTTATTTTGTTTTCCATATTTAACAAGAAGATAACACGTAAAAACATGAATCTGATATTCATATTTCAGAAGGCTACACGCCTGAAAAGCACAATATCACAGACGAATTTGTGATTTTTAAAAAGATAAAACACATGACAGCTATCAAACGAATGGCTACAATAAGCAGACGGATTTGTTTCTTTTTTAACATTTTTGGATTGGATTGGACACACAAATGGCCGAAAACTACGTTATTTGGTTTGAAAACCTGCGTATGACTGACGTTGAGCGAGTGGGCGGTAAAAATGCCTCTTTGGGCGAAATGATCAGCCAACTGACTGAAAAAGGCGTGCGCGTTCCCGGCGGTTTTGCAACCACAGCCGAAGCTTATCGTGCTTTCCTGGCTCACAATGGTCTGAGCGAGCGTATTTCCGAAGCCCTGAAACAACTGGATGTTGAAGACGTTGCCGAATTGGCACGCGTGGGTAAAGAAATCCGTCAATGGATTTTGGATACTCCGTTCCCTGAGCAGCTGGATGCTGAAATCGAAACAGCTTGGAACAAAATGGTTGCCGATGCCGGCGGTGCGGACATCTCCGTTGCCGTACGTTCTTCCGCAACAGCAGAAGACTTACCGGACGCTTCTTTCGCCGGCCAACAAGAAACCTTCCTGAACATCAACGGCTTGGATAACGTTAAAGAAGCAATGCGTCATGTATTCGCTTCCCTGTACAACGACCGTGCCATTTCTTACCGTGTACACAAAGGCTTCGAACACGACATCGTTGCCCTTTCTGCCGGCGTACAACGCATGGTGCGTTCTGACAGCGGTGCTTCCGGTGTGATGTTTACCATCGATACCGAATCCGGTTACGACCAAGTCGTTTTCGTTACCTCTTCTTACGGTCTGGGTGAAAACGTCGTACAAGGCGCGGTAAACCCTGACGAATTCTATGTATTCAAACCTACTTTGAAAGCAGGCAAACCGGCTATCCTGCGCAAAACCATGGGTTCGAAACAAATCAAAATGATCTTTACCGACAAAGCCGAAGCCGGTAAATCTGTAACCAACGTTGATGTACCTGCAGAAGACCGTCAACGCTTCTCCATTACCGACGCCGAAGTAACCGAGTTGGCTCATTACGCACTGACCATCGAAAAACACTACGGCCGCCCAATGGACATCGAATGGGGCCGCGACGGCTTGGATGGCAAACTCTACATCCTGCAAGCACGCCCTGAAACCGTGAAATCTCAAGAAGACGGCAGCCGCAACCTGCGCCGCTTCTCTATCAACGGCGAAAAAGTGGTCTTGTGCGAAGGCCGTGCCATCGGTCAAAAAGTCGGTCAAGGTAAAGTTCGCTTGGTGAAAGATGCGTCCGAGATGGATTCTGTTGAAGCAGGCGACGTACTCGTTACCGACATGACCGACCCGGATTGGGAACCGGTAATGAAACGTGCTTCTGCCATTGTTACCAACCGTGGCGGCCGTACCTGCCACGCAGCGATTATCGCTCGTGAATTGGGTATTCCGGCTGTTGTAGGTTGTGGCGATGCTACCGATCTGCTGTCCGAAGGCCAAGAAGTGACCGTATCTTGTGCCGAAGGCGATACCGGCTTCATCTACTCCGGCTTGCTGGACATACAAATTACCGATGTTGCTTTGGACAACATGCCTAAAGCGCCTGTAAAAGTGATGATGAACGTTGGTAACCCTGAATTGGCATTCAGCTTCGCCAATCTGCCTAGCGAAGGTATCGGCTTGGCTCGTATGGAATTCATCATCAACCGTCAAATCGGTATCCATCCTAAAGCCTTGTTAGAATTTGACAAACAAGACGACGAATTGAAAGCGGAAATTACCCGCCGCATCGCCGGCTACGCCTCTCCTGTCGACTTCTATGTCGATAAAATCGCAGAAGGTGTGGCAACTTTGGCTGCTTCGGTTTATCCACGCAAAACCATCGTTCGTATGTCTGACTTCAAATCCAACGAGTATGCTAACTTGGTGGGTGGCAGCATCTACGAACCGCACGAAGAAAACCCAATGCTGGGCTTCCGTGGTGCAGCGCGTTATGTAGCCGATAACTTCAAAGACTGCTTCGCACTCGAGTGCAAAGCCTTGAAACGCGTTCGCGATGAAATGGGTTTGACCAACGTCGAAATCATGATTCCATTCGTCCGTACTTTGGGTGAAGCAGAAGCTGTTGTTAAAGCCCTGAAAGAAAACGGTTTGGAACGCGGCAAAAACGGCCTGCGCCTGATCATGATGTGCGAGTTGCCAAGCAACGCTGTATTAGCAGAACAATTCTTGCAATACTTCGACGGCTTCTCCATCGGCTCTAACGACATGACCCAGCTGACCCTCGGCCTCGACCGTGACAGCGGTTTGGTATCTGACTCCTTCGACGAGCGTAACCCTGCCGTTAAAGTGATGTTGCACTTGGCAATCTCTGCTTGCCGCAAACAAAACAAATACGTCGGTATTTGCGGTCAAGGCCCATCAGACCATCCGGACTTTGCCAAATGGCTGGTTGAAGAAGGTATCGAGAGCGTATCGCTCAACCCTGATACCGTCATTGAAACCTGGCTGTATCTGGCTAACGAATTGAACAAATAAGTTCGATGAGACAAAAATCCCCTGCCCGTTTATCCCGGCAGGGGATTTTTATTGCCTTATTCAATGCTGTCTGAAAAAACTTTCACTTTCTTTTACCTTAATAAAAAAATCCTTTATCATCAAAATGATAAAAAAATATGCCGCCATATCTACAAATTTTCAATGTTAATATACCGCCTTTCTGTATTTTACCCCATGCCTTTTGAGTGAACCTTTTCTCACTCTTCCTATCTATCATATACAGCATAACGATACATTTTGAAATATCCCATGAATACAAACTTTATTTCCACCTTTCAGACGGCCTTAAAACGTCTGGCACTCATCAGCACCATTGCCGTCTTAGCAGCCTGCGCCGGCAACAATACCTCTTCCAACCGCGCCGTACCTGACGGCTACTACAAAGTCCGTCCCGGCGATACCCTGACCCAAATCGCCAAACGCTACGGACAAAATGTCAACACACTGGTTGCCTGGAATAACCTTCCCAACGCCTCACAAATCGAGGTCGGCCAAGTATTACGCGTCCGCCGTCATGTTGCCCCACGCAGCACTGCAACGCAACAACGCCAAACCACTGCCGTTACCCCGATCAACCGATTGAACCTGCAATGGCCGACCGATAACGCTTCATCCTCCATTATCCAACGCTACAACGGCACCACCAGCAAAGGCATAGATATTGCAGGCACACAAGGCCAACAAATCCGTTCTGCCGCAGCCGGAACCGTTATCTACGTTGGCGAAGAAGTCCGCGGCTACGGCAAGCTGATTTTGATCAGCCACAATGAATACACCATTACCGCCTACGCCCACAACGACACGCTTTTGGTACAAAAAGATCAAAAAGTCCAAGCAGGCCAAGTTATCGCCACCATGGGCAGCAGCGATTCAGACAGCGTCAAACTTCATTTTGAAGTACGTCTAAATGGCAAAGCAGTCGATCCCCTGCCTTACTTGACCAGAACAAATTAATACCTCAATCAAAAGGCCGTCTGAAATAACTTTATTTCAGACGGCCTTTTGATTTGTCTTACCATAACACTCATTTCAACAAAGTATTTACCAACTTAACTTATGTTGATTGAGTGAGAACGCCGTTATACAATGACAACTCTTTTTAACATTCTATTTTAGGTGCCCTACTATGTCTCCTAACCGCATCCTTGCAACCGCATTTTTGTTTGCTTCTGCATTTGCCAGCGCAGATGTCCATATTGATGAAAGCATTCCTTACCGCAACAAAGAAGAAATCGATACCCGTATCGTTTCTGAATGTTTAGAAGTGGGCAGCATTATGTCCAAATCTTTGCAAGAAACTGCAGCCAAAAGTGATGTAACTGTTGTCCGTGACGGTAAAAAACAAGGCACATACGCAGATATCGCCATTACTTCCGCCATGAGCGCAGGCAATGCTTTTATCGGTCACGCCAAAGGTATGGCGGTTTCAGCTACTTTGTATGTTGACGGCAAACAAGTTATAAAAAAACCTTCACCCGCAACTCTTCCGGCGGCATGTTTGGCGCTTATAAAAGCTCTTGTGCGGTCTTAAATCGTACTTCTAAAGTTTTGGGAGCTGACATTGCCCAATGGATTGTTCGAGAACAAAAAAACGCTCAAGACAAATAAAACCCCAATTTGATAAAGGCCGTCTGAAAAACCGTATTTCAGACGGCCTATATATTTTCTATTTCTCTAGGAACAAAGAAATAAATTATCCATTAATCATTGTCAGAAATAGAGAATTTTATTTCCAACGCCCTTGATTTTAGAATATCTACCCTCAATTATTAAAACCATAAGAATTTTGTATATGAGCAGTCAAAGGAATAACATGGCAGAAAAAAACTATTATGAAATACTAGGCGTTGCCAAAGATGCGGATGAGGCCGAAATCAAAAAAGCCTACCGAAAACTGGTGCGCAAATACCACCCCGATGTCAGCAAAGAACCTGACGCAGCCGAACGTACGGTAGAAATCAACCGTGCCTACGAAACGCTTTCCGACAAAGAAAAGCGGGCTGAATACGATGAAATGTTGGCTAATCCTTACGGACGCAGCGCCGGAGGAAATCCGTTCGGTCAAGGCGGCAATCCGTTTGGTAATGGATTTAACGGTGGCGGCTTCCACTATGAACGTCATGAAGGCGAACCGTTCGGAGCGGGAGACTTCAATTTTGAAGATCTGTTTTCATCATTCCGCCAATCCCACACTCGTTCCGAGCAACCCCGCGGCCCAATAAAAGGCGAGGATCAACATGCTGAATTGAGTATTGATATTTACGCAGCGTATGTTGGCGCAGAACGTAGCATGACTTTGAATGTGCCGACTCTAGACGAATACGGACGTGCGGTTTATCAAAATAAAACCCTCAACGTCAAAATCCCCAAAGGCATTGCAGAAGGCCAACAAATCCGTTTGGCCGGTCAAGGTTTGCCGGGATACAACGGCGGGGAAAACGGTGACTTGTACTTAAAAATCAAGTTCCACGACCAACCTGATTTATATGTCAAAAACAGGAAAGACGTATATCAAACAATAGATGTCAAACCTTGGGAAGCCGTATTGGGCGGCAAAATCATCGTCCCTACCGCTTCAGGCCGCTTACAGGTCAATCTGCCTGCCAACAGCCAAAGCGGTAAAAGCATCCGCCTTAAAGGCAAAGGTATTCCTGCAAAAGAAGCCGGAGACCTTTATCTTAATATCCGCATTAATGTTCCGCCAGTAGAGAGCGAAGCCGACCGTGCCGCATGGGAAAAATTGGCCGAACACTTTGCCGCAAAACAAGCATAAGAGAAAGGATAAATTATGATTCAGTCCTCCGATATTACCCTTACTTTTGAAGAAATCGTTGCCGCCAGCCGCTGCCGTCGCGATTGGCTGTTGGAACTTATAGCAGAAGACATCATCAGCATCGATGGTGCACCTGAAAAAAGCACCTTCAGTGGTTTTCATCTTGCCCGCATCCGTCGCGCACAACGCTTAAGCCGTGATTTTGAGGCCGGCATTCCCGCATTGGGGCTGATTATGCGGTTGTTAGACGAGGTGGAAGAACTCAGAAAAATACAGCGTCCGCTGGTACTACTCGAAGAAGAGTAAATATCGACAAGTTGTTCGATTAAATATTGATGACAAGACAAAGTTTTTGATGTTTATTGATATTCTATAATGAAAGGCCGTCTGAAAATATTTTCAGACGGCCTTTTTATGCCTTAATTAACAACAACGTCCGCCGTTGCCGCCACAACGGCGTTTGCGGCAGTAGTCTTGGAATTGCAGCTTAGTCATGACCGGCGCGTCGGGATTATGTCTGCGTTGACGGGCAACGTAGTTTTCATAATCTGGGACACCGGCCATCAAGTTTGCTGTTAACTTGATGGTTTTCCACCAAGATGCGAGCTTATGCTTCATTCTGAGCCTCCGGCTGTTTACCGTCGCGGTACACTGCCGGAATTTCTTTAGCAGTTGGCCAGCCGACTTTACGGGCTTTCATGGCGGTACGGAAACCGTACACGGCGACAATCACCACAACAGACAAGAACAAAGCGGTCAGACCGGCATTGATTTGGTCGTTGAAGATGATTTGTGACATTTCGCCAATATCTTTAGCTGGGGCAAGGACTTCGCCTGAAGCCAAGGCATCGCGGTATTTGCCTGCGTGAGCCAAGAAGCTGACGCGTGGGTCGCTGTGGAACAGTTTTTGCAAACCGGCGTAGCAAGTGACAAACAATACGCCGAAAGCAGGAACCAAGGTTACCCAAACATAGCGATCGCGTTTCATTTTCACCAATACAACGGTACACATAATCAACGCTACGCCTGCAAGCATTTGGTTGGCGATACCGAACAACGGCCAGAGCGAGTTGATACCACCCAGAGGGTCGGTTACGCCGGTATAGAGGAAGTAACCCCACAATGCCACAGCGAAGAAGGTCGCAACCAAGTTGGCAGGGATAGAATCGGTGTTACCGAATGGTTTGTAGAAGATACTGCCCAAGTCTTGAATCATGAAACGGGCAACGCGTGTACCGGCGTCAACCGCGGTCAAGATGAACAAGGCTTCAAACAGTAAGGCAAAGTGATACCAGAACGCCATCATGGCTTCGCCCGGAATCAGACGGCTCATGATGTGTGCCATACCGACTGCGAGGGTTGGCGCACCGCCTGCACGAGACAGAATGGTGTTTTCGCCCACTTCTTTAGCAGTGTGCAACAGGGTTGCGGCATCAACAGGGAAATTCAGTTTAGTGGTGATGACTTCGGCAGCAGTATTGGCATCCGTACCAATCAGCGCGGCCGGGCTGTTCATCGCGAAGTACACGCCTGGTTCAAGCGAAGCGGCGGCAGCCAGAGCCATAATGGCCACAAAGCTTTCCATAATCATGCCACCGTAACCGATCATGCGGACGTGGGTTTCGTTTTCCAGCATTTTTGGTGTGGTACCTGAAGAAATCAGCGCATGGAAGCCTGAAACTGCACCACAAGCAATGGTAATGAACAAGAATGGGAACAATGCACCGGAGAATACCGGGCCTGAACCATCAATAAAGTGGGTAACTGCAGGCATTTGCAGAGTCGGGTTAACAATAACGATACCCAAAGCCAAAGCTGCAATCGTACCAATTTTCAGGAAGGTAGACAGATAGTCGCGCGGAGTCAGCAAGAGCCAAACCGGCAATACGGAAGCCACGAAACCGTAAATCATAATCGCCCAAGTCAGCTGAATGCCGTCAAGGTCAAACCAGTGACCAAAGGAGCTATTGGCAACATCTTCACCATAAATCACAGCCAACATCAGCAAAATAAAACCGACGATGGAAATCTCACCAATTTTGCCCGGACGGATATAACGGGTGTAGATACCCATAAACAGGGCAATCGGCATGGTTGCTGCGATGGTGAACGTACCCCAAGGGCTGTGAACCAATGCTTTCACAACAATCAGCGCCAACACCGCCATGATGATGACCATAATCATCAAAATACCGATGGATGCAATCACGCCTGGGAAGGTACCGAGTTCTTGTTTCACGATATCGCCCAAAGACTTACCGTCACGGCGCATAGAAACAAACAGTACCATCATGTCCTGTACGGCACCGGCAAACACCACGCCGAAGATAATCCACAAAGTACCGGGCAAATAACCCATTTGCGCTGCCAATACCGGACCAACCAAAGGGCCTGCGCCGGCAATAGCGGCAAAGTGGTGGCCGAACAGTACGCCTTTATGTGTCGGCACATAGTCCAAGCCGTCATTGTGGCGTTCTGCCGGAGTCAGACGGTTAGGATCAAGCTGCATCACACGGTTGGCAATGTAAAGACTGTAAAAACGGTAGGCAATGCAGTATACCGAAATGGCGGCCGTAACCATCCAAATCGCACTGACTTGCTCGCCACGGCTGAGAGCTAAAGTAGTAAAGGAGGCCAAGCCTACCAAAACCACGATGCCCCAGATCAAAAATGATTTGAGCGATTTCATTAATTTATCCTTAAAACGTGATGCACAAAGGCTTGCTTTAGCGACAAACTGCCTTAATGCGCTTCAGAAAGACCAGTCATTATAGTCTTCATGATTTAATGAGTGAAATGTCATTTCAACTCAAATTCGACTGAAAACAAAATGATTAGTTCGTCCGTAAGGTTAACACAAACAGACAATACACCCTTTAGTTTTTACTTTAAAACTAAAAATTTCTTAGCATATCGCAAATGAAAGGCCGTCTGAAAACCCAAATCTTCAGTTTTCAGACGGCCTAACAAACGGTCAATGCTATAATCCGACATTCCCATTTCTCTATATTGCCATACCATGCAAAACAACGATTCCGAAACCATGCGCCTCTCCAAACGCATGGCACAATTGGGCTTATGCTCGCGCCGCGAGGCAGACAGCTACATTGAGCAAGGCTGGGTCAAAGTCAACGGCCAAACCGCCGTACTCGGTCAAAAAGTCACCGAGCGCGACCGCATCGACCTCAACAAACAAGCCCATGAAAAACAAGCAGCGCGCGTAACCATCCTGCTGAACAAACCCGTCGGCTACGTCAGCGCGCAAGCAGAAAAAGGCTATAAGTCCGCCGCCGAACTCATTACCGCCGAAAACCATTGGGAAGGCGACGATAGCCGTATCCCTTTCAGTGAAAAACACAAATTCGGCTTGGCCCCTGCCGGCCGCCTGGATATCGACTCCGTCGGATTGTTGGTACTCACTCAAGACGGCCGCATTGCCAAACAACTGATTGGCGAAAACAGCAGCAGCGAAAAAGAATACCTCGTCCGCGTCCGCGGCAAACTGGACGACAAAGGCCTCGCCCTGCTCAACCACGGCTTGAGTTTGGACGGAGAAAAGTTGCGCCCCGCCAAAGTCGAATGGCAAAACGAAGACCAGTTGCGCTTTATTTTGCGACAAGGCAAAAAACGCCAAATCCGCCGCATGTGCGAACTGGTCGGCCTGCGCGTCGTCGGTTTGAAACGCATCCGTATGGGCAAGGTTAAACTCGGCCGACTGCCGCCGGGC
This sequence comes from Neisseria sp. P0014.S002, assembly GCF_051958295.1. Taxonomy (NCBI): domain Bacteria; kingdom Pseudomonadati; phylum Pseudomonadota; class Betaproteobacteria; order Neisseriales; family Neisseriaceae; genus Neisseria; species Neisseria sp. P0014.S002. The sequence continues at coordinate 85,242 of NZ_JBQCVO010000008.1, read as the reverse complement.
AAATGGCGTTATTTACGCGCTGACGAATCGTTTTAATTGCAGATAAAAAAAGGCCGAGACCTTTGCAATAACATAGGTTACTAAAATTTTATGCTCAATCTCATTTTCAAAATGCAAAACCTTTCTGATTTTTCCTACTTTTTGCTCAATATTAGGAGGGTTTTAGTCAATTGAAAATTTTTTGGCGCATTTTTATGCGTCAAATTTCGTTAATAGACTATTTTTGCAAAGGTCTCAGGCCGTCTGAAAACACATTTCAGACGGCCTGATCTTTTACTGCTTACTCGATATAAGTAAACTTCGCACGTTTAATATTACAGAGGATTTCGTACGGAATCATACCGGCAACTTCGGAAACTTCATTAATATTAATCACATCACCCCAAAGCTCGACTTCCGCGCCCAATCCCTCTTTCGAGGCTTCCAGCTCAACCGTAATCATGTCCATAGATACCCTGCCGATAATGCGGCTGCGTTTGCCATCCACCGCCACAGGGGAATTAGTGGAAGCACGACGCGGATAACCGTCGGCATAGCCGCAGGCAATCAAACCGACACGGGTAGATTTGCTGGTGTAGAACGTTGCGCCGTAGCCAATCGGAGAATGCGGCTGCAACACACGCTCGCCGAAAACGCGGGAAGTCAGGCGCATAACCGGTTTTAAACGCTCATCCACGCCGCCGAAAGGCGAAATACCATATAAGGCCAGACCGGCACGGCCCCAATCGCGGCGTGCTTCAGGCACGTTCAAAATCGCGGCGGAATTGGCTAAGCTCTCTTCGCCTTCCAAACCTTCACACGCCAAATCAAACGCTTCAAGCTGCATTTCGGTCATACCGTTTTCCGGCTCGTCCGCACAGGCAAAATGGCTGAATTTCACAATGTTTTCAACCGATTCGGATTGTTTCAATGCAGTATAGGCCGCAGCATAGTTATGCGGAAAGAAACCGGCACGGTGCATACCCGAGTCCATTTTCAGCCATACGGTTGTCGGACGTTGCCACTCATGATGCACAAACGCCTCCAACTGCCATTGGCTGCCGATTGCCGGCCACAAATCATAACGGTCAACATCCGCATATTCCTCAGCCTCAAATACACCTTCCAATAAAACAATCGGATTTTTAATGCCGTTTTGACGCAATTCCACGCCTTCATCTACCGTTGCCACCGCAAAGCCGTCGGCAATATCCGCCAACGCGTGTGCACATCTGACCGCACCATGCCCGTAAGCATCGGCCTTAATCACAGCCAACAATTTATTGCCGTGCAACTCTTTGAGAAAACGATAATTTTGACGTAAATTATCCAAACGGATTTGCGCATTGAGCGGACGCATAATGTATTCCTCTTATCGGCATCCGTTTCAGACGGCCTGCCCTATTACTTTGAAGCGAATATTATAGGTCAAAAACCATACAGGATTCCATGAAATACACAAGATTAATATCTTCCTTCCGCCTTACCTTTAAGGATTTATGCTTCTTCTGAGCCTGTTTTAAGGTTATGATGTCATCCAAATTGAAAACGACAAGCATCAAAGCCATGAAAGAACTCGACAAAACCGACTTAAAAATTCTCAAGCTCCTGCAACAAAACGCACGCATCCCCATGACCGAATTGGCTGAAAAAGTCGGCCTCTCCACTACGCCGGTAACCGAACGTGTCCGACGCTTGGAACGCGACAACCTCATCACCGGCTATCACGCCCATCTGAATCCACATGCCTTAGGTCAAAGCCTCTTGGTCTTTGTCGAACTGAAACTGCGTTCAAAATCCGGCAATATTTTTGAAGACTTCAAACGCGAAGTGCTGAAGATTCCGCAAATTTTGGAATGCCACTTGGTCTCCGGCGAATACGACTACCTCATCAAAGTCCGCCTGCCCAATATGTCCGCCTATCGCGATATGCTCGGCAATATCCTGCTGCAACTGCCGGCTGCAGCCGAAAGCCGCAGCTATGTTGTCATGGAAGAAGTCAAAGAAGAAGTAGTATTAGACATCTAATTCCATTTAACCAACAAAGGCCCTCTGAAAGATTACAACATTCAGACGGCCTTTGTTTTAAACAGGCAAAAAAAAAAATGCACACATCCGATAGAATGTGTGCCAAGTCTACAAAGGAGAAATAGAGGAGAAACTATTAACTGACTACTCGAACCAGCTAACGAAACGAATTATGCAACAAGAGATTCAACCATGCAAGTATTTTTCTTGTAAAGTTTCTTAATTATCCAATTTACAGAACTTAAATGTAATCATGTTTCAATGCAGATAAAAAAATGCGCATACCGTTTCGATATGCGCCAAGTCTACAAAGGAGAAATAGAGGAGAAAAATCAAGCTGCATCAAGCAACTCAACGGCGCGAATTATCCTAGCCTTCTACCCGACTGTCAACTGTTTTCCTGCCTATTTTCAAGCATTTTGCCAAAAAACAACAAATCCGCTATTCCCCTCTTTTTCTGGCTATTTTCGCCCATATATAAAGGAAATTTAGGGCCGTCTGAAACACATATTGCCACTGCAGGCAAACAGCCCCATACTCACACATTCATAGCCCATATCCGTCCCAACCCACAACCATGACCACCCCACTTTCCCTTGCCGTCGTCGGCCATACCAACACAGGCAAAACCTCACTCTTACGCACGCTTTTGCGCGACAGCACCTTCGGCGAAGTAAAAAATGCGCCCTCAACCACACGCCATGTCGAAGAAGCCCTCATCAACGACGGTGACGACAGCTTGGTTTACCTCTACGACACCCCCGGCCTAGAAGATGCCGGCGGCGTGTTGGACTGGCTGGAAACCCACACATCTGCACGCGATGACGGCATCGAACGCATCCAGCAATTCCTCAACAATCATGAAGCGCATCACGAGTTCAACCAAGAGGCCAAAGTGCTGCGCCAAGTCATGCAAAGCGATATGGCCATGTACGTCATCGACGCGCGGGAACCCGTCCTTAACAAATACAAAGACGAGCTGACCATTTTGTCTTGGTGCGCCAAGCCCATCATGCCCGTGTTCAACTTCACCCAAAATCAAGACCTGACCGCTTGGACCAATATGCTCGCCCGCAGAAACCTGCATGTTTACGCTGGTTTCGATACCGTTGCCTTCGACTTTGAAGGCGAAATCCGATTATGGGACAACCTTGCCACCATGTTACCTAAGCGCGACATCCTCGACCGCCTCATCAATATGCGCCGGCGCGAGTGGCAACGGCTGGATACGGAAGCGCGCCGTGAAATTGCCGATTTTCTACTGGATGCCGCCGCATTTACCCAAGAAATTGCCGAAAACGACGACCCTGCCCCGACTTTGGAAGTCATGCAATCGGAAATCCGCCAACTTGAACGGCAAATGCAACAACGCCTGTTCACACTTTACCGCTTCTATCACGACGAAGTCGGCAGCGACAGCACATGGATGCCCAAAGCCTTCAAACAAGATCCGTTTGACAGCGAATTGCTCAAACATTACGGCATCCGTACCGGTACCGGCGCAACCGCAGGCGCACTCATCGGTTTAGGCTTGGATATTGCCACGCTTGGCGGCTCGCTTGGTTTGGGTACCGCCATCGGCGGACTATTGGGCGGTATTTTACCCAATGCCCAAGACATCACCGACAAAATCAACGGCCGACAAACCCTGCATATCGATCCGGAAACCCTTACCCTACTCGCCGCACGCGCTCTGGATTTGTTGCACGTTTTGCAAACGCGCGGTCATGCGGCTCAATCGCATATCGAGCTAAAAGAACGCAAAGCGCCATGGAATGCGGCCAAATTGCCAAGCGAACTCAACAAAGCGCGCAGCAACCGCAAATGGTCTTCGCTCAACACACACCAGCCCGAAGCCAGCCGTAACGAACGCGCAGCCTATGTCGCCACTTTAAGCGAGAAATTAAAAGCTTAGAATTGCCTCATAACAAAAAGGCCGTCTGAAATCCAAATGTTTCAGACGGCCTTTTAATCTTAGCAGGCAAATACTTATTCAGCAGCTTTGGTTTCGCGTTTCAAACCGCCGCCAAGTGCTTTATACAAATCGGCAAGATTTTCCAAACGGGTCAGCTGATTGGCCAAAAGAGCAGTTTCTGCGCTGTAATTGCTGCGCTCAGCATCCAGCAAATCCAATGCACTGGATACGCCATGTTTGTAGCGCAGGCTGATGAGGCGCAGGCTGTCGTTGTAGGCGCGGCTTTGTTTGCTCAAAGCGTCATAGCTTTTATCCAGCTGTTCGCGTGCAACCAACGCATTGGAAACGTCTTTGAATGCAGATTGAACAGCGGCTTCATAAGCAACGATTTGTGCCTGTTGGCGCAGCTTGGCTACGTCAAGATTGGCTTTGTTTGTGCCCCAATCAAAGATAGGCAGGGTGATGGACGGTGCAAAAGCCCAAATACCTGTGCCACTCTTAAACAGGCCGCTCAACTCGCCGGAAGCGGTACCGACAGAACCGGTCAGGCTGATGCGCGGGAAAAACGCCGCACGTGCCGCACCGATATTGGCATTGGCTTGTTTGAGCGCGTGTTCGGCCGCACGGATATCCGGACGGTTGAGCAACAGGTCCGAACTCAAACCGGCAGGCAGTTTGGTCATTTTGAACTGTTTGTTCAAAGGCAAACCGGCAGGCAAGTCTTCAGGCAAAGGTTGATTAATCAACATAGCCAAGGAATTTCGCGCTTGCTCGCGGTTTTTCACTGCGGATGCGTAATCTGCTTTGGCCGATTCAATCAGCGCTTCCTGTTGGTGCAAATCAACGGCGGAAATCACGCCGGCCTTATGGCGTAATTGCGAGAGCTTGTAAGTCGCTTCACGGGTTTGTAATACGCGTTGTGCCAATGCCATGGTTTCTTCCGCGTAGCGTTCGTTAAAGTAGGCTTTGGCAACGGTAGAAATCAGGGTCAGATGGGCGGCATCGCGGTTTGCGGCCACATTAAAATAACCTTGCAACGCGGCTTCGCTGGTGCTGCGGACACGGCCGAAGAGGTCAAGCTCATAAGAGGCTGCGCCCAAACCCACGCTGTATTGGCTGCTAACGCTGCCGCCACTCAAACTGCCTTGACGCGAACCTGTACCGCTGGCATTGACGGTTGGCAACAAATTATTACGCGCAATCATGTATTGCTTGCGGTAGATTTCCGCATTCAGCGCGGCTGTACGCAAATCGGTATTGCGTTCCAATGCGATGTCGATCAGGCGGTGAAGGCGAGGATCGGCAAAGTAATCTTGCCAACCCAATTCGGCTGCACGGATACCGTCGTCAACAGTGTCGTATTTAAACGTATCGGCCACGGCAACTTGAGGCTGCTCATATTTCGGCATCATGGTACAGGCCGACAAAGCCACGGCGGCGGCAACGGCGGTCAGTACAGGTTTGAATGTAATCTTCTTCATTTTAGAATCCTTTAGCATTTTGAGGCCGTCTGAAAATTTTTCAGACGGCCTTTGCTTTAGTGCTTGTCTGAATCTTGTTTACCGTCTTCAATCATGCCGGCTTCAGCGGCGTGTTTGGCGGCCATCTCATGCTCGTGTGCGGTTTCTTTAAAGAATTTGCGCACAACCACATAGAACAAAGGCACAAGGAACACAGACAGAATCGTACCGATCAACATACCCCAGACCACGGTCGTACCAATCGCACGTTGGCTGGCGGAGCTGGCACCGCTGGCAACATAAAGCGGTACCACGCCCAAGATGAAGGCAAACGAAGTCATGATAATCGGACGGAAACGCAAGTGTGCGGCGGCAAGCGCAGCTTCAAGCGCGCTCTTGCCTTGCGCTTGCAGGTCTTTGGCAAACTCGATAATCAAAATCGCGTTTTTCGCACTCAAACCCATCACCGTAACGAAACCGACTTGGAAGTAGATATCGTTGGCGTATGCCGGAATACTGCCCAGTAATGCTTCAAACATGTTACGGCCAGTCACACCCAATGCCGCGCCAATCAAGCCCAACGGAATCACAAGGATAACCGCCAACGGGATAGACCAGCTTTCGTACAAAGCAGCCAATACCAAGAATACAGCGGCAGCGGCCAATGCGTACAACACGACAGTTTGTGAGCTGCCTTTAGCCTCTTCACGAGACTGACCGCCCCATTCCAGACTGTAACCGCCGCCCATTTCATCAACCATTTGCTGCACCGCAGCCATGGCTTGACCGGAAGATACGCCATTAACAGGAGAGCCGGAAAGCTCCATTGCCGGATAACCATTGAAGCGGACGCTTTGTTCCATACCGTTTTCCCAAGAAACAGTAGCAATGGTAGAAAGCGGTACGGCAACGCCGGATTTGTTCGGTACAGTCAGGTTCAGAATATCGGCAGGCTGCATACGGGCACTCGCATCAGCTTGTACCATCACGCGTTGCAGACGGCCTTGATTCGGGAAGTCGTTTACATAAGACGAACCCAAAGAAGAAGCCAAAGCAGTACGGATGTCAGAGAACGAAATACCTTGTGCGGCTGCTGCGGCACGGTTGATGTCGATTTTCAACTGCGGCGCATCTTCCAAACCGCTCGCACGAACGGTACTTGGGTTAAACAAACCGCTTTTGCGCATTTTGTCAATCAACTCATTGCGCTTGGCCAATAATGCGGCATGGCCGCTGTTGTTACGGTCTTGCAGGTAAATCGTCAAGCCGGAGCCTGTACCCAATTCCATGATGGCAGGAGGCACAATCGCCAAACCGAAACCGTCTTTCAGCGTAGCCATCATCATGCCGGTCAACTTACCGGAAATAGAAGTCGCATCGCTGCCCGGAGCAGTACGTTCGCTCCAGTCTTTCAGAATGACAAAGCCCAAAGCCATGTTTTGGCCGGAACCGCTAAAACTAAAGCCGGAAACGGTAACAATGTTCTCGATCTCAGGTACAGATTTCGCCAGTTGAGTGATTTGAGCCAAAGTTGCATCGGTACGCTCTTTGGTCGCGCCGGCAGGCAGCTGTACGCTCAACATCAAGTTACCTTGGTCTTCAGTCGGCAAGAAGGAAGTCGGCAGACGCATAAACAGGAATACGCCCACAACAGTCAAACCGATATAGACAACCATCATGCGCAAAGTCTTGCGCAAGACTTTGGCTACCCAGCCTTCGTAGCCGTGTGTCCAGTTGTCGAATTTCTTGTTAAACCAACCGAAGAAACCTTTTTTCTCTTCGTGATGACCATTCTGAATCGGCTTGAGCATGGTGGCACACAATGCCGGAGTCAGCGTCAAAGCAAGGAATGCGGAGAAGCCGATCGATGCCACCATGGTCAGGGCAAACTGTTTGTAAATGTTACCGGTTGCACCGCTAAACATTGCCAGCGGCACAAATACGGACATCAACACGGCAGTAATACCGATCACCGCGCCGGAAATCTGACTCATCGCTTTTTTGGTTGCAGCCTTAGGCGGCAGACCTTCGCTCGCCATAATACGCTCAACGTTTTCAACGACCACAATCGCATCATCGACCACAATACCAATTACCAATACCATCGCAAACATGGTCAATACGTTAATCGACATACCCATATATGAGATAAAGGCAAAACCGCCCAACAGGGAAATCGGCACGATAATAGTCGGAATCAGCGTATAGCGGATATTTTGCAGGAAGAGATACATCACCAAGAATACCAATACGATGGCTTCCAAAAGCGTATGGATCACTTTCTCAATCGAAATTTCCACAAATTTGGAAGTATCGTAAGGAACTTTCCAGCTCATGCCGTCTGGAAAATACTTCTGCAAAACTGCCATTTTTTCTTTCACGGCAGTCGCCGTTGCCAAAGCGTTACCGCTGTTGGACAGCATCACTGCCATACCGGTGGTATTCACGCCGTTCAAACGTGTGGAAGTAGAATAGTCCTGCATACCCAAGCTGACTTTGGCAACGTCTTTCAGATAGACATTAGAACCATCGGTATTGGATACCAAAATGATGTTGCCAAACTCTTCAGCCGTTCTTAATTGCCCTTCCGCAGTAACGGTCGCCGAAATGGTCTGACCTGCAGCCGCCGGCAAAGAACCGATAGAGCCTGCAGAAATTTGGATATTTTGAGTAGCCAGTGCGTTGGTTACCGTTGCAAAAGACAGGTTGTAGTTTTGCAGTTTTTTCGGGTCAACCCAAATACGCATGGCGCGTTGCGCACCAAACAATTGTACCTGCCCTACCCCGTCGATACGCTGCAGTTCAGGAATGATATTGCGCTGGGCGTAATCGTTCATTTCCTCAATGGATTGCTTTTCAGAAGAAAGCATGACCACTTGCAAGAAGTTGGAACGCGCTTTAGATACGGTTACACCATATTGCTGTACGGTAGACGGCAATGTGGACAACACTTCCGACAATTTGTTCTGCACGTCCACCTGCGCCAAATCTTCATTGGTTTCCGGTGTAAACGTCAGACTGACGCTGCCGCTGCCGCTGGAATTGGCAGAAGTCGTCATATAGTCCAAACCTTCCACACCGTACATATTACGTTCGATAACGGCCAGTACACTGTCTTCCATTACCTGAGCAGAAGCGCCCGGATAAGTAGCGCGCAAAGTAATGGTCGGTGCTGCAACGGACGGATATTGGGAAATTGGCAGTTTTTGAATGCCGAAAATACCCGCTGCGATGATAAAAATCGCAATAACCCATGCAAAGATGGGGCGGTCAATAAAAAACTTAGACATTCACGCGTTCCTTATTTGGCTTCAGATGCAGCTTTAGCTTCAGGCTTGGCCTCGGATGCAGCCTGGCCGTCTGAAACTGCCGGGGTTGCCGCTGCGGCGTTTGCAGGCGGCGTCCATTCTTTCGGCGTTACCTTTTTAGCACCTGACATAGCGGCAATGCTGGTACCTTCGACAACCACTTTGTCGCCGTCTTTCAGGCCGTCTGTAATCACCCAATTAGTACCTTGCTGTTGGGCTACGGTCACGACACGCGCTTCCATTTCGCTCTTGTCATTCACCACCATCACAGTATCTTGCGAACCGCGGGTAACTGCTTGCTGCGGCACTACAAATGCATTATCCACTGCCACTTGTTCCATCAACACGCGTACATACAAGCCCGGCATCAAGATATTTCTGTCGTTAGGAATGGCGGCGCGCAAGGTAATTTGACCGGTCGTTTCGTTGACAGTCGGATCTGCAAACAGCAGACGGCCTTTTTCAGGGTAAACCGTACCGTCGTCAAATTTGATGTCCACTGCAATCGCGCCGTTTGCCGCCAACAATTTGCCTTCGGCAACCTGTTGACGCAGTTTCATGACCTCACTCGCAGACTGGGTAACGTTGACATACATTGGATTGGTTTGTTGAATGGTGGCTAAAACAGTGGTATCGCCGGAATTCAGCAATGTACCTTCAGAAACTTTAGATTGACCGATAAAGCCGGAAATCGGCGCAGTAATGCGGGATCGGCTCAGGCTGATACCGGCAGATTTGATGGCTGCTTGAGCGGATTTGACGCCTGCCTCTGCCGAACGCTTGGCTGTTACGGCCGCATCATATTCTTGTTGGCTGATGGCATCGGCGGCAACCAGCGGTTTATAGCGGGCTAAGTCGGCATTCGCTTTGGCCAAAGTAGCTTGCGCACTCGCCAACTGGGCGCGTGCGCTTTCTAAGTTTGCTTCATAAGATGAGCTGTCGATTTGGTACAAAGGCTGACCGGCTTGCACATAGCTGCCCTCTTGGAACAGGCGTTTTTGCAGAATACCGCCGACTTGGGCGCGAACTTCGGCAGTACGCAATGATTCCAGACGGCCCGGCAACTCGGTTGTCAATGCAACGGTTTCCGGATGTACAGTGACCACGCGCACTTCAGGCGCAGGTTGTTTTTGCTGTTGCTGACTGCCTTGTGCCTGTTGGCTGGCTGCTTTTTCATCGCCTTTGCCGCAAGCGGAAAGTGCCAACGCAGTAGCTGCTGCGATTGCTGCGACACGCATCATTTTAGAAGCATAAAGAGCCATAATTTTCCTATCTCTATGATAAATAAGGGTTTGACTAATTAAAAATTGATTACTTTAATCTCATATTTCACAAACAGAAATTGCCTGTTTTTATAAAAAACAGGCCGATTATATAGTGTTGAGAAAACACTATCAAGTACTAAATTGAATTATACATACATTCTTGCATGTCCAGAAGTAATTTTTTATAATCCGAACCATAAATTTACATTTCCTACAAAAAAACCATGAGAAGAACCAAAACCGAAGCTTTAAAAACCAAAGAATATCTCATGCTTGCCGCATTAGATACGTTTTATAAGAAAGGCATTGCCCGCACTTCGCTCAACGAAATCGCCCAAGCCGCAGGCGTAACGCGCGGCGCGCTGTATTGGCATTTCAAAAACAAAGAAGATTTGTTTGATGCCTTGTTCCAACGGATTTGCGACGACATCGAAAGCTGCATGAAAGAGGACTCGAACAACAATAACGAACAGGCTTGGCCAAGCTTCCGCCTGACCCTGACCCGTTTCTTCGAACGCCTGCAACACAACGAGCTTCACTATAAATTTCACAGCATTTTGTTTTTAAAATGCGAACACACCGAGCAAAACGAGGCGGTCATTGCCATCGCTAAAAAACACCAATCATTATGGCGTGAAAAAATCATTGCCGTCCTGACTGATGCAGTACAACAAAAAGCGTTGGCGGATAATTTGGATACCGATATGGCAGTCATCTTCATCAAGTCTTCATTAGACGGCTTGATTTGGTGCTGGCTTTCTTCAGGTCAAGGCTTCGATTTGGCGCAAACCGCCCCCCGCATGATTGAAATCATCATTGATACATTGGAAAACCATCCGCAATTAAGAAAACAATCATAAACATCAAAAATAAAAGGCCGTCTGAAACATTAAAAGTTTCAGACGGCCTTTTGGTTTAAACCTAATTAACGTGTTACCGGTTTGTAACGGATACGTTTCGGTTTCGCGCCCTCTTCGCCCAAACGGCGTTTCTTGTCGGCTTCGTATTCCTGATAGTTGCCGTCGAAGAACACCCATTTAGAGTCGCCTTCACAAGCCAAAATATGCGTAGCGATACGGTCGAGGAACCAACGGTCATGCGAAATCACCATCACGCTGCCGGCAAATTCCAGCAATGCGTCTTCCAACGCGCGCAAGGTTTCCACGTCGAGGTCGTTGGACGGCTCGTCCAGCAGCAAGACATTGCCGCCACTCAACAAAGTTTTTGCCAAGTGCAAACGGCCACGTTCGCCGCCCGACAATTGACCTGCGATTTTGCTTTGGTCACTGCCTTTGAAGTTGAAGCGTCCCAAATATTGGCGTGCGGGGATTTCAAACTGACCAACCTGCAAAATGTCACGGCCTTCGGCAATGTTGTCGAACACGGTTTTATCATTTTGCAAACCTTCGCGGCTTTGGTCAATCAGGCTCATTTTCACGGTTTGCCCGATTTTCACTTCGCCGGAATCAGGCTGCTCTTTGCCCGAAATCATTTTGAACAGCGTCGATTTACCCGCGCCGTTCGGGCCGATGATGCCGACAATCGCGCCAGCAGGCACTTTGAAGCTCAAATCATCAATCAGCACTTTATCGCCAAACGACTTGGAAACATTCACAAATTCAATTACTTCGTTACCCAAACGCTCGGCGACAGGAATGAAGATTTCCTGCGTTTCATTGCGTTTTTGGTATTCATAGTTGCTCATTTCTTCAAAACGAGCCAAACGCGCTTTAGACTTGGCTTGGCGGCCTTTGGCATTCTGGCGCACCCATTCCAATTCCTGCTTCATCGCCTTCACGCGCGCGGCTTCGGATTTTGCCTCGTTTTCCAAGCGTTTTTCTTTCTGCTCCAGCCAAGACGAATAATTGCCTTTCCACGGAATACCGTGTCCGCGGTCGAGTTCCAAAATCCATTCGGCGGCATTATCCAAGAAGTAGCGGTCGTGCGTTACCGCAACGACTGTACCAGGGAAGCGTACCAAGAATTGCTCCAGCCATTCGACAGATTCCGCGTCCAAGTGGTTGGTCGGCTCGTCCAGCAGCAGCATATCGGGTTTGCTCAACAAGAGTTTGCACAAAGCGACGCGGCGTTTTTCACCGCCGGACAAATTGCCGATTTTGGCATCCCAATCAGGCAGGCGCAGCGCATCGGCGGCGATTTCCAATTCGTGTTCCGCACCGCCGCCCGTGGACGAACCCGCCGCAATAATCGCTTCCAGACGGCCTTGTTCTTCCGCCAACGCGTCAAAATCCGCATCAGGATTGGCATACTCGGCATACACTTCTTCCAAGCGTTTCTGCGCAGCCGCCACTTCGCCCAAACCGCTTTCCACTTCCTCGCGCACGGTTTTTTCAGGATCAAGCTCAGGCTCTTGCGGCAGGTAGCCGATTTTGATGCCGCCCATTGGTACGGCTTCGCCCTCAAATTCTTTATCCACGCCCGCCATAATCCGCAGTACAGTAGATTTACCCGCACCGTTCAAACCGAGCAAACCGATTTTTGCACCGGGAAAAAATGAAAGGGAAATGTCTTTAATAATGGTTTTTTGCGGCGGCACAACCTTGCTCACGCGCAGCATAGAATAGACGTATTGTTGGGACATAGTTTTCTCGTTTCCGTCAAACAAATTTCAGACTGCCCATTTTAACCTATTGCCCCAATACTTGCTTGTTCAAATGCCGTCTGAAAATAGAAATAAGCATCAACATATACACCGAGCCGAACCGATACCCTCATTGCCCGACGGTATCAATGCAAAACCGCAGAAAATTTGATTTAAGCCAGTTTATCCTTGAACTGGCATTGCCAATATCCGGCGCACTTCATAAAATGCACCCATATCCTTGAAAATACGCACACAAACAATAACGACAGAGAACACCACACCAAGGAACATTTCAGATTTCTCAATAAAAATACTTTTCAAAAAAAGGATTTACCTCATGTCGGAACATACGCAAAAAACAGCAAAACAAGGTTTGCCGTCACTGGCGAAAAGTACGATTTGGATGCTGAGCTTCGGCTATCTCGGCGTTCAGACGGCCTTTACCCTGCAAAGCTCACAAATGAGCCGAATTTTTCAAACTTTAGGCGCTGACCCGCACAATTTGGGCTGGTTTTTCATTCTGCCGCCGCTGGCCGGTATGTTGGTTCAGCCGATTGTGGGCTACTACTCAGACCGCACTTGGATGCCGCGCTTGGGTGGCCGCCGTCTGCCCTATCTGCTTTACGGTACGCTGATTGCGGTTATCGTCATGATTCTGATGCCGAACTCGGGCAGCTTCGGTTTTGGCTACGCTTCTTTGGCGGCTTTGTCGTTTGGCGCGTTGATGATTGCGCTGTTGGACGTGTCCTCCAATATGGCAATGCAGCCGTTTAAGATGATGGTCGGCGACATGGTCAACGAGGAGCAAAAAGGCTACGCCTACGGCATTCAAAGTTTCTTAGCCAATACAGGCGCAGTCGTTGCCGCCATCTTGCCATTCGTCTTTGCCTATATCGGCTTAGAAAACACGGCAGAAAAAGGCGTCGTGCCGCAAACCGTGGTCGTAGCATTCTATGTGGGCGCAGCCTTACTGATTATTACCAGTGCGTTCACCATCTTCAAAGTCAAAGAATATGATCCGGAAACCTACGCCCGCTACCACGGTATCGACGTGGCTGCAAATCAGGAAAAAGCCAACTGGTTCGAACTCTTAAAAACCGCACCTAAAGCATTTTGGACGGTTACTTTGGTGCAATTCTTCTGCTGGTTCGCCTTCCAATATATGTGGACTTACTCGGCAGGCGCGATTGCAGAAAACGTTTGGCAGACAACCGATGCCTCTTCCGTAGGCTATCAGGAAGCGGGCAACTGGTACGGCGTTTTGGCGGCGGTACAATCCATTGCTGCCGTTATCTGCTCGTTTATTCTGGCAAAAGTACCGAATCAATACCATAAAGTCGGTTATTTCGGTTGCTTGGCTTTAGGCGCGCTCGGTTTCTTCTCTATTTTCTTCATCCACAATCAATACGCATTAATCCTGTCTTATACCTTAATCGGTATTGCGTGGGCAGGTATTATTACCTATCCTTTGACGATTGTAACCAATGCCCTCTCCGGCAAACACATGGGTACTTATTTGGGTCTGTTTAACGGCTCTATCTGTATGCCTCAAATCGTCGCCTCCCTGCTGAGCTTTATCCTATTCCCTATGCTGGGCAGCCATCAGGCAACCATGTTCTTGGTTGCAGGCGCAGTCTTGCTGCTGGGAGCCTTCTCAGTATGTCTGATTAAAGAGACCCACGGCGAATAATCCATTAATACCATCGGCAAAGGCCGTCTGAAACCTTTGCCGAACTTACGATTTTAATAACAGGAGCTTCATAAATGTATACAAGAATCATGGAAATCAGCCCTTGGACATTGCGTTCGGCAAAACTGGAAAAAGAACACAAACGGCTGCAAGAGAGCCTGACCAGTTTGGGCAACGGCTATATGGGCATGCGCGGCAACTTTGAAGAAACCTACTCTGCCGACAGCCACTTGGGCACCTACATCGCCGGCGTGTGGTTCCCCGACAAAACCCGCGTCGGCTGGTGGAAAAACGGCTACCCCAAATATTTCGGCAAAGCCATCAACGCGCTTAATTTCAGCAAAGTCAGAATCTTTGTCGACGGGCAGGAAGTGGATTTGGCGAAAAACGACGTTGCCGGCTTCTCCGTCGAACTCGATATGCAGCACGGCGTGTTGCGCCGCTCGTTCACCGTATTCGGTGTGCGTTTCGATGTGTGCAAATTCCTGTCCGTCGCACAAAAAGAGCTGGCGGTCATCCGCTGGGAAGCCGTATCCGTTGACGGCAAAACCCACCAAGTCCGCATCGATTCCATCATCGACGCCGACGTGAAAAACGAAGACTCCAACTACGAAGAAAAATTCTGGCAGGTATTAGACAAAGGCGTTTCAGACGACCGCTCCTACATTGCCACCCAAACCGTCGCCAATCCCTTCGGCGTGGAACAATTCATCGTCAACGCCGAGCAAACCTTCGCCGGCAGCTTCAAAGCCCTCGGCGGCAGCCAAACCGACTGGCAGGTCTCCAATTCTTTCGAAGCCGAAGTCGGCGGTACGCCCGAAACCTTTGAAAAACGGGTTATTGTTACCACCAGCCGCGATTATCAAGGCTTGGAAGCGGTGAAAGACGCAGGTCGCGCCTTGTCGGAAAAAATCGCAGGCGTTGCGTTTGAAACCTTGCTGGACGCACACAAAGCAGGCTGGCTGCACCGCTGGGAAATCGCCGACGTGGTCATCGAAGGCAGCGACGAAGCGCAACAAGGCATCCGCTTCAACCTGTTCCAACTGTTCTCCACCTACTACGGCGAAGACGCGCGCCTGAACATCGGCCCCAAAGGCTTTACCGGCGAAAAATACGGCGGCGCGACCTATTGGGACACCGAAGCCTACGCCGTGCCGCTCTACCTCGCACTGGCGGAACCTGAAGTTACCCGCAACCTGCTGCAATACCGCCGCAACCAACTGCCGCAGGCGCAGCACAACGCGCGCGAACAGGGCTTGGCGGGCGCACTCTATCCGATGGTAACGTTTACGGGCATCGAGTGCCACAATGAATGGGAAATCACCTTCGAGGAAATCCACCGCAACGGCGCGATTCCTTACGCCATCTACAACTACACCAACTACACCGGAGACGAAAGCTATCTTGCCAAAGAAGGCTTGGAAGTCTTGGTCGAAGTGTCCCGCTTCTGGGCAGACCGTGTCCACTTCTCCAAACGCAACGGCAAATACATGATTCACGGCGTAACCGGCCCGAACGAATACGAAAACAACATCAACAACAACTGGTACACCAACACCCTTGCCGCATGGGTATTGGATTACACCAGAGAAGCCTTGGCGAAATACCCGCGTCCGGATTTGAACGTGAGTGCCGCCGAGTTGGAAAAATGGGCGGACATCAGCGCCAATATGTACCGTCCGTATGACGAAGAACTCGGCGTATTCGTGCAGCACGACGGCTTCCTCGACAAAGACATCCGCCCCGTGTCCGCGCTTTCGCCCGACGATTTGCCACTCAACCAAAAATGGTCGTGGGACAAAATCCTGCGTTCGCCTTTCATCAAACAGGCAGACGTATTGCAAGGCATCTACTTCTTCGGCGACCGTTTCAATATCGACGAAAAACGCCGCAACTTCGACTTCTACGAACCGATGACCGTGCATGAAAGCTCGTTGTCGCCTTGTATCCACGCCATCCTCGCCGCCGAACTGGGCAAAGAAGAAAAAGCCGTGGAAATGTACCAGCGCACCGCCCGACTGGACTTGGATAACTACAACAACGACACCGAAGACGGCCTGCACATCACCTCCATGACCGGCTCGTGGCTCGCCATCGTCCAAGGTTTCGCCCAAATGAAAACCTGGGGCGGCAAACTCAGCTTCGCCCCGTTCCTGCCGAGTGCGTGGACAGGCTATGCCTTCCACATCAACTACCGCGGCCGTCTGATTAAAATCGCCGTCGGCAAAGAAAACGTCGTCTTCACCCTGCTCAAAGGCGAGCCGCTCGATTTGCAGGTGTACGGCAAAGACATCACGCTCGACGGCAGCCACACCGTTGCGTTAAACAAATAAGGAGGTATGCGAAATGACTTTCACCGCAGTGCTTTTTGACCTCGACGGCGTCATCACCGATACCGCCGAATACCACTACCGCGCATGGAAAAAGCTCGCCGAAGAACTGGGTATCAGCATCGACCGCAAGTTTAACGAGCAGCTCAAAGGCGTGTCGCGCGACGATTCGCTCAAACGCATCCTCGAGCACGGCGGCAAAACCGTCAGCGAAGCCGAGTTCGCCGAACTGACCCGCCGCAAAAACGACAACTACGTCGAGATGATTCAGGCAGTCAAACCCGAAGACGTGTACCCCGGCATTTTGCTGCTGCTGGAAGCATTAAAAGCAAACGGCAAAAAAATTGCCCTCGCGTCCGCCAGTAAAAACGGCCCGTTCCTGCTCGAACGCATGGGGCTGACCCACTTCTTCGACGCTATTGCCGACCCTGCCGCCGTCGCACATTCCAAACCCGCCCCCGACATCTTCCTCGCAGCAGCCGAGGGCGTGGGCGCGGACATCCGCCAATGCATCGGCATTGAAGACGCCGCCGCCGGCGTCGCCGCCATCAAAGCCGCCGGCGCCTTGCCCATCGGCGTGGGCAAAGCCGAAGACTTGGGCAGCGACATCGCGCTGGTCTCCGGCACCGCCGAGCTGACCTACGCCTACCTGCAAAGCGTGTGGGAACAGTCGGGCAGGTAAAGCGCGTCAGGTAAATTGTTAAGGAAGTAAAAAGGTCGTCTGAAAACTAGAATTTTGGTTTTCAGACGACCTTTTCATTGGAAAAATATTTCTAGCGTTTCAAAGCCAGCGTCAATACGCCCACCGTAACCAGCCCCAGTCCTATCCATTCCTGCGTGCTGGGGCGTTCGTCCAGAAAGACCACTGCCATCAGTACCGAAGACGGTCTGCACATTGCTCGTGAAAAAGCAGACGATGAAATAGTGGTGATTGATACTGCTTCTACGAGTCATACCTTGTTGTTAGACTCAACTTTAAGTTATCATCAAGAAGTTCAAAGAATACAAGGACAGATACCTGAATCTGTAAAAACTTGTTACTTAGATTAAAGGAAGAGGAAACAGAAGTATTAATCGTTAGCTTGGAGGAGGCTACCCCATTTTATGAAGCATATCGATTAGAAGAAGATCTAACAAGGGCATCAATTCATACAAATTGGTGGATTGTTAATTCATCCTTGTATAAAGCAAATCCTAGTAATCAAGATGTTATCTGCTAAAGCAAATGAAGAATTTAAGTGGATTTAGAAATGAAGAAAATAAATGGAATTGGTTTTTTTGAGAAAAACCTGACTTTTTGGGTATTAATTTGTATGGCAATAGGCATATTTATTGGGAAATATTTTCCTTCTATTCCAGATAGGTTAGGAAAATTTGAGTTCTACAACGTGTCTATACCAACAACAATTTTACTTTGGATAATGATTTATCCAATGATGTTGAAAATTGATTTTAAGAGTATAAAAGACATAGGAAAAAACCCTAAAGGTCTATTTATTACATGGTTTGTAAATTGGATCATTAAGCCACTCACCATGTATTTAATTGCATCCTTATTTTTCTTTGTTATTTATAAAGGATTTATTAATAAGGAATTGGCATCAGAATATTTAGCTGGGGCGGTTTTACTCGGAGCTGCACCATGTACCGCAATGGTATTTGTATGGAGCAAGTTAACAAGAGGTGATAGTGCTTATACCTTAGTACAGGTAGCTAGTAACGACTTAATTATTTTGATTGCATATATACCAATTGTGAGCTTCTTATTAAAGATTGGAAATATAAATATTCCATGGGGAACACTTTTATTATCCATTGTATTATTTATTGTTGTTCCTCTTATTTTAAGCATGGCAACTAGGAGTATAATCATTAAAAACAAAGGGGAGGACTACCTAAATAAAACTTTTATCCCTGCATTTGATAAATACACTATGATGGGATTATTGTTGACGTTGATTATAATATTTTCATTTCAAGGACAGAAGATATTGGATCAGCCACTAAATATTATCCTTATTGCAATTCCTTTGATAATTCAAACTCTGTTTATATTTGCAATAACATTTTTCATAGCATATTTAGCAAAGCTACCATATTCAATTGCAGCTCCATGTGGCATGATTGGTGCATCTAACTTTTTTGAGCTGTCCGTTGCAGTTTCTATATCTCTATTTGGGCTATTATCAGGAGCTACGTTAACAACTGTAGTAGGTGTTCTGGTTGAGGTTCCTGTTATGTTGGCCTTGGTAAGGTTTGCCAATTCTATGGAAAATAAATTTAATCGTTGAATATGACCTGAATCCGTGAAGTTAAAAATCTAACTTTCACGAAAATGCCTACAATACCGTGGCTTAACTTCTATGACCGGCTCGTGGCTCGCCATCGTCCAAGGTTTCGCCCAAATGAAAACTTGGGGCGGCAAACTCAGCTTTGCACCGTTCCCGCCGAGTGTGTGGACAGACAACGTGTGGGAACAGTCGGGCAGGTAAAATACTAAGGAAGTAAAAAGGCCGTCTGAAAACCTGAATCAGGTTTTCAGACGGCCTTTAATATTTCCAATCAACCCAACGTTACCATCTCAATCTGTTCCATACTTCTGCCTAAGAAGCGTTCGCCGATGGTGCGGAAACGCAGTGGGATGTCGCTAACGTAGAAGCGGTAATCCGGGTTGTCGTTTTCTGTATTCAGCAAACCTGCTTGCGCCAAGGCTTTGGCGGTGGCTTCGGCGGTGGTGATGGCGGAATCGACCAAGGTGACGTTTTGCGCTTCGCGGCCGATAAGCGGTTTGAGCAGTGGGAAGTGGGTACAACCCAACACCAGCGTGTCGATGTCGTCGGCCAAGAGTGGCTTCAGGTACTCGCGTACGGTCAGGCGGGTGACTTCGTGATCGAGCCAGCCCTCTTCCACCAATGGCACAAGCAAAGGCGCGGCTTGTGTGCGCACCAGCGTGTCGTTGTTTTTTGAATGGATGGCGCGCGCGTAGGCATTACTGTTGACGGTGGTATTGGTCGCGATAATGCCGATTCGGTTGTTTTTGGTGGTTTGCAAAGCGGCTTCCGCACCGGCGGAGATCACATCCAATACGGGCATATTGCCTGCTTTTTGGCGGATTTTTTGTCCGGCAACGGCGGCGATGGTGTTGCACGCGATGACGAGTGCTTTGACATCGTTTTCCAGCAGGAAATCGACAATCTGCATGGCGAAGGTTTCGATGGTGGCGCGGGATTTGGTGCCGTAGGGAACGCGTGCGGTATCGCCGAAATAGATGATGTTTTCCATCGGCAGGCGTTCCATCAGGGCGCGGACGTTGGTCAAGCCGCCGACGCCGGAATCGAATACGCCGATGGGGCGTTGTTTGCTGGTACTCATGGTTAATTTCTTCAATATAAAGTTGAGGCCGTCTGAAACCGTTTTTCAGACGGCCTGAAGGTTAAACATATTCTTTTTTATCGTTTTCCATCCAAGCCTGATGCGAGCAAATCCACAACAGCACGATACCGCACACGGTCGAGCTCAACATCATACCGGCCATCACCAAGGCGGAACCATTATGCAGCCAAGTCGTTGCCATGCCGACCGATGCACCGATAAGGGATTGGAACACGCCTAAAACCGCATTTGCGCTGCCACCCTCTGCGCTGAAATAGCTCATAAAGCAGGCCTGAGTGTTCGCACCGACCAAGCCTTGCGTACCGACTGAAAACATCACGCATGGCACCAAAGCCCACAAAGGCGGCAAAGACAGCGACAATACCAAAACCGTCATCAGCAGATTAGCGGCAAATTGGACAATAATGCCCCATTTGAGGATGTTTTGCGGATGCGTACCGGTTTTCAAACGCCATGCGGTAACGCGGTTAAACGACATCATGGTAATGATATTGAGCGCAAATATCCAAGCATATTGGTTTGGTGAAACATGATACAGGTGTTGGTACACGAACGACGATTCGGTCAAAAAGGCGAACATCGAACCAAAACTGAAAGCTTGGAAAAACAGATAGCCCATTGCGGCGCGCGTTCTCAAAACGCGTTTAAACCTACCGGCCACCACGCCAAACACGTCCATGCTGATTTTGCCTTTTTGGTGCGGCTTAGGCAGGAAATACCACATCAAACCCCAAAGCAGCAGCGAATAACAGGCCAGAAAGCCGAAAATCATGCGCCAGCCGCCCAAATTCTGCAAGCCTGCACCAATCATCGGCGCCATCAATGGCACAATCATCAGAATGATGCCAATTAAGGCAAACATCTGCGCGGCTTTGCGTCCGGAATAATAATCGCGCACCATCGCGCCGGAAATCACCACGGTCATCCCCGCACCAAACGCCTGCAAAGCACGCAAGTTCAACAGCTGCTCGACATTATTCACCATCGTCAAACCGACAACGGCGGCAAAGTAAATGCTCAAGCCCACCAAGGCGACAGGTTTGCGGCCTTTAATATCCGAAATCGAACCGCCAACCACCTGACCAAACGCCACGCCAAACATAAAAAAGCTCAGGCTTTGCTCAATGCGGTGGATGTCCGAACCTAGCGACTTTGCCATTTCGGGAATCGCAGGCAGATAAGCATCAACAGAAAACGGCATCAGCGCGACCAACATCGCCATCAGCACAGCCATGGTTTTTTCGCCCAAAGGGGCTTGTTGTGCAGTCATTCCGACTTTCGCTTTCGTAAAAAATATTCAAAAAACAAAGAAAACAACCGCCTTGTCAGACGGTTGCGGATTGGATGAAATTATAGCAGATTTCAACCTTGTCCAATCACTGCAAAAAAACCTTTGCAAAACTTAAGGCCGTCTGAAACTTTGCTTGGTTGAATCCCCTTGCTTCAAACGTTAAAATGCTTGTTTCTTAAGACAACAAATTGTTTCACATCACGGATTCTAAGGAATAATCATGACTACATTTCAAATTGCGCGCGCCGACGGGAAAACGCTCGAAATCCAAGGCAAAATGGCCAACCGCCACGGCTTGATCGCCGGTGCGACCGGTACGGGTAAAACCGTTACCCTGCGCCGCATGGCGGAAGCCTTCAGCAGCGAAGGCGTCCCTGTATTCTTAGTCGATGTCAAAGGCGATTTGTCGGGCATCGCGCAAGCCGGTGCCAACAGCGGCAAAGTGGGCGAACGCATCGCCGAGTTTGATTTGGGCGAGCAATGGCTGCAAAGTTTCCCCGTGCGCTTTTGGGATGTTTACGGCGAAACCGGTATTCCCGTACGCGTCACCGTTTCAGAAATGGGCCCTATGCTTTTGGCCCGCCTGATGAATCTGAACGACACGCAGGAAGGCCTGCTCAACCTCGTGTTTAAAGTTGCCGACGACAGAGGCTGGCACATTCTGGACTTAAAAGACCTGCGCAGCATGTTGAAACACGTTTCCGACCACGCTTCGGAATACCGCACGCAATACGGCAACGTTTCTGCCGCCAGTATCGGCGCGATTCAACGCCAACTGCTGACTTTGGAAAACGAAGGCGCAGAAAAATTCTTTGGCGAACCTTCCCTCAACCTGCAAGACTGGATGCAAACCGACAACGGCAAAGGCATCATCAACATCCTTAACTCCGAAAAACTGATGCGCTCGCCGCGTATGTACAGCGCGTTTTTGCTGTGGATGCTGGCAGAATTGTTTGAAACCCTGCCCGAAGTCGGCGATTTGGACAAACCAAAATTCGTGATGTTCTTCGACGAAGCGCATTTGATGTTCGACAATGCCGCCAATGCACTGGTCGAACAAATCGAACAAGTCGTGCGCCTGATCCGTTCCAAAGGCGTGGGCGTATATTTCGTCACCCAAAACCCGCTTGACTTGCCCGATACCATTCTCGGCCAACTGGGTAACCGAGTACAACATGCCCTGCGCGCCTTCACACCGCGCGACCAAAAAGCAGTTAAAGCTGCTGCCGAAACCTTCCGCAGCAACCCAAATATCAAAGTTGCCGAAGCGATTGCCGAACTCGGCGTCGGCGAAGCCCTCGTTTCCTTCCTTGATGAAAAAGGTATGCCCGAGCCGGTAGAACGCGCCCTCATCCTGCCGCCGCAATCCGCCCTGACCCCGCTTGCCACAGAAGAGCGCAATCGTTTGTTCCAAAACGACGATTTGTATCCAACCTATAAAGATATGGTGGACAACTACTCCGCTTTTGAAGCACTGGCCGAAGCAGACAGCCAAGCAGCCGCTGAAAAAGAAGCCGCAAATGCCGCCAAAGAGCAGGAAAAAGCGCAAAAAGCTGCAGAAAAAGAAGCTGCCAATGCCGATCCCGGCATCCTCGGCGGACTGATCGGCGGTTTGAGCGGCGGACGTAAAAAATCCGGCCAAGGTTTGGGCTACAACGTTGCCGACGCCATCGGCAGCCAAATCAACCGCCAAGTAACCAACGCCATTTCACGCAGCGTAATGGGCATTATTAAAAATATGTTCAAATAATCAGCCTGCAAACATACTGCCTTTATTGCAATAGCCGCAAGTCGGATACTTGTATCCGACACCTTGCTTTCAGACGGCCTCAAAGCAGCCTGAAAACAAGCCAAGTGCCCGCCAAACAGGAAAACACGCCATGCCCCAAACCGTTACCCTTGTGCTGTACGACCCCGCACACGCCGCCGATTTGGACTACCGTCTGCACGGAGAGCAAGCACAATACTCGGTTTCGCCCCAAGAGCGGCTGCAAAACGGCCGGTTCGCCGCGCCCGACTGTTTGGCCGTAACCATTTTGTGCCAAAACCGCCCCATCGGATTTTTCATCCTTGATAAAGGCAGCGACCGCCTTACTTACAGCGCCAACCCCCGCGCCGTATTGCTGCGCTCGATGTCGGTCAACCCCGCATATCAGGGTCAAGGCTGCGCCCGCGCGGCGCTGGCTGACGATAAATTGGCGCCGCTCATCCGCAGCATATTGCCCGACTGCGACGAAATCGTGTTCGGCGTACACCACGCCAACCGCGCCGCCATCGGCCTGTACCAAAGCTGCGGATTTGCCGATACGGGGCGAACCTTTATGGGCACAAAGGGGCTGCAATATATTTACAGCAAAACGATTCGGTAAAAGGCCGTCTGAAAATCAATTTCAGACGGCCTTTTATTTATCAATCCAATCAGTTTTTCATCGATTGAACCGGAGCCGGGATTCTACCGCCTCGGTTGACGAACACTTCGCATGAGCCTTCTTTGACCGGCATTACAGGCGCGTGGCCCAACAGGCCGCCAAACTCAACGCTGTCGCCGACGGTTTTGCCCGTTACCGGAATGATGCGCACGGCGGTGGTTTTGCTGTTGATCATGCCGATGGCGGCTTCGTCGGCGATGATGCCGGAAATGGTATGAGCAGGCGTGTCGCCAGGGACGGCAATCATGTCCAAACCAACAGAGCAGACGGCGGTCATGGCTTCGAGTTTGTCCAGTGTCAGCACACCGGCTTCAGCAGCGGCAATCATGCCCTCGTCTTCTGAAACAGGGATAAATGCGCCGCTCAAACCGCCGACTGCGCTGGAAGCCATCATGCCGCCTTTTTTCACGGCATCATTCAGCAATGCCAAAGCCGCCGTCGTGCCGTGCGTACCGCAGACGCTCAAACCCATCCCTTCAAGAATGCGCGCCACCGAGTCGCCGACGGCAGGGGTTGGTGCCAACGACAAATCAAGAATACCGAATGGGATATTGAGCATTTTTGAGGCTTCACGGCCGATGAGTTCGCCCACGCGGGTAATTTTGAAAGCAGTTTTCTTCACGACTTCCGCAACTTCGGTCAATGTCGTTGCATCTGAATTTTCCAACGCGGCTTTTACAACACCCGGGCCGGATACGCCGACATTGATAACGGCATCCGCTTCGCCCGAACCGTGAAACGCGCCCGCCATAAACGGATTGTCTTCCACTGCATTGCAGAACACGACGATTTTGGCGCAGCCGAAACCTTCGGGCGTGATTTCAGCCGTGCGTTTGATGGTCTCGCCTGCCAGCTTGACCGCATCCATATTGATACCGGCGCGCGTGCTGCCGATATTGATGGAGCTGCACACAATGTCAGTGGTCTTCATCGCTTCGGGAATGGAACGGATCAGCACTTCGTCCGAAGGCGACATGCCTTTTTGCACCAGCGCGGAAAAGCCGCCGATAAAAGACACGCCGATGGCTTTGGCTGCCTTGTCCAAAGTTTGCGCCACGCTGACATAAGAATCGGCTTTAGTTGCCGCCGCAATTTGAGCAATCGGCGTAACGGAAATGCGCTGATTCACAATCGGTACGCCGTATTTGGCAGACAGATGTTTTGCCGTCGCCACCAAGTCTTTGCCGACTGTGGTGATTTTGTTGTAAATGTTTTGGTTCAATACATCGATATCGGTGCTGATGCAATCGTGCAAATCAATGCCGATGGTAATGGTGCGCACGTCAAAATTCTGGTCGGCCACCATTTTGACGGTTTCTAAAATCTCGCCGGATTGAATACTCATGGCTCTCCCTCCGACTTAAATACGGTGCATGGCTTGGAAGATTTCTTCGTTTTGCATACGAATGTCAAGCGCGAGTTTTTTGCTCTCTTCCGCAAACAAATCCAAAACTTCTTGACGCGATTTAGCGCATTTTGAAGTGTCCACCAAAATAATCATGGTAAAAAAATCGTCCATCAACTGTTGGCTGATGTTGAGAATATTGATTTGGTTTTCCGCTAAAATTTTGGAAACGTCGTACACAATGCCCACACGGTCTTTGCCGATGACGGTGATGACTGAATTGTTCATAACGCTGTTTCTCCTTATAGGATATTTGAAAAGTGTTGACAATTATAACACTCAGGCCGTCTGAAAAACTGTTTCAGACGGCCTGAGTATTCAAATTTCAATTTTAATTATCGCCCTGCTTTCAAAGCCTGCCACAAGCGAACGCTGAGTTTGCTCGCATCGGTTGACTTAGGCGAAACGATGAAACTTTTTTCCATCAATTCTTTACTTGGGAAAATCGATTCATCGGATGTGTACTTTTCATCCATCAAATCACGCGCCGGACGGCTGGCCGGAGCATAAGTCACATAGTTGCCGTTTTTGGCCGCTGTTTCCGGATTGAGCGTGTGATTAATGTATTTGTGTGCATTGGCCACATTTTGCGCATCACGCGGAATCATCAGCGAATCCACCCAAATACCGACGCCGCTTTTCGGCGCCAATACTTCGACTTCGACGCCATTTCCGGCTTCTTTGGCACGGGTTTTGGCAATATTGAGGTCGCCGCCGTAGCCTACCGATACGCAAAGATTACCGGCAGCCATATCGTCGATATAGCCGGATGAGGTAAAGCGTTTGATGTCAGGACGCACTTTTTTCATCATATCGACGGCGGCTTTGATATCGTCAGGGTTTTCGCTGTTCGGATCTTTGCCCAAATAATGTAAAGCCAAAGGAATCTGCTCGATGGCGCTGTCGAAATAGCTGATGCCGCAGGATTTCAGTTTTTGGGTGTATTCAGGGTTAAACACCAAATCCCATTCGTTTTCAGGCAGCTTATCCGTACCTAAAGCCTTTTGAACCTGCTGTTTGTTAATCGCCAGCGTATTGATACCCCAGAAATAAGGGACGGCATATTCGTTGCCCGGATCGACGGTTTCCATCATTTTCAACAAATCGGGATCGATATTGGCGTAATCGGGAATTTGCGATTTGTCGATTTTTTGATACGCGCCGGCTTTAATCTGGCGGCCGACATTGGCAATAGACGGCGCAACCAGGTCATAACCCGACTTGCCGGTCAGCAGCTTGGCTTCCAGCGCTTCGTTGCTGTCGTAGTAATCGTAGCGGACGTTGATATGCGTTTTGTTTTCAAACGCAGACAGCGTGGCAGGATCGACATAATCCGACCAGTTGTAGATATTGAGTTTATCCGTTTGAGAGGAAGAAGTTTGAGTTTGAGATGCGGAAGATTCTGCGGCGGTTTCTTTTCCACCGCTACACGCAGTCAAGACGAGGCTCAAGATTGCCGCCGCCATCAAAGATTTTTTCATGGTTTCAGACCTTTTGTTCGGGGGGTAAAAATATTGCAGCGGTGGCAGATGCCACTTACAAAAGGGAAACTGTGGGGGCGGCCGGCATGTGTCCTTTGCCCTTGATTCAGCAAGGTTTGCATTAAACGGCAAAAAGCTTTTGAATGCAATACCTTAAAGCAGAAAAAAATTTCATTTTTCAGACGGCCTGAAGCTATGGTTTTATTCATAAACAACATTTTTTCGGAAACGGTTTCATGCCGTCTGAAAAAAACTGTGGGCTTATTCAGACGGCCTCAAGATTTGTCAAAACCGCCCAATTTGTGGGAAAATTGCACGATTGAATTTAATGAAGGGCGACACCGTGTTAGACAGAGAAGGCTATCGCCCCAATGTCGGTATTATCCTGATTAACGAACGTAACGAAGTCTTTTGGGGCAAACGCGTACGCGAACATTCATGGCAGTTTCCGCAAGGCGGCATCAAGCCGGGCGAAAGTCCTGAGACTGCCATGTACCGCGAATTGTACGAAGAAGTCGGCCTGTTGCCGCAACACATCAAAATCGTTGGCCGTACGCGCGACTGGTTGCGTTATGACGTTCCCAGTCATTGGGTGCGCCGAGAATGGCGCGGTTCGTATCGCGGACAAAAACAGATTTGGTATCTTTTGCGCTTGGTCGGTCGCGACAGCGACGTCAACCTCCGCGCCTGCCATCATCCTGAATTCGACGGCTGGCGCTGGCACCAATACTGGGCGCCGGTTGACGAAGTCATCGACTTCAAGCGCGGCGTGTATTTAGACGCATTGACCGAACTCTCCCGTTTCCTGCGCGGCATAGAAAGCTATGAAGACTTTATCCGTCGCAATCCAATAGAAAACCTATAACCCAAACGCTTTCAGGCCGTCTGAAAGCGTTGTTTTTCATCCTTTCAGACGGCCTTTACATTATTCCTATGGCTAAAAACAATCAATACAGCGAATCCAGCATTACCGTCCTCAAAGGCTTGGAGCCGGTCAAAGAACGTCCCGGCATGTACACCCGTACCGACAGCCCGACCCATATCTGTCAGGAAGTGATTGATAACGCAGCAGACGAGGCGTTGGGTGGTTTCGCGACTGCAATCGACGTGCAAATTCATGAAGACGGTTCGCTTTCCGTACGTGATAACGGCCGCGGCATTCCCGTCGGCCTGCACCCTGAAGAAGGCGTACCCGTAGTCGAACTCGTGTTTACCCGTCTGCACGCAGGCGGCAAGTTCAACAAAAAAGACGGCGGCAGTGCCTATGCCTTTTCAGGCGGCCTGCACGGCGTTGGCGTATCTGTTACCAACGCCCTTTCCACCCGCCTTGAAGTAACGGTCAAACGCGAAGGCGAAATCCACCGCATCGTCTTTTCCGGTGGCGACGTCATCGAGCCATTGACTGAAGTGGGCAAATGCGCGGTCAAAGACAGTGGTACTGAAGTGCGTGTGTGGCCGGACGGCAAATATTTTGAAAGCCCGAATTACAGCATTCCCGAACTCGAACGCCTGCTGCGCGCCAAAGCCGTGCTGCTGCCTGGCGTACGCGTTTCCCTGACCCGTCCGGTCAAAGGCGAGGACGAAGCACACACACAAACCTGGCACTATCCAGACGGACTGAAAAGCTATCTGACCGACCTGATTGCTGACGCGCAAGAAGCCGTGCCTATCTTCTCCTGCGAAAACTACATTTCAGACGGCCACAACGGCGATTTCAGCATTGGAGAAGGCGCAGCATTTGCCCTGACTTGGCTGGAAGAAGGCTCGTGCGCCAACGAAAGCTATGTCAACCTGATTCCCACACCATTGGGCGGCACGCACGAAGCAGGCTTGAAACAAGCCGTGTTCAACGCCGTCAACAACTTCATCAATCTGCACAACCTCTTGCCGCGCGGCGTGAAAGTGCAAAGCGACGACATGTTCAGCAAAACTGCCTTCGTCCTCTCTGCCCGCGTCCTCGACCCTCAGTTCCAAGGTCAAACCAAAGACAAGCTGACCAACCGCGATGCACTGAAACTCGTTGCCACCGTATCGGGCGACCCTTTGGAATTGTGGCTGAACCAAAACGTGGACTACGGCAAAAAAATCGCCGAACTCGCCATCCGTCAGGCACAAGCGCGGATGCGTTCGGTTAAAAAAATCGAAAAGAAAAAAGGCAGCGGCGTCGCCGTCCTACCCGGCAAACTGACCGACTGCGAAAGCGAAGACATCCGCGAAAACGAACTCTTCCTCGTCGAAGGCGATTCCGCCGGCGGCTCAGCCAAACTTGCCCGCGACAAAGCCACACAAGCCATCCTACCCCTGCGCGGTAAAGTACTTAACAGCTTTGAAGTCCACCCCGACCAACTCTTCGGCAATGCCGAAATCCATGATATTTCCGTCGCCATCGGCGTCGATCCGCACGGCATCAACGATAATCCCGATTTAAGCGGCCTGCGCTATGGCAAAATCGCCATCCTGTCCGATGCCGACGTGGACGGCTCGCATATTCAGGTTTTGCTGTTGACCCTGTTCTACCGCCACTTCCCAAAACTGGTTGCCGACGGACACATCTATGTCGCTCAGCCTCCTCTATTCCGCGTCGATGTCAACGCACAAGGTAAGAGCAAACCCGCCCGCAAATTCTACGCCCTCGACCAAAACGAACTCGACAGCATTTTGGAGCGACTGCAAAAAGAAGGCGTTAAAGAAACTGCTTATTCCATCAGCCGTTTCAAAGGCTTGGGCGAGATGAACCCCGACCAGCTCAAAGACACCACCATGCACCCCGACACCCGCCGCCTGTTGCAGGTACAAATCCCCGAAGGTGCGGATGACGAAACACGCGACATCTTCGTCAAACTGATGGGCAAAGGCGAAGCCGCCGCCCGCCGCGCATGGATGGAAAAAGAAGGTGATACGGCAGAATTGGATATTTAATCTATTGTTTCAATAGACTAAAGGCCGTCTGAAACTTTAAAAGTTTCAGACGGCCTTTTTTTAAAATCATCAGAAATTAAGGTTAAACAGTATTTCAATACCCCGTTACTTACCTGTTTCTATTTTTGCAGCTTAATTGAGTTGTTAAGACAAATAAAAAAGCACTGATATTATCAGTGCTTTTTAAATAATGGCGCGGCGGACGGGGCTCGAACCCGCGACCCCCGGCGTGACAGGCCGGTACTCTAACCAACTGAGCTACCACCGCGCATCCACTGTCAAAGACAATGAAAGGAAACTTGGTGGGTGATGACGGAGTCGAACCGCCGACATTCTGCTTGTAAGGCAGACGCTCTACCAACTGAGCTAATCACCCGATAAGCCGACATTAAATCAAAAAATCAGGCTACACGCAAGGTTTTTATTTAAATAAAAATATATCCCATTGAAAGAATATAGAATATTTTATTTAAACGCAAAAATTACCGTTATGCCTATCTATCAATCGAAAATCAAATGTCCCAATTTATCCGCTTTAGTATGCAGATAACGTTCATTTTCCACATTTTCGCCGACATGTAATGCAATCCGTTCGACCACATTAATGCCGGAATCTTTCAACGTTTGGATTTTTTCAGGATTATTGGTCAACAATCTGACTTCACGAATATGCAGATAATCATAAATCTGCTTGGCCAAAGTGAAGTCGCGCGCATCAACAGGAAGGCCGAGCGCTACATTGGCCTCAACCGTATCCAAGCCCTGATCTTGCAGACGATAAGCACGGATTTTGTTTATCAAACCAATGCCCCTGCCTTCTTGGCGCAAATATACGATAACGCCACGTCCTTCTTTCTGAACGGCCTGCATCGCCGCTTGCAACTGAGGGCCGCAATCACATTTCACCGAAAATAAAGCATCGCCGGTCAAACACTCTGAATGGATACGCGACAACACAGGCAGGCCATCTGAAACATCGCCCATCGTCAATGCGACATGTTCCTGACCACCCTCTTCTTCAAAGCCGTGCATGGTAAACTCGCCCCATTCCGTAGGCAAACGGCATGACGCGACAAACTTCAAGGCCTTACTCATTTTCCGCTTCCTCGTTTTCAGCCACGCCCAACAGATTTTTCAAAGAATCCGACAGGGCCAAGGCAAGGGCAATCCAAGCCACCAATACTTCGTCAGGCGCGCCGTCTTTGATATCAAACTCGGCATGCACCACACCCAAAACCGCACCGCTGGGCATACAGACAGGAACAGAAATCTGACTCAAACCGGGATGATTGCGTTCGGCCGACAATTCACCAATTTCCTGCCAATACGCCACATTCTGACAAACATTCATCCAACCGCTTTGCGCCGTACGCACAGCCAAAAAAGCCTGTCCGGTCTGCTCGTCGATTGGAATCACATTTTCCAACGGCACGCCCCAACGGCTCAGTCGAACCAGCGACAACGCGCCATCTTTCGGAAATGCTGTATAAACCGCTGCGCTTTTCAAATGCTCAGTGCGCTCGGCAACCGAATCCAAAGCCATAAAAATCTGTTTCAGCAACAATTCATGTTCGGCATCAACATAATCCGCCAACTGCCAACCGTCTTCAGACGGCCACAAAATCGAACGCTCAACCGAAGCATTGCCCATTTTAATCACAGCCTGGGCAGTCAAATAAGCAACATGTATCTCATCCGCAGGCAACTTCAAACCTTGCGTCTGCAAAAAATCTTTAATCAATAAAGCAGGCATCTGCCCTTCCTCACCAATAGTAAAGTTGAGGCCGTCTGAAAACAAACCCTGCTTTCAGACGGCCGGAATAAACCATTATATAAGGGATAAACCGAAAAATTCAAGCAAACAAGACTTTGCGCCCCCATTAATATTGTGTATAATCCACGGTTCAAATTAGTGCGGACGTGGCGAAATTGGTAGACGCACCAGATTTAGGTTCTGGCGCCGCGAGGTGTGAGAGTTCGAGTCTCTCCGTCCGTACCACACTCAAAATGAGCAGCTTTCGGGCTGCTTTTTTTACATCTATTCCACTATATACCCTATTCAAAATCGAAACTGCTTTTACAGACGTTTCCATTTTATCTTTCAGACGGCCTATCATTTATGTTGAATCCATCGCAAAAACTTGTCGAATTGGTCCGTATCCTTGAAGAACGTGCCTATATTTTTCCGGGAGATCCTGTGCAGGCGACGGAAGCGTTGCGACATATTGATGGCAGCAACGAGGAAAAACTGATACGCCGTGCCCAAATTATTGACCGCGACCAGCATTTGAAATATGTGTTGCAACAGGTGGAGACAGGCTCGTTTTGGCTTTGGATTGTTGCGGCGACGTTATTGTTTACGGTCGGTTTTTCCAGTACTTATCTGCTGATGGACAATCAGGGGCTGAACTTTTTTCTGGTATTGGCCGGGGTTTTGGGCATGAATACGGTCATGCTGCTGGCGTGGTTGGCGACTTTATTCCTTCGTTTGAAAAATGTGCACTTTATCAGCAGTCCGGCAACTTGGTTCCGAGGCAAAGATCCGGTCAACCAGGCAATTTTGCGGCTTTATGTGGACGAATGGCGTAAACCGCAAACGCGTTGGCTGATTGGTGCAACTTCACACGGCCTGTGGCTATGCACACTGTCGGGAATGTTGGTTTCTGTTTTGCTGCTGCTTTTGGTGCGTCAATATACGTTTAACTGGGAAAGTACGCTTTTAAGCAATACGGCATTGGTGAAAACAGTTGAGGCTTTGTCATGGCTGCCGGAACGTTTGGGCTTTCCTGTTCCCGACAGTCAGGCCGTAATTGCAGGCCGTCTGAACAATCATATCGAAGATGCACGCGCTTGGGCGGGTTTACTCATCGGCAGCATTATCTGCTATGGCATTCTGCCGCGCTTGCTTGCTTGGCTGGCTTGCAAAATTACTTTAAAAACCCTTCGCGAACGTTTGGATTTGAATCAGCCCTACTATCAAAACATCCTCCGCACATGGCAAACGAAGATTGTTGATGCCGATGATTTTCAGGAAAACATCGTTCCTGTTTCATCTAAAATTACGCTGAATAATGCGCCCAAATGGGCAGTTACACTGGAAACGGAATGGCCTGAGCCGCTTTGGTTTTCCGGCGTTTTGGCGCAAGAATGGATAGACAAAGGTGTGGCCGCCGGCAGAAAAGATTTGGAACAATTGGAAGCCGAATTGAAACAAACTCCGGCGCAACTTCTCATCGGCGTACGCACGCAAACTGTTCCCGACCGCGGCATTTTGCGTCAAATCAGCCGCTTGGCCGAAGCTACGGACGGCGGCGTTATCATTCAGCTTTTGAATCAAGACAGTTTCTCTGAAGATTTGGATACCAAACTGGATTATTGGCGCGATGCGCTGGCGGAAAGAAACATTGCCTGGCTGGAGCCGACCCGTCTGGCACAAGAAAAACGGCAAAGCTCTATTTGACAGATAAACCGAAGGCCGTCTGAAACCTGATGTTTGGGTTTCAGACGGCCTTATTTATTGTTGAGGATTCACCTTAATGATGTTCGTGGCGATGCTCTTGATGATGTTTAGACTTGGCTGCGTGGTGTTTGGCTTTAGGTGCAGGTTTTTTCATTTTTTGCGGTTTGGCTTTTTTGTACATACGTTCTTGTTTCGGATGCATTTCGTGTTTGCCGTGTGCAGAAGCGACCGGAGCCAATACCAAGCCGGCAGCTGCAACCATCAAAGAGGTCATTTGAATCAGTTTTTTCATATTTATCTTCTTTCAAGGGGTTGATTTGAGGTAAAAATAAGAATTTATTCGCACTCAAGCGATGGACAAATATTAATGGCTTTGACTGTCAGCTGCTGTCAGTATTCGGCGAAATCTGTTCAAAATTCGGCAATAGAAGTATGGCAACACGATAATGTAGCAAGGTTTTGAAAGTTTACCGTCAATTTTGACAAAGTGTCTTTACACATTTTCCAAACGACAAAAAGCGCGAACCTTTCGATTCGCGCTTTTTTCAGACGGCATCAATTATTTTTTGTCGTCTTTTACTTCTTCAAAGTCGGCATCTACGATGTCGTCGTCTTTCTTAGCAGAAGACTCGGCTTGTGCGCCCTCGCCTGCTTGTGCTTCGGCTTGCGCTTGTGCGTAAACCATTTCGCCCAATTTTTGGCTGGCTGCGCCCAAAGCTTCGGCTTTGGCATCGATAGTGGCTTTGTCGTCGCCTTTAACTGCTTCTTCAGCTTCTTTCAACGCAGCTTCGATTTTTTCTTTCTCAGCAGCATCGAGTTTGTCGCCGTAATCAGCCAGAGATTTTTTCACAGAGTGAATCAGGGCTTCAGCTTGGTTGCGGGAAGCGACCAATTCAGTCAGTTTTTTATCTTCTTCAGCGTTGGCTTCGGCATCTTTCACCATGCGTTCGATTTCTTCTTCGCTCAAACCTGAAGAACCTTGGATGGTGATGTTGGCCGCTTTGCCTGTACCTTTGTCTTTAGCAGAAACGTGCAAGATACCATTGGCGTCAATGTCGAAAGTAACTTCAATTTGCGGCATACCGCGTGGTGCAGGTGCGATATCGGTCAAATTGAACTGACCCAAAGATTTGTTAGCAGAAGCGCGTTCGCGTTCGCCTTGCAGTACATGGATAGTCACTGCGCTTTGGTTGTCTTCGGCAGTAGAGAACACTTGAGACGCTTTAGTCGGAATAGTAGTGTTCTTTTGAATCAGCTTGGTCATCACGCCGCCCATGGTTTCGATACCCAAAGACAGAGGAGTTACGTCCAGCAGCAATACGTCGCTACGGCCGCCGCTCAATACTTCACCTTGAATCGCTGCACCTACGGCAACAGCTTCGTCAGGGTTCACGTCTTTACGAGGCTCTTTACCGAAGAAGGCTTTAACGGCTTCTTGTACTTTCGGCATACGGCTTTGACCACCGACCAAAATCACGTCGTCGATGTCGCTGGTGCTCAAGCCGGCATCTTTCAATGCGACTTTACAAGGCTCGATAGAACGTTGGATCAAATCTTCAACCAGGCTTTCAAATTTGGCACGGGTAATTTTCATGGCCAAGTGTTTAGGACCGGTTGCGTCCATAGTGATGTATGGCAGGTTAATTTCAGTTTGCTGACCGCTTGACAACTCGATTTTGGCTTTTTCAGCAGCTTCTTTCAGACGTTGCAGAGCCATTACGTCTTGTTTCAAATCAATGCCTTGTTCTTTTTTGAACTCGTCAATGATGTAGTCGATCAAGCGTTGGTCGAAGTCTTCACCGCCCAAGAAAGTATCGCCGTTGGTAGCCAATACTTCAAATTGTTTGTCGCCGTCGAGGTTGGCGATTTCGATGATGGAGATATCGAAAGTACCGCCACCCAAGTCATATACGGCTACTTTGCGGTCTTTGTTGTCTCCTTTGTCCATACCGAATGCCAAAGCGGCTGCGGTAGGTTCGTTGATGATACGTTTTACTTCCAAACCTGCGATGCGGCCTGCGTCTTTAGTCGCTTGACGTTGGCTGTCGTTGAAGTAGGCTGGAACGGTAATCACGGCTTCGGTGACTTTCTCACCCAAGTAAGCTTCAGCAGCTTCTTTCATTTTACGCAAAACTTCTGCGGAAACTTGCGGCGGAGACAGCTCTTTGCCTTGCGCTTTCACCCATGCGTCGCCGTTGTTGGCTTTGATGATTTCGAAAGGCATGGATTCGATGTCGCGTTGAACTTCTTTGTCTTCAAATTTATGACCGATCAAACGTTTTACAGCGTAGATGGTGTTTTTAGCGTTGGTTACCGCTTGGCGTTTTGCAGGCGCACCGACGAGGACTTCGCCGCCGTCCAGATAAGCGATAACGGAAGGAGTGGTGCGTGCACCTTCTGCATTTTCGATCACTTTGGTTTGACCGTTTTCAGAAATGGCCAAACAAGAGTTAGTTGTACCTAAGTCAATACCGATTACTTTTGCCATATTATGTTGCTCCTAATAAACTTTTCTTAATTAATAATCCTGTGGAACATTTCGTTCCGATGGCTTGTAAATAAGGTTGCTTCATTTTTTTTCAAGGCTTAATTTGAATTTTTTTTCAAATTAAATTCAATTACTTGATTTATTTATCCACAAGCCGTTTATTCTTTTTCAGACGGCCGGCTTTAATTTTCCGATTCCGGTTTATCGGAATGATTTTCCAATAGCGGAACATCGGGTTTTGAAACCGGATAAGGCCGTCTGAAGATTTTATGCTTGATAAACTGTATCAAGCGGTGCCTTCAATCTTCTTTTTTCGCCACGACAACCATCGCAGGACGCAGTACGCGGTCGGATAATGTGTAGCCTTTTTTCATCACGCTGACGATGGTGTTCGGCTCTTGCTCGCTGACCACTGCCTGCATGGCTTGGTGGTAATGCGGGTCAAGCTTCTCGCCTGCCTGAGGATTGATTTCTTTAATATGGGTGGCATCAAACGCTTTTTGCAATTCGTTCAAAGTCATTTGCACACCCATTTTCAGGGCATCGAAATTACCGCTTTGGTCGAGCAGCGCCATTTCAAGGTAGTCTTTGACAGGCAGCATTTCTGCCGCAAATTTTTGTCCGGCGAACTTATGGGTATCGGTAATTTCTTGCTGATGGCGGCGGCGCAGGTTTTGTTCATTTGCCAAACCGCGCAGCTCGCTGTCTTTGAGCTGACCTTCCAACTCGGCGACACGCGCCTGCAGATCTTCGTAAGTCGGCTCGGCTTGTACTTCGGCTTGTTCGGTTTCAACTGCTTCAGCAGTTTCTACGGCTGCCGCTTCTTCGGCTTCGTTTTGGTGTTGTTCGTTACAATCCGTCATTTCTGACATCCTTTTAGAGTGTTAGCATTCAATGATCTATATATAAGGCCGTCTGAAAAAACTTCAAGCATTTGAACGTCGATTATCAAATGCCTTGTTAAAAGACGTTGGAAAACGGTAAGATAGCCATCTGATTTTATTCTTCAGTCGGCCTCGAATATGAAAAAAGACCATTTGAATTCAACCGATTTTAATCTGTGGCACACCATCCGCGAAGAAACCGAAGCAGCTGCCGCGGCCGAACCGATGCTGGCAAGCTTCCTGCATCAAACCGTGTTGCGCCACGATTCGCTCGATTCGGTACTTGCCTACCATCTTTCCAGCAAACTGGGCAGCCCGATTATGGATGTGCGCGCGCTGTTTGAAATCTATCAGCAGGCTTTGAGCGTGGACACCCGCATCAGCAAATGTGTCGAGGCCGACTTGAAAGCCATTTACGAACGCGACCCGGCTTGTGACGAATATTCGCTGCCGCTGTTGTATTTCAAAGGCTTCCACGCCGTACAAGCACACCGTATCAACCACTGGCTCTATCAAAACGGCCGTAAAACGCTGGCGTATTTCCTGCAAAACCGTATGTCGGAAGTCTTCGGTGTCGATATCCACCCGGCCGCCCGTTTCGGTCACGGCCTGATGCTCGACCATGCTACCGGTTTTGTGGCCGGCGAAACCGCCGTCTTGGGCAACAATATTTCCATCCTCCACGGCGTAACGCTGGGCGGTTCTGGCAAAGAAAGCGGCGACCGCCATCCGAAAATCGGCGACGGCGTGATGATTGGTGCGAACGCTTCGATTTTGGGCAACATCCGCATCGGCAAAAATGCCAAAATCGGCGCAGGCAGCGTGGTGGTTGCCGACGTACCGTCTTCGATTACCGTCGTCGGCGTACCGGCCAAACCGGTCGGCCGCTCTTCCAAAACCCCGTCTGCCGATATGGATCAAAGCATTCAATTATCATCTACGGATTTTGTGATTTAAACCGTCTGTCATTAAAAAGGCCGTCTGAAAAAACAAATCTTTCAGACGGCCTTTTAATGGTTTAAAAATTCATGGAAATGATGAAGTGGTAATCTGATTTTATAGAGAAAAATAATTCTTTGCTGGGAGAAGATAAAGAAAATGGAAGAAATTCTCGTATTGAAGGGGTTTTACGAACAGGCAAAGGCATATGTTTTGAGATACTATGTCCATAAAACTAGTTGCTCAATAAAAGTGGTATGAATAAGGTAAAAAGGCGGTTTGATTATGATAGATTATTTTTTGATTGGGATAAAATCGATGATGAAAAGCTCGGTTTTGACTTTTGCTATTTACTTTGTGTCCTTCCTTCTTTTACTGATTCTATGGCGCCGTTATATCATTGTGCGTCAAAGTGGTGGAAACTTTTTTGCCCCATTTCATATTGCTAAGGGAAGATTTTATATCCATAATGCTTATGTTTTTAGAAAGCGAATTATACCACTGAATAATATTAAAAAGATTGAGGTCCATTTTATTCCAAGTGTTAAATTGAATGGAGCTAGATATTTTTTGAGTATCCAACAAAAGAACGGAAAAGCTCTGGCCTTTTTCTTTGGCCAATCAAAAGAGAATGATAAGCTTGTCAGAAATCTAAAAAATGAAACGAAAAACTATCATATCAAAGTCATCATTCACTGACAATTCCAAATATTGGAGAGGGATAAAGATGGATAGGCTACAAATAATCAGAAATAATCAGCATTTAAAAAGATTACTTTTAGATGAGTGTGATATTTACTTTTATGATCACATTAGAGAGGTGCAGTTTTCTAACAACGATGAGGAATATTCTCTAGCTTGTCAGGCCTTTGCCCAGGACGGTAGTGGGGGAGAAATTGGCTTTATAGGGAGTGAAGGCCAAGTTGGTCGGGATGAAAACAGGCTTGAACTTCTATGTTTTGAATCTTGGCGTTAACCGCGTTTGCGCAAGGCTTCCAAGTGCGTTTTAACCTGTTTGACTTTCTCTTCGGTAAACAGGTTGGCAATGTTTTTCCAAATGCTGTGATAACCATAAGGCCCGTGCTGCATTTCGGCTTTTGCCTCTTCCACTGTCCAGCCTTGATAAATGATGCGGTACATTCCGGCAATCAAACCGGTACGGTCTGCGCCGTGATAACAATGGATAAGCACTGCGCCGTTTTGCTGTTGTTTTTCAATTAAATATAGGATTTCCGCAATCTCTTTCGGCTTAATGCTCCATGACAGCAACGGACGGTTTAGCAAGGTCAAACCATACGCTTTCAAATGGTCGTCATCGTTGCGGTCGAAAAAGCGCAGGTTGATCACGCTTTGAATGCCCAGTTTGACGATGGCTTCGCCATCTTCGACAACAGGCTGCTCGCTGCGGTAAAGCTTGTCGTCGATGCGATAAAGGTTGGCATCGTGTTTGACGGGCGTTGCCCAACGCTCGGAAGGAACGGCTTTGCTGCCGCTATCCGGCGGCGCGGATAAACAGGCAACGGGCAAGCCGGAAGCGAGAAGGCACAATAAAAGACGGCGCATAAAATTCCTGTATGAAAATCAATGGGAAAACAAATATCGAAAGATTTTATCAAAACCCGTCCGGATATTCTATCTGCGCAAACCGCGTTACAATAAAGCCTCTTTTTTCAGACGGCCTTTCATCATGACCTGCCTTGCTTGGAACACCACACCCTCCCTTGCTACCCTTTGCCGCGCCATCGAACAACATACCGCGCCGCTTTATTTGATTGTCTGCCTGCCTGAAAACCATATTCCCGATTTTCCATTATCGAATCATCCCTCCGAGCTTGAAGGCCGTCTGAACAACCGTCTCGCTCAAACTATGAAATGTCTTCAGTTCAACAGTGTTAATGTTTTAGAAAACCTATTGCCTGACGTGCACCTTTGGCTGGTTCCGCCACACCGCGCCGACCGCTTACACGAACATTTCCCTCATATCGAATGGCAAACCGAAGCCATACCCCAATCCACCCCCATTACTCTAAAACCTTGGTTCAGACGGCCTGAACATCAAGCCGCGCCCGAACACGTCCTGATTATCGGCGCAGGCATTGCCGGCGCGGCAACCGCACGCAAACTGGCGGAACACGGCGTACGCGTTACCGTTTTAGAGGCCGGAAACGCGGCGCAGGCAGGCAGCGGCAACCGCCAAGGCTTGCTCTACGCCAAAATCTCGCCACACGATACCGAACAAACCGAGCTGCTGCTGACTGGCTACGGCTACACGCGCCGATTACTGGAAGACTTGCTGCCCAACTCCGACGTATGGGGCGGAGACGGCGTATTGCATTTGAATTTTGACGACAGCGAACGCAAACGCAATCAAGCCTTGGGTTTGCAACACCAGCATAAACACCTCTACCGCAGCGTATCTGCCGAAGAGGCTGCGTCCATCGCAGGCATAAACGTATTTTCAGACGGCCTTTACTGGCCGCAAGGCGTATGGCTGAATCCTCCCGCCGTCGTGCATACCTTATTGAATCATCCGCTGATTGAATTGCACGAACACTCGCCGCTGACCGCAGTATCGCATGACGGTACACAATGGACGGCACACACGCCGGACGCGCATTTCAATGCCAGCCATATCGTTTACTGTATGGGCGCGCACAGCCCGACTGCCGCCGACACCAACGTCTCCGCCCTGCCTTTCCGCCAAATCCGCGGTCAAACCGGCGTTGTACCTGCCAGCCCGTTTTCACAAAAACTGCGTTGCGCCATTTCCGGCGAAAGCTACATCAGTCCGAGCTGGCAAGGCCGCCACTGCTATGGCGCGACATTTATCCTCAACAGCAACGATGAAACTTGGTATCCGCACGAAGAAGCCGAAAACCGCGCCGCTCTGCAACAGCTCAATCCCCCATTGGCACAATCCCTATTTGAGCAAGATTCGTTTTCAGACGGCCTTCAAGACACACAAGGCCATGCCGCCCTGCGTTGCGACAGCCTCGACCACTTGCCCGTTGTCGGCGCACTCGGCGACATCGCCGCCATGCAGTCCGCCTACGCCAAACTGGCATTGGACAAAAACTACCGCCTCGACAATATCCCCTGCCCTTACCTGCCCAATGCCTACATCAATACGGCACACGGCACGCGCGGACTGGCAACAGCCCCCATCTGCGCCGCCGCCATTGCGGCCGAAATACTCGGTTTGCCGCATCCGCTATCGCAAAGGCTGAGAACCGCGCTACACCCCAACCG
This sequence comes from Neisseria sp. P0014.S002, assembly GCF_051958295.1. Classification (NCBI taxonomy): domain Bacteria; kingdom Pseudomonadati; phylum Pseudomonadota; class Betaproteobacteria; order Neisseriales; family Neisseriaceae; genus Neisseria; species Neisseria sp. P0014.S002. The sequence goes on along the minus strand of NZ_JBQCVO010000008.1, from coordinate 44,724 downwards.
CGCCATCATCCGCGCGATTATTCGGCAGCAGCCGTTGTTATCCGTTTAAAGATTTCGTTTTAACTAAAAAAGGCCGTCTGAAAGTCATCAAAACTTTCAGACGGCCTTTAGCCATCCGTTAACTGCTTAGAATTTCCATTCCAGCGATACGGCGTAATTGCGGCCTGGGGCGCGATAGCGGTCTAAGCCTTTGCCATCGCGGTCAACGCCGTTGGTGGTGCTGTAGCTGTACAGACCGCGCAGGGAGTCCCAAGTGGTGTATTTGCGGTTGAACATATTGTACACACCGGCACGCAAAGTCAGGTTTTTAGCCGGTTTGTAGAAGCCGTACATATCAAACACATAAGCCGATTTGTTCAGCCATGGATAATCTACTACTTTTTCTTGCAAAGGCGTACCCCAACCAGTGTTTTCAAACACGGTATATTGAGCGTCTTTGGCCTTTTTCGCTCCCAGATAGGTCAAGCGGGAGAACACACCCCATTTTTCGCTCGGGCTTTCGTAATCGACACCGGCAATCACTTTCAGAGGCTGAGTGGACAGCAGGCTGTTGTTGCCTGACAGTTTGCTCTTCGCGTAACCGACAGAACCAAACAATTTCCAGCCTTCAGGTACAAAAGAAACCACTTGACCTAAATTCAGACGGCCTGTCAGCTCAAGACCACGGATTCGGGCCTTGTCGATGTTTTGCATCTGCCATTCCAGTTTTTCGGAATAAGGATTGCTACAAATACCATAGTAGTAATTCATCTGAGTACAGCCGACATCGCCACTGGTGGTCAGCTTCTGCTCTTCAGACAAGAAGTTGCGGTAATTGCTTTGATACAGGTTGGCATCCAAAGTACCTTTTTCGCTGCGGCCTTGCAGAGAAAGGGTATGGGTGGTGCTGCGCTCGGCTTTCAGGTTCGGATTAGGCAACCAGGTACCTGAGCCGTGGTTGTAAGTGAAATACACTTCAGACGCATTCGGCACGCGGAAACCGGAAGTTACATCGTAACCCAAACGCCATGTCTGACTCAGCTGTGCAGCCAAGCCGACAAAACCGCTCCAGCCTTTATAAGTGTTGGCTGCAGGTGGTGTTTTGTCACAAGCATGACACTCGGCATTCAGTTGCTGCGGCGTCATTTTGGTGTAGTCGTAACGGATACCTGCGCGGCTGCTGAACACGTCGTTCCATTGGATTTGATCAGATAGCGAGAAACCGTAGTTGTTGGTTTTCACCGGATGCTGAATCGTGCTGGCCGTGCGTAAAATACGGCCGCTGAAGTAGTAGTCGTCGCGGTTTAAGTTTTCAAACTCACGCTGGCTGGCGAAAGTTTTAAACGACAAGCGATGTTGGCCGCCCATTTGCAACGGTTGGCTGTCCATACGCAATGTAATGCGTTTGAAGGTTGTATCCATGCTGCGGTTGTAGATTTCGTCCAAATCCTTCTGATTGTAGTTGCGCGTCCAGGTAGAATAATCTATCGGGAACGAGCCTTTGTTGTTAACCGCCGCTACTTTGGTTTTCTGATAATCGAAGTCTGCCTTCAACAACGACAACCAATTTGAATCAGGCGTCCATTCGTAAAACAGGTTAGCATTGCGCCGTCTGTTTACGTCATCGGCTTCGCGCCAAGAAGAAGCGGTCAGGTTATAAGACTCTTCGATCGTGTAATTGTGGCCCTGCTGACCGTTGAGAGATGCGCCGATACGATGGTTGTCGTTGATTTGGTAAGCAATCTTACCCAAGAAGCTGTGGTATTTATGTTTGGACGGGTCAGGAATACCGCGCGCAGAACCACGGATATTCGCTCCGTTGCCGGCACCCTCTACCGGATAACCACGCTCGCCCGCGCTTTCAGTCTCATGACCGCGACGTTGCGAATACAGCAAAGCGGCATCCACGCGGTCGTTGCTCACGCCGAAACCGAGTGTATTTGTCCATTCGCGGTTGCGGCTGCTGTAACCGTTTTTCATCATCACGCCGAACTGACGCTCAGGCAACAGCAAATCATGACCTTGCAGGGTTTGGTAATTCACGCCGCCACCCAAGGCACCGCTGCCGGTATTGAAAGAGTCTGCGCCCTTCACGATTTCGATGTTGCGCACGAGTTCGGGATCGATAGACAGGCGCGAGCTGTTAAAGTTGCCATAACGGGCGTACAGCGAGTTTTCTTCAGAATCAGGCAGGTTTACGCCGTCAATGCTGACACCGACACGGTTGCCTTCCACGCCGCGCACAGCAAAGCCTTTTTGATGGCGGCCGCTGTCGCTCAGGCCGACGTCGGTGGAGTAACGCACCAAGTCTTTGTTGTCGCGTATCATTTCCTGTTGAATGCGGCCGAGGTTGACACGTTCCACGGTTGCAGGCGCATTACGTTGACCTTTAACGCGGACTTCTTTTATCTCTGCTTTAACGGGTGTGGTTTCGGTTGCAGCTTCATCCGCTGCCAAGACTGGATTGCCGAAAATACTGCCGACCAGCGCAGCAATAGGGAGCATTTGTAATGGTTTCATATTATCAACTCAAGATGTAATGGATTGTTCATCCATCAGTTAATGCATAAAAAATTTCTGATAATCATTAATGATTAATAAGACAGCAACCCGTACAACTAAATCTGTGTCGTGTAATTAAAGGTCTCTGCAAACATCCATGCCGAGACCTTGTTTGTTTCATTATTTTTTAATGTCTGTGCGGCGTCATGCCTTCGGGGGCTTCTGTGCCTTCCGGCAAACCGAAGGTTTCACGCAGAATCACTTTATAGAAGGCAAATGCTTCCTGCGCGCCTTGAATGGCTTCTGCTTCTGCTTCCGGAGTTAAGTTCAGGGCATTCAGGTGCTCGACGAAGGCGCGCCAGTGTTTGCCGCGGCCGTTGGGATGCGGGGCCAGGTGGCGTGCGCCATGTTCGCCGTTGTATTCGAGTTTTTGAGCGTGTTTGAACAAGAAAGCGGCACCCAAATTTGAACCTTCGGCGCAATAGAGCCAGCCGATGGCTTTATTGCCTGTTTCATGCGGCAATTCTTTGTCGAATTTGTAAGGCTCTTCGCCCAAGTCTTTTAGGTCTTGGGTTACGGCATCGTAACGCGCCATGTATTCGAGTTCGGGAATGGCTTTGTTCAATTCGGCATCTTTATAGATGTGATCGACAGCTTTGTGGAAAACTGATTGGAGTTTCAAAAATTTGATGTAGTTTTCTTTGCTGACGAAAGGCTGGACAAACATAACCAAGTTATCAACGCTGTCGTGTGTAACTGTGGTTTGCTCTTTCAGGCGTTTGGCGAAAGTCAGCTCTTGTGTTTCACTCATGATGTTTCCTTTGAATAGGGGACAAACGGCTTCAGACGGCCTCTATTGTGTTGAAATGCCGTCTTCTTTGAAAAAATCGTTTTAAAAATAAAGAATGTAACTTTTTAAATGCTTCCGGCTCAGTGTTGGCGTGCCTTTTGCAATTCAATAAGTCTCATCATTTTTTATAGTTAGAATATATATCATTTTTATTTCAATTGCAATAAACTCAATTGGGTCTTATTAATAAAATCTAACGGCCCATAGCCAGCATCTTCTAAAACCTTTGCTGCCTTTTCAGACGGCCTTCTTATGAAGCAGCCGCCATTCAACCAAATATCTGCTAAATTTGGGCTATCCTGCTGTTTTCCTTTATAATGCGACACTCTTTGCACCTTCTTTACCCCTGCCGAACCATGAAACGGATTCCTGCCTACCATCGCTGGTGGCGCTACAAGTCTTATCTTCCTGATGCGACGCTGCCTGCACATACGGTGGAATGCCCAGATTGCGGCTGCCGTATGGATATTCCGCGCCTGCGTCAGGGGCAGGAAGCGCATTGTCCGGTGTGCAACCATGAAATCGTGGAGGTGGAAAACAATCCGTATATCGCGCCGATCGCCTATGCGCTGACAACCTTGATTCTGATGGCGTTTGCGTACAATATGGTGTATATCCGCGTCGATTTGTTCGGCGTGACATCGATTTTGTCGTTGCCGCAAATGATGCGGCTTTTGATTTCGCTGGATTACGGTTTTCTGGCGGAAGTGATGTTTATCCTCACCTTCGGCGCGCCTTTACTGTTTTTACTGCTCTGCCTTTATGTTTATACGGCTTTGATACGCGAAAAGGCCTACCCTGCGCTGCGCTTTGCGACGCGTGTATTGGTGCGGCTGCGTCATTGGATTATGGTGGATGTGTTTTTCATTTCCACTTTGGTGGCGTATATCAAGCTCTCGTCCGTTGCCACAGTGGAATTCGGTTCGGCGTTTTATCTAATGTTTCCGCTGTCGGTCATGCTGATTCGGACTTCGGTATCGATTCCGCAGCATTGGGTTTATTATAAGATTCACCGTTTAACCGGCGGCCATGCGGTTCAAACGGCTACTGAAGACAAAATCTGTTGCAGCCGCTGCCTGTATTTCCGCGATAAAGACGAGCAACCTTGCGGCGTATGCGGTGCGGACTTATACCGCCGCCGCCCGAAAAGCCTGAGCATTTCGCTGGCGTTTTTAGTCGCGGCGTTTATCCTGTATTTCCCTGCCAACATCCTGCCGATTATGATTTCGTCCAACCCGACGGCTTTGGAGATCAACACGATTTTCAACGGCATTGTTTATATGTGGGACGACGGCGACCGATTGATTGCCGTGATTATCTTTAGTGCCAGTATTATGGTGCCGGTTTTGAAGATTATTGCGATGGCGGTTTTGATTTATTCCGCATACTTCAAACCCGTGATGAGCGCGGACAAGATGTCGGTTTTGTATCGGATTACCGAATCCATCGGCCGTTGGTCGATGATTGATATTTTTGTGATTATTATTTTGATGAGTTCGTTTCACACCAATATGGCACGCGTCGTGCCGGGTGGTGCGGCGATTTACTTCTGCCTGGTCGTTATTTTGACCATGCTTTCGGCCTATTACTTCGATCCCCGTCTGATTTGGGACAAGCAACAGCAGCTTTCAGACGGCCTTGATTCTGACCAGACCTTAACACAATGAAAAAACACGATTCTTCACCCAATTATCACGCCCCGGCGCGTGTCAAGAAAACCAATGTCTTCACGTCTATCGTGTGGCTGATTCCACTGATTGCGCTGATTGCCGGCGGCTGGCTTTTGGTTAAAGACATCCGCAACCGCGGCCCTGTCGTTACGCTGTTGATGGACAGCGCCGAAGGCATCGAGGTCAACAACACCGTTATTAAAGTGTTGAACGTCGATGTCGGACGCGTTACCCGCATCAAATTGCGCGACGACCAAAAAGGCGTGGAAGTTACTGCCCAACTTAGCGCCGATGCCAAAGACCTTATCCGCAGCGATACCCAATTTTGGGTAGTCAAACCGCGTATCGACCAAAGCGGCGTTACTGGCTTGGGAACCTTGCTTTCCGGCTCATATATTGCATTTACACCAGGCAAAAGCCAAGAAACCAAAGAGGTATTTGTCGTCCAAGACATTCCGCCGATTGCCGCCATCGGTCAAAGCGGCCTGCGCCTGAACTTGGTCGGCAAAAACGACCGCATCCTCAATGTCAGCAGCCCGGTTTTGTACGAAAACTTTATGGTCGGCCAAGTAGAAAGCGCGCATTTTGACCCGTCCGACCAAAGCGTGCATTACACCATCTTCATCCAAAGCCCTAACGACAAACTGATTAATTCCGCCAGCCGTTTCTGGCTGGAAAGCGGCATTAATATCGAAACCACGGGCAGCGGCGTCAAACTCAATTCCGCCCCTCTGCCTGCCCTGCTGTCCGGCGCGATTTCGTTTGATTCGCCCAAAACAAACGACAGCAAAAACGTTAAAAGTGAAGACAGCTTCACGCTTTACGACAGCCGCAGCGAAGTCGCCAACTTACCTGACGACCGCTCGCTGTACTACACCGCGTTTTTCAAACAATCCGTACGCGGCCTGTCTGCCGGTTCTCCTGTCGAATACAAAGGCCTGAATGTCGGCGTGGTTTCCGATGTCCCTTATTTCGACCGCAACGACAGTCTGCACTTGTTTGAAAACGGTTGGATTCCCGTACGCATCCGCATCGAGCCTTCCCGTTTGGAAATCAATGCTGACGAGCAAAGCAAAGAGCATTGGAAACAACAATTTCAGACGGCCTTAAACAAAGGCCTGACCGCCACCATCTCCAGCAACAACCTGCTGACCGGCAGCAAAATGATTGAGTTAAACGATCAGCCTTCCGCCTCACCTAAGCTGCGGCCACATACCGTTTATGCAGGCGATACCGTTATCGCGACCCAAGGTGGCGGTTTGGACGATTTGCAGGCAAAAGTGGCCGACTTGTTAGACAAGTTCAATAATCTGCCATTGGATAAAACCGTTGCCGGCTTGAACGGTTCGCTTGCCGAGCTCAAGTCCACACTTAAATCTGCCAATGCTGCCCTAAGCTCTATCGACAAACTGGTCGGCAAACCGCAGACACAAAACATTCCGAACGAGTTGAACCAAACCCTGAAAGAATTGCGTCAAACCCTGCAAGGCGTATCGCCTCAATCGCCTATCTACGGCGACGTACAAAATACGCTGCAAAGTTTGGACAAAACCTTAAAAGACGTTCAACCCGTGATTAATACTTTGAAAGAAAAACCCAACGCGCTGATTTTCAACAGCAGCAGCAAAGACCCCATCCCGAAAGGAAGCCGATAATGCGCCTCTTCCCGATTGCCGCCGCCCTGACGCTTGCCGCCTGCGGCACTGCGCAAAGCACACAATATTTCGTCCTGCCCGACAGCCAGTACATCCGTCCGGCTGCACAAGGCAACGAAATCGCAGTCAAAGTCAACCTTGCCGAACCGCTTGCCAACGGCGGCCTCGTTTACCAAACCGATGCCTATCATGTGAATCTGGCGAAAAACCACCTTTGGGCGGCTCCGCTCGATGGTGCATTGGCGGCAAACCTCAGCAACAAGCTCAACCGCCTCAATCCGCATCGCACCTTCGTGCCTGCTTCACGCAGCCAAAGCAGCCAAACCCTGAAAGTCTATATCGAAGCCTTCCAAGGCAGCTATCAGGGGCAGACCACCATCAGCGGTTATGCACAATGGCCGGACGGACGCAGCAAACCGTTTAACGCCATCACGCCGCAACAAGGTGACGGCTATACCGCCATGCTCGAATCGTTGGAAAACGGTTTGTCACAAGTTGCCGATACGATTGCTTATTAAACAAAAGGCCGTCTGAAAAACTTTCAGACGGCCTTTTTCATGTTTCAAACATTCATTACAACGCGCGGTCAAAATACAAAGCCACGCCGGAACGCTCGCTCATCGCCAACAAATAATCCATCAATTTTTGCGGCCATTGAATACCGCGCACAACGGTCAGGTTGCGCAAAATAGGGAAAGTCAGGATATCTTCCAAACTGACTTCACCGCCCAAGCCCTCGCCTTCGCACACCAGCGCTTCCAGTTCAGCCAAGTCTTGATGCAGACGCTCCAGATATTGCGCCGTTTTATTCAGATTAGTCTCGAAATTGCCGATACTTTTCTCTTTTTTGTCGATAAAGTATTTTTTCGCTTCATCGGTCTCAAATTCGGGCAAACCGATTTTGACCATGCGCGGCTGTACCAATTTGTTATTGTATTCGCCCACTTTGTCCAACCAAGCCTGAACCTCGGGACGAACTTCTTCTTTCAGACGGCCTTGATCGATGTAACGGACAATATCCAAACTCTCGCCCATAAACGAACCGTCTTCTTTTTGCAAAATCGGCACTTGTTTTGAGCCAATCATGCCAATCGGCGTAGCTTCGTCATCGTTCGCCAAGACAACTTCTTCCACCGCCACATCGCGCAAGCCGAAAATCATCCGCGCACGGACGCAAAACGGGCAATGGTCGTAAATATACAGTTTCATCGAAATGCTCCTTAAAATTTCAAAACGGTTAACCATAACACCCAAGGCCGTCTGAAACAAGGTGTTCTGAAACATAGTGCCACATTCGCATACAAATCTAGGGCTGTCGGCAATAAACTGTTACAATAGCAACGTTTTTATCAAAAAGAAAAAAACGCACGCCATGACCACTATTCGCCAAACGCCCCAAACATCGAGTGCAACGCTGGAAGGCCTCCTCGCTTGGTTCGACGGCTATGTTGCCGCGCTGCCCGATTCCGATAAAAACCTGATTCAGACGGCCTTTGACTTAGCTAAAGAACATTACCCTGCCGATGCCCTAACGACTTACGGCGAGCCATTGATGGAACATTTCCTCGGCTCGATGCAAATCGTCAGCGAACTCGACCTCTTGCCCGATGCCGTGGCCGCTACGATTTTGTCCGATATCGGCAAATACGTTCCCACTTGGCGCGAATTGGTTACCGAACGCTGCAACAGTACCGTTTGCGAGCTGGTCAAAGGCGTAGACGAAGTACAGAAACTGACCCAATTCGCACGCGTGGACAGCCTTGCCACGCCGGAAGAACGCGGCCAACAGGCCGAAACCATGCGCAAAATGCTGTTGGCGATGGTTACCGACATCCGCGTCGTCCTGATCAAATTGGCGATGCGTACGCGCACCCTGCAATTCTTAAGCAACGTTCCCGACAATCCTGAAAAGCGCGCCGTTGCCAAAGAAACCCTCGACATTTTTGCCCCGCTCGCCAACCGCTTGGGCGTGTGGCAACTCAAATGGCAGCTCGAAGATTTGGGCTTCCGTCATCAAGAGCCGGAAAAATACCGCGAAATCGCCCTGCTTTTGGACGAAAAACGCACCGAGCGCCTCGAATACATCGAAAACTTCCTCAATATCCTGCGTACGGAACTGAAAAAATACAATATTCATTTTGAAGTTGCCGGAAGACCGAAGCACATCTACTCCATTTACAAAAAAATGGTGAAGAAAAAGCTTACTTTCGACGGCTTGTTTGATATCCGCGCCGTACGGATTTTGGTGGACACCATTCCCGAGTGTTATACCACCTTGGGCATTGTCCACAGCCTCTGGCAGCCGATTCCGGGCGAGTTTGACGACTATATCGCCAACCCGAAAGGCAACGGCTATAAAAGTTTGCACACCGTTATCGTCGGCCCGGAAGACAAAGGCGTGGAAGTCCAAATCCGCACCTTCGATATGCACCAATTCAACGAATTCGGTGTTGCCGCCCACTGGCGTTATAAAGAAGGTGGCAAGGGTGATTCCGCCTATGAACAGAAAATCGCTTGGTTGCGCCAACTCTTGGACTGGCGCGAAAACATGGCCGAAAGCGGCAAAGAAGACCTTGCCGCCGCCTTTAAAACCGAGCTGTTCAACGACACGATTTACGTTTTGACCCCGCACGGCAAAGTCCTTTCCCTGCCTACAGGCGCTACCCCCATCGACTTTGCCTATGCCTTGCATAGCAGCGTGGGCGACCGTTGTCGCGGCGCAAAAGTCGAAGGACAAATCGTGCCGCTGTCCACGCCGTTGGAAAACGGACAACGCGTTGAAATCATTACTGCCAAAGAGGGAAATCCTTCTGTCAACTGGCTCTACGAAGGCTGGGTCAAATCCAACCGCGCCATCAGCAAAATCCGTGCCTACATCCGCCAGCAAAATGCGGATACCGTGCGCGAAGAAGGCCGCGCCCAGTTAGACAAACAGTTGTCAAAAATCTTCCCCAAACCCAGTCTGCAAGCATTGGCAGAAAAACTCGGCTTCAAAAAAACCGACGAACTCTATACGGCCATCGGTCAGGGCGAAGTTTCCAACCGCGCCATCCACAAAGCCTGCGGCGCGCTGAATGAACCGCCTCCTGTACCTATTGATGAAACCAATATCGTCAAGCAGTCTAAAATCAAAAAAGGCGGCAAAAACGGCATTTTGATTGACGGCGAAGACGGCCTGATGACCACGCTTGCCAAATGCTGCAAACCGGCACCTCCGGACGACATCATCGGTTTCGTTACGCGCGACCGCGGCATTTCCGTCCACCGCAATACCTGCCCTTCTTTCCGCCACCTTGCCGAACAGTCCCCTGAAAAAGTGTTGAATGCAAGCTGGGCAGCCTTGCAAGAAGGACAAGTGTTTGCCGTCGATGTTGAAATTCGCGCCCAAGACCGCTCCGGTTTGCTGCGCGATGTTTCGGATGCGCTGGCGCGTCATAAACTCAACGTTACCGCAGTGCAAACCCAATCGCGTGATTTGGAAGCCAGTATGCGCTTTACCCTTGAAGTCCGCCAAGTCAACGACCTGCCGCGCGTATTAGCCAGTTTGGGCGACATCAAAGGCGTTTTAAGCGTAACGCGCTTGTAGTTCTCATTACCCAAGCAAATCCAAAGGCCGTCTGAGAGCAACTTTTCAGACGGCCTTTTAAGTTTTTAAAACACCAATATCTCAACGCCTCAACTTATCTTTTTTAAAAAAGTCAGCCGCAGCCTTAGCCGCTTCAATATATAACCCCCTCTTCTATTCTTACAACCAGGCGTTATTTCCTACCGGCATCATTCTCAGGCAAACTTATTATCTTCATGATAAACAAGATATTTCCAATTTAAGGGAGCCTCATGGATACACGAGATTTGTACCCTCACGAGATTTTGCAGGAAGCCATCGGCAAGAGCTGCGCCAAGTCCGAGTTCAGCATCAAAATGTTGGTGATTTTAAGTTTTTTAGGTGGCGGCTATGTCGGCTTCGGCTATCTTGCCTGCCTGCGCGTCATCAGCGGCATTCCGGCCGAATGGAATGGCCTGGCCGCCCTTTTGGGTGCGTCCGTGTTCCCGATTGCGCTGATTTGTATCTTAATCGGCGGCGGTGAGCTGGCAACAGGCAATATGATGATTATGGCTTTGGGCAGATTGACCGGCCGCGTCAGCACCTACAAACTGGTACGCAACTGGCTCATTGTCAGCTTGGGCAATCTGGCAGGAGCCGTTGCCATGGCCTATTTCCTCGGCCACTATGTCGGTCTGGCAGAGGGAGCGGCTACGGCGAAAACCATTGCCATCGCTGAAGCCAAAGTTAATATGGACTTTGGCCGTGCATTCGTCTCCGCTATCGCATGTAACTGGATGGTGTGCATGGGTATTTGGTTCTATTTCGGCTCACGCCATACTTCAGGCCGCATTTTGGCAACTTGGTTTCCGGTCATGATCTTCGTGTTAATCGGTTTCCAACACTTTGTTGCCAATATGTTCATCATTCCGGCCGGTATTTGGGCAGGCGCAAATGTCAGCTGGGGTCAATTTTTCTACAATATGATTCCCGTCTTCTTAGGTAACGTCCTCGGCGGATCGTCTTTTGTTGCCGCTTTCTATCTCTTCGCTTATAAACATTTGTTAAAAGACGATTTTTCTATTTAGTTCAAACTGACGCACTACCCCGTATTCATCAGAAATACGGGGTAGTTTCATTTATCAGGCCGTCTGAAAGCGCCTTTCGTGTCACATAATTACGCTTTCTCTCTGCATAACGTTTCATTTATAGGAAAGATAGTTTCATTGCCTTTCCTTTTCTTCAATTTAAGATAATTTTTGCAATCTTTTGTTTTCAAATGACTTCCCCTCAAAAGCACTACGATTTTTCATAAAGCCCGTGTTCAGTGCTTTGCAAAACAAAAAATTTACTGTATTCTGAATTTAATTATTTACAATTTAATATGGATTGGTTACATATCCTATTGTATTTGAAAATAATTTATCCTGACTCTCTCGTGAAAAACAGGATTTTTAAGCTGTATTTTTATTAGAAAAAAGTTTGGGTACGAATTGCTTGCAATTTCAAAACCCGTATTTATAAGTTAGATGAGGAATAAGTACATGAATCCCATGTATATCACTTTCGCGATCTATTTGGTCGCCGTATTACTGATTGGCCTCGCCGCCTATTTTTCAACACGCAACTTCGACGACTACATTCTCGGCGGCCGCAGCTTGGGTCCGTTCGTGACCGCGATGTCTGCCGGTGCTTCCGATATGTCAGGTTGGCTTTTGATGGGCTTGCCAGGTGCCATTTACCTGAGCGGTTTGAATGAAGCTTGGATCGCCATTGGTCTGATTGTGGGTGCATACCTCAACTGGCTCTTGGTTGCAGGCCGTCTGCGCGTGCATACCGAATACGCCAACAACGCACTGACGCTTCCTGATTACTTCTTCCACCGCTTCGGTGCCGGCGGTCACTTGATGAAAGTGGTTTCTGCACTGATTATCTTGTTCTTCTTCACTATTTACTGTGCTTCAGGCATCGTAGCCGGTGCTACCCTGTTCCAAAGCCTGTTCCACGGTATGTCTTACACTCAAGCCATGTGGCTGGGTGCCGGCGCTACCATCGCCTACACTTTCTTGGGCGGTTTCTTGGCCGTAAGCTGGACCGACACCCTGCAAGCTTCTTTGATGATTTTTGCATTGGTATTGACTCCTGTAATGGTGTACTTGGGTTTGGGCGGTGCAGATCAAATGAATGCTGCCATCCAACAAGTTGCCGCTTCTACCGGTAAAGAATACGGCAGCCTGTTTGCCGGTACTACTTTCATCGGCATTATCTCTACCGCTGCTTGGGGCTTGGGTTATTTCGGCCAACCACACATTTTGGCTCGTTTCATGGCTGCTGAAAGCGCTAAATCTCTGGTTTCTGCACGCCGTATCGGTATGACTTGGATGATTCTGTGTATGGCCGGTGCTGTGGCTGTCGGCTACTTCGGTATCGCTTACTTCGGCGCCAACCCAGCACACGTTGATGAAATGAACGGCAACCACGAACGTATCTTCATTGCTTTGGCTACCCTGCTTTTCAACCCTTGGATTGCCGGTATTATCTTGAGCGCGATCCTCGCCGCCGTAATGTCCACCCTGTCTTGCCAATTGTTGGTTTGCTCCAGCGCGATTACCGAAGACTTCTACAAAGGCTTCCTGCGTAAAAAAGCACAACAAGCTGAATTGGTATGGATTGGTCGCGTAATGGTATTGGCGATTGCCGTGATTTCTATCCTGATTGCTTCTGACCCTAACAGCAAAGTATTGGGCTTGGTAGCTTATGCATGGGCCGGCTTTGGTGCCGCATTCGGTCCGGTTGTTATCCTGTCTGTTCTGTGGAAACGCATTACTGCCTACGGCGCACTCTCTGGCATGATTGCAGGCGCGCTGACTGTGGTTGTTTGGGCTGAGTGGATTAAAAAACCTGCTTTGGCCGCACAAGAAACAGGCTTCTCTACCGTTTATGAAATCGTTCCCGGCTTCATCATTTGCACTCTCGTGATTGTTTTGGTCTCCCTGATCGACAAAAAACCTTCACGCGAATTGCAAGAACGTTTCGAAAAAGCAGACGCAGAATACCGCGCCTCTAAATAAAACGTTTTCAGACGGCCTGCATGATTCCGTGCAGGCCGTCTTTACGAAATAAACTGTTTCAAAATAATCTGAGCCTTATCAGAAAAAACAGCAATTTATGCGGATGCATCTTGTATCCGCATCATATTTTTATTACGATATTACTATCCTTCAGAATGCCTGTTTTAGCAGTCTTAATTCAGGCCGTCTGAAACCATGAAAAAAACCTTTGGAGAACATAAATAATGTTTAACTTCGCTTTTCCAACACAAACTCCTCTGCGTCAAGCTGTAACTGATGCCTACCGCCGCGATGAAATCGAGGCCGTTCAGGATATGTTGCAACGTGCACAGATGACCGACGAAGAGCGCAATGCCGCCTCTGAGCTTGCCCGTCGTTTGGTTACTCAAGTCCGCTCCAGCCGCACCAAAGCAAGCGGCGTAGATGCTTTGATGCACGAGTTCTCTCTCTCCAGTGAAGAAGGTGTTGCACTGATGTGTCTGGCCGAGGCCCTGCTGCGTATTCCGGACAATGCAACCCGCGACCGCCTGATTGCCGACAAAATCTCCGAAGGCAACTGGAAAAGCCACTTGAACAACAGCCCTTCCCTCTTCGTTAACGCGGCTGCATGGGGTCTGTTGATTACCGGTAAACTGACCACCAACACTTCTGAAAAAAACATGGGCTCTGCACTGAGCCGCATAATCAGCAAAGGTGGCGCGCCTCTGATCCGTCAAGGTGTGAACTACGCAATGCGCCTGTTGGGCAAACAGTTCGTAACCGGCCAAACCATTGAAGAAGCGCTGCAAAACGGTAAAGAGCGCGAGAAAATGGGTTACCGCTTCTCTTTCGATATGTTGGGTGAAGCCGCATACACCGAAGAAGATGCCAACCGCTACTACAATGACTACGTTCAAGCCATTCACGCCATCGGTAAAGATGCCGCAGGCCAAGGCGTTTACGAAGGCAACGGTATCTCCGTTAAACTTTCCGCCATCCACCCTCGCTACTCACGCGCCCAACACGAACGCGTTATGAGCGAACTGTTGCCACGCCTGAAAGAATTGTTCCTTTTGGGTAAAAAATACGATATTGGTATCAACATCGACGCCGAAGAAGCCAACCGTCTCGAATTGTCTTTGGACTTGATGGAAGCTTTGGTTTCCGACCCTGACTTGGCTGGCTACAAAGGTATCGGTTTCGTTGTTCAAGCCTACCAAAAACGTTGCCCGTTCGTTATCGACTATCTGATCGATCTGGCTCGCCGCAACAACCAAAAACTGATGATCCGTTTGGTTAAAGGCGCATACTGGGACAGCGAAGTGAAATGGGCCCAAGTAGACGGCATGGACGGCTACCCGACTTACACCCGTAAAGTCCACACCGACATCTCCTACCTCGCCTGCGCACGCAAACTCTTGGATGCGCAAGATGCCGTATTCCCACAATTTGCCACCCACAACGCCTACACTTTGGGCGCAATCTACCAAATGGGTAAAGGCAAAGACTTTGAACACCAATGTCTGCATGGTATGGGCGAAACCCTGTACGACCAAGTGGTCGGCCCGCAAAACTTAGGCCGCCGCGTACGCGTGTATGCCCCGGTCGGCACACACGAAACCCTGCTTGCCTACTTGGTACGCCGCCTGTTGGAAAACGGTGCGAACTCTTCTTTCGTGAACCAAATCGTTGACGAAAACATCAGCATCGACCGCCTGATTAAGAGCCCGTTCGACACCATCGCCGAACAAGGCATCCACCTGCATCCGGCATTGCCTCTGCCGCGCAATTTGTATGGCAAAGACCGTCTGAACTCTCAAGGCGTAGATTTCAGCAACGAAACCGTATTGCAAAACCTGCAAGAAAAACTCAACCAAGCTTCTTCCGAAGACTTCCACGCCGCTTCCATCGTCAATGGCGAAGCGCGCAATGTGGGTGAAGCACAACCTGTCCGCAACCCTGCAGACCACAACGATGTTGTCGGTACTGTCAGCTTTGCCGATGCCGCATTGGCTCAAGAAGCTATTGGTGCAGCCGTTGCCGCCCTGCCTGAGTGGAGCGCCAAACCTGCTTCAGAACGCGCCGACTGCCTGCGCCGTTTTGCCGACCTGTTGGAACAACACACGCCTGCATTGATGATGCTGGCCGTCCGCGAAGCCGGTAAAACCTTAAACAACGCTGTTGCCGAAGTACGCGAAGCCGTTGACTTCTGCCGCTACTACGCCAACGAAGCTGAAAACACCCTGCCTAAAGATGCCAAAGCTGTCGGCGCAATCGTTGCCATCAGCCCATGGAACTTCCCATTGGCCATCTTTACCGGCGAAGTGGTTTCTGCATTGGCAGCCGGTAACACCGTTATCGCCAAACCTGCCGAACAAACCAGCCTGATTGCTACTTACGCCGTTTCCCTGATGCATCAAGCCGGTATTCCGACTTCTGCGCTGCAACTCGTACTCGGCGCAGGCGATGTCGGTTCTGCCCTGACCGGCGATGCCCGCATCGGCGGCGTGATCTTCACCGGTTCTACCGAAGTAGCGCGTCTGATTAACAAAGCACTGTCCAAACGCGACGACAACCCTGTCCTGATTGCCGAGACCGGTGGTCAAAACGCGATGATTGTGGACTCTACCGCACTGCCGGAACAAGTCTGCCTCGACGTATTGAACTCTGCCTTCGACAGCGCAGGCCAACGTTGCTCCGCTCTGCGTATCTTGTGTGTTCAAGAAGATGTTGCCGACAAAATGGTCAACATCATCAAAGGCGCAATGGACGAATTGGTTGTCGGCAAACCGACCCAACTGACCACAGACGTCGGCCCTGTCATCGATGCTGAAGCCCAACAAAACCTGTTGGCCCACATCAACCGAATGAAAGGCGTAGCGAAGGCTTACCACGAAATCAAAACTGCTGCCGACGTTGATAGCAACAACTCTACTTTCGTTCGTCCAATCCTGTTTGAATTGAACAACTTGAACGAGTTGCAACGCGAAGTGTTCGGTCCTGTATTGCACGTTGTCCGCTACCGCGCCAGCGAATTGGATCAACTCATCGACCAAATCAACGCAAAAGGCTATGCTTTGACCAGCGGTGTACACAGCCGTATCGAAGGTACTGTCGAACACGTCCGCGACCGCATCGAAGCCGGTAACATCTACGTTAACCGCAACATCGTCGGTGCCGTTGTCGGCGTACAACCTTTCGGCGGTCACGGCTTGTCCGGTACCGGTCCTAAAGCGGGCGGTCCATTCTATCTGCAACGTTTGGTTCGCACTCCTGAATGGATTGCGCCAACCCTCAGCCGTATCGGCCAAGCAGACGAAGACGCGCTCAAACGTTTGGAAACTCTGGTTCACAAACTGCCGTTTAATGCAGAAGAGAAGAAAACTGCAGCCGCAGCTTTGGGTCACGCGCGAGTTCGCACTCTGCGCAAAGCCGAAACCGTATTGGTCGGCCCGACCGGCGAACGCAACTCATTGAGCTGGCGCTCTCCAAAACGTGTTTGGGTACATGGCGGTACTCTGTTGCAAGCCTTCTCTGCCCTGACCGAGCTGGCAGCCGCAGGCATCCAAACCGTTGTTGAGCCTAACAGCCCGTTGGCTTCCTACTCAGCCGATTTGGACGGTTTGTTGCAAGTCAACAGCAAACCTGAAAACGCAGGCATCAGCCATGTTGCCGCCATCGAGCCTTTGAGCAGCGAGCGCAAACAAGAGTTAGCCGGCCGCGACGGTGCGCTCATCCGTATCCTGCCTTCCGAACAAGGTCTGGACATCCTGCAAGTATTTGAAGAAATTTCTTGCAGTATCAATACTACCGCTGCCGGTGGTAATGCCAGCCTGATGGCAGTTGCCGACTAATCGTAGCCAAATCAAAGGCCGTCTGAAATTCAGACGGCCTTTTTTTATGTTTTTATTTACATTTTTGCCGGATATTCGCACAAATCGTTAATCAGGCATTTACTGCATTGCGGTTTCAAAGCCTTACATGTATAACGGCCGTGCAAAATCAACCAATGATGGGCATCCATCAAAAATTCTTTGGGAATAAAGCGCATCAGCTTGTCTTCAACTTCGCGCACATCCTTGCCGGGCGCGATTTTGGTGCGGTTGGCCACACGGAAAATATGGGTATCGACCGCCATAACAGGTTGCCCGAATGCAGTATTCAACACCACATTGGCTGTTTTACGGCCAACACCGGGCAAAGATTCCAAAGCCTCTCGGTCGGCAGGCACTTCGCCATTGTATTTTTCCAGCAAAATACGGCAAGTCTGCATGATGTGCTTGGATTTGGTTTTGTAAAGGCCTATGGTTTTGGTGTATTCCATCACGCCGTCCAGCCCCAAATCCAACATGGCTTGCGGCGTATTGGCAACGGGAAAGAGTTTTGCAGTCGCTTTGTTCACGCCGACATCAGTTGCCTGCGCGGACAATAAAACGGCGATAAGCAGCTCAAACGGCGAACTAAAATTTAACTCGGTAGTCGGATGAGGATTGGCAGCGCGGAAACGCTCGAAAATTTCTTGGCGGATTTGTTTGTTCATTGTTTGGATTATTTTTTTATTGGCGCAGCAATTATAGTGAAATCATGCTGATACGGCTACTTCAAGTAAAACAAGGCCGTCTGAAATTGTTTTCAGACGGCCTAATTTTATAAAAGCATTGCTATTTTAAATACTGTTTACTTCTTACTCAAAGTCAGCCCTGTCCAGCCAAACACCAGCGTCAGAGCCAAGCTCAAGTAGCAGAAGAAGGCATACGGCAGGTATTCCCAAACAGGCACGCCCAAGGCATGGCTGATAAATACGCCGCAGACACTCCAAGGCACCAACGGGTTGATGACCGTACCCGCATCTTCAAGCGTACGGGCAAGGTTGCGCGAATGCAGACCAAGCTTGTCATAAACCGGCTTAAAGGTTTCGCCGGAAAGCAGGATACTCAAATATTGCTCGCCAATCAGGAAGTTGACACCGACCGATGTCATGGCCACGCTGAAAGTAGCGCGTCCGGCATTGGTCAGGAACGCACGAATGGCTTCCAGCAAAGACGGAATCACACCAATGCTGAACAACAGGCCGCCCAAACTCATGCCGAGTATCACGATGGTTTGCGTAAAGAACATGCTTTCCAAGCCGCCGCGAGAAATCAAACGGGCAATGTCTTTAAATGCTTCGCCTTCGAGTTTATATCCACTGTAAAACCACGCGCCCAGCTGTTTCAAATCAGGCGTACTGTGGAAGTAAGTCACAATCAACGCCACTATAACGGTAAACAACATGGCCACAATGGCATTCACGCGCATCAGGGCAAGGACAACCAGCAAGGCAAACGGAATCAGTGAGTAAGCATGCACCAAACCGGTTGCTTCCAATTGCGCGCGGAAAGCTTCGACACTGTTCATGTCATGCGCGGCAACATTGGGCAAGAGCCACAACATCAACGCCGCACTGATCAACCATGCAGGCACAGTGGTGTACATCATGTTTTTGATGTGCTCGAACAAATCAATGCCGACAATTGAAGCGGAAATACCGGTCGTATCGGAAAGCGGCGACATTTTATCGCCAAAGAACGCACCCGACACAATCGCACCTGCCGTCATCGCCATATCGGCATGAAACGCAGCCGCCATACCCATAAATGCCACGCCGACAGTCGCACAAGTCGTCAAACTACTGCCGATGGAAATACCGATGATCGAGCAAAGCGCAAACGCCGAGAAGTAAAAATAAGTCGGAGAAATCAATCCGAAACCGTAATACATCAGCGTCGGAATCGCACCGCTCATCATCAGTGCGCTGACCATCAGGCCGATAAAGAAAAACAGATAAATCGCGCCCATGCCCTGCCCAACCGCGCCTATCATACCGTTTTGCATGTCTTGATATTTTAAGCCGCGCATCAAACCGTACAACAGCAAGACTACAATCGCCGTCACAATCGACATATGCGGCAGCCATTCAAGCGAAATAATCGTATAACCCATTGCCGCCACCAAAGCCAAGGCCACAGCAATGGCCTCAAAACGCGGCATATTAAGTAAGGATTTGAAAGCAAACATTCTTCTTTGCCTTTTTAATAAGTATTTAACAGATTTTAGCATAACAGGCCGTCTGAAACCCGATTTTCAGACGGCCTGCCTATTATTTTATAAAAACAGCTTCAGCAAAACTGCGACACTTTCTTTAAAATATATCAAATTATTAAAATTAAATATTTTTAAATGAAAATAAATGGAATTTTATTGCTTTTTAAAACGTCCATCATGCAAAAATGCCACCACCTGCTCGACCGTTTTACGGTTAAACAGCATACCGCTATGGCTGACAGGCAGAACGACATGATCACGCATATTCGGACAATGCGTTTCTCTGACCAAAACCGTGCCATCATGTTCGCCATG
Source organism: Neisseria sp. P0014.S002 (assembly GCF_051958295.1). Taxonomy (NCBI): domain Bacteria; kingdom Pseudomonadati; phylum Pseudomonadota; class Betaproteobacteria; order Neisseriales; family Neisseriaceae; genus Neisseria; species Neisseria sp. P0014.S002. The sequence goes on along the minus strand of NZ_JBQCVO010000008.1, from coordinate 25,075 downwards.
CAAACCTAAAACACGGCCCAGTCCATACGGTTTATTGCCGGCAATACTGCCCAACTCAACACCCTCGGGCAATTCAGGCATACTGCCGTCCAATGCACCTTTATACGAGCCGCCCAATACCGGTTTTTGCAAACCCATATTGAACACACGTTGCGCGGCACGGCTGCCTTGGTGCGGCGTACCCATGGTAACGATACGGCCGCTGACTTTATCCGGATATGCTGTTGCAAAATTGCGTAAGACCAACCCGCCCAAACTATGACCGACAAAGTGCAGCGTTTCATCAGCATGGTTCTCATCAATCCATCGCGCCAAATCTTCGACATGTCGGTTCATCGAATGTAAAACACTGTAATAATCGAACAGCGCAACTTCAAAACCTTCTTGTTCCAGCAAATATGCCAGCGGTTTCATTACCCATGAATGCATGTGCAAGCCATGCAGCAAAATGATTTTGGCCATTTTTTCCTCCTGTCATTTAAATCATTATGCCACAAAGTAAAAAGGCCGTCTGAAAACCCATAAGGTTTCAGACGGCCTTTTATCATGATGAATTATTCGTCAGCTTTGTAGCCTTTTATAGCAAAGAAGACGATGTATACGTAACAAATTGCCGATACAACGAAAGAAATCATCAGGCCGTAAGTATCCGCTGCCCAACCTTGTACCACAGGCACAACCGCACCGCCGACAATCGCAGTACACAATACGCCGGAAGCACTGCTGGTGAATCGGCCCAGGCCTTTGGTTGCCAAAGAGAAAATCGTTGGGAACATGATGGAGTTAAAGAAGCCGATGGCCAACAATGCCCACATCGCAATATCTGCACTGGCTTTACCTACCAACATAGAAACGCCCAATAGGGCAACGGCAGCGGTAGCATTGAATGCCAAATAGCGGTTAGGCGCAATTTTCGCCATGATGGCAGAACCTAAGAAGCGGCCAACCATCGCGCCGCCCCAGTAAAACGACAGATATTTTGCGGCAGACGAGTGGTCCATACCTTTCAGGTAACCCAACACGCTGACCAACAAAGAACCGATAGATACTTCTGCACCAACGTAACAGAAAATACCAGCCGCACCAAAAACCAAATGACGGTATTGCCATACGCTGTGTTTGCCATCATGGTTGTGTTCACTCTCTTCTTCAGCAATTTTGTTTGCATCAGGCAGACGAATCATTTTGACAAACACAGCCAAAATAATCAGCAAACCGGCCAAACCCAAATATGGAATTTGAACAGAAGAAATTTGCTCGGCTTTGCTGACAGTTTGTGTCGCATCAGCCAAAATCAGGAATGCACCGATTTGCGGAGCAATGGTCGTACCCAAAGAGTTGAATGCCTGAACCAAAGTCAGTGTTGCAGATTCTTTACCTGGTTTAGACAACAGGGTTACATAAGGGTTACCCGCCACTTGCAACAGCGTTACACCTGAAGCCAAAATAAACAGCGCGCCCAAGAAAGTAGGATAAGAATGGCTGCCGGCGGCAGGATAGAACAATAGACAGCCGATGGCAGTCAATACGAAACCGCCAATTACACCGTTTTTATAGCCGATTTTGCCGACAAAATAACCCATAGGAATCGACATAATTGCGTAAGCGGTAAAGAAGCAGAACTGAATTAGCATCGCCTGAACATATGTCAGCTCGAAAATATCTTTCAGATGCGGAATCAAAATATCGTTCATGCAGGTGATGAAACCCATCATGAAGAAGAGTGTGGTCAAGACGACCAGCGCAGGAGTATGATTTTGTTGTGAATGCGCAGACATAATTTGCCTTTCGTTTTGTTAAGACTCGCCAAAAATGAGCTGAAAGCAGTTCATTAAACTTAACACTCATTAACAGCGTCCGTATCATACTGATAATCCGTCACTTTGAAAACTATTTTCTAACAGCCGACCACATTACTCTTTAGACGTTTAATTTTAAAAAATTCAATAATATTGGATTTATATTTTGATATATTGAAAAATAAAGGCATAATCCTCTTATTGAACCTGTTATTTCTTTTTTACAATATCACTTGATGCAACTCAAAACATGCCCCTTCTTTACGCTTACCTTGCCCTGATTGCTTCTGCCTTCACTTCGGCCACACTACTTCCAGGTACATCCGAGGCGGCATACGCCGCATTTGTATACCAATATCCGCAACATGCCCTCGGCGCATGTTTGTGTGCCGGTTTGGCGAATGGCTTGGGCAGTATGGTTTCGTATTACATGGGCAGAATGTTTCCGGCCAAGAAAAAACCGTCTGAAAAAGTATTGGCGCGTATACAAAGATGGGGGATTTGGCCGCTATTGTTTGCATGGCTGCCGATTATCGGCGATGCCCTCCCTCTTGCCGCAGGCTGGCTCAGGCTCAATGCTTTGCATTGCGCCATCATTCTGATTACAGGCAAACTGCTGCGCTATGCCATGATTTATTGGGGAATGAACGCAGTTGCCGGATAAGCCACCACAACTAAAAAATAAAGGCCGTCTGAATGGTTCAGACGGCCTTTGCCTTTAATTCGACAATTACAAGACTTTCACAATGCTTTCGCACAGGTAGTCAATGTTGTCATCGGTAATGCCTGCAACATTAATGCGGCCGGAGCGGACGGCATAAATGGCAAACTCGTTTTTCAAACGGTCGACTTGTTCGGGAGTCAGACCGCTGAAAGAGAACATACCGTTTTGTTCGATAATGAAATCAAAATCTTGGGTTGCACCTTTTGCTTTGAGCAACTCGACAAATTTTTGGCGCATGGCTTTGATGCGACCGCGCATTTCATCGAGTTCGGCAATCCATTGTGCTTTCAAATCATCATTTTTCAACACCAGCGCAATGGTGTTCGCACCGTGTGAAGCCGGGTTGGAATACAAGGTACGGATGATGGTTTTGACTTGGCTGTGGGCGCGTGCAGCGGTTGCTTCGTCTTCCGCAACCAAGGTGAACGCGCCGACGCGCTCGTTGTACATACCGAAGTTTTTGGAATAAGAGCTGGCAATCAGCAATTCTGTATTGTGTTTCAAGAACACGCGCAAGCCGTAGGCATCTTCTTCCAAACCATTGCCGAAGCCTTGATAAGCAAAGTCAAACAGTGGCAACCAGCCTTTTTCGGCAGAAAGTTTTGCCAAAGTTTCCCATTGTTCGGGCGTAGGGTCGATGCCGGTAGGGTTGTGGCAGCAGCCGTGCAGCAGGACGATGTCGCCTTTTTGCGCTTGGCTCAAGTCTTCAATCATGCCGTCCCAATCCAAACCGTGTTTGGCGGCATCATAGTAGCGATAAGGTTTGTCTTGGATACCGACCGCTTTGGCGATGGCATTGTGGTTTGGCCAAGTCGGATTGGAAATCCAGATGGTTTGCGCGTTCAACTGACGTTTGGCAAACTCGGCCGCAATACGCAATGCGCCTGTACCGCCAAGGCTTTGCGCTGTTTTGGCGCGACGGCTGGCGATGATTTCGTGGTCTTTGCCAAACAGCAGGATTTGGGTTTGTTCGTTGTAGTCGGCAACGCCGTCAATGGTCAGGTAGTTTTTGGTTGTTTCGCTTTCCAACAGGCGTTTTTCAGCCTCTTTGACGGCTTTGACTATAGGCGTTGCGCCGGATGCGTCTTTGTACACGCCGATACCGAGGTTGACTTTCTCCGGACGGGTTTCGGCTTTAAACGCCTCGCCCAAACCTAAAATCGGATCAGCAGGAGCAGCTTCGATATGCTTGAAGAACATGATTTTTCTCTTTACAAGTAGTAAAACGGTTGAAAAAATACAAACTTAGTACGATTTTACGCCGTTTCAGGCCGTCTGAAAACGGATTATTACAGGGTTTTAACGCAAGATTGCCAACAAATCCAAAGGCGTGGCAATACGGAAATCGGCAAGCCAGTTTTCGGTTTGGTCTTCGGTAGAAATATAGCCCCAATCGGCAAGCACAGTCGTCATGCCTGCATTCTTGCCTGCCTGCATATCGCGCTCGGCATCGCCGACATAAAAACATCGCTGCGCCTCAACACCAATCTGTTCGCACGCATAAAACATAGGCTTCACGCTGGGCTTGGGTTCATCGCATGTATCGCCGCTGACAATGACGGCGGGAGGCACAGTAAACCCAAGCTTAGGCACGAGGACATCGGTAAAACGCATAGGCTTGTTGGTGATAATGCCCCATTGGATACCGCGTTGAACTAAGGCTTCCAACATTTCGTTCACGCCGTCGAACAAGATGGTTTGGTCGGCATAGCAGCGGCTGTATTCGTCCAAAAACTCTTTACGCCATTGCATATAGTCCGGATGGTCGGGCGTAATGCCTGCGCCAAGTCTGAGCAAACCGCTCGCACCATGGCTGGCCTGCGGACGGATTTCATCCATGCTTTTTTCAGGCAAACCGTGTCGGCGCAATACCGTGTTGAGCGCACCACCCAAATCAAGTGCGGTATCGGCAAGCGTGCCGTCAAGGTCAAATAATACGGCTTGGGTCATAAGTATTCCTTTGATGATTTTAGAAGGCCGTCTGAACAATCCAACAAGTTTCAGACGGCCTGAATATGGTTAATGGTGATGATGTTCGTGCATTTCCTGCGAACACAAAACTTCATCTTTATGCGGATGCTGTTCGCTTTCAATCTGAATCGTACAATGCCCGATGTTGTGATGCGCCAATTCATGTTCGATGCGGTAGGCGATTTGTTCAGACTCTGCAACCGTCATGTTGCCATCGACAACAATATGGCAGGACAAAACGTGGATATTGCTGGTAATCGTCCAAACATGCAAGTCGTGAACGGACTTTACACCTTCCGTATTGCGGATAACGCTGAGCAACTCATCGGTATGGATGTTTTCCGGCGCGCCTTCCATCAAAATGTGCAAAGTCTGTTTAAACAGCTTCCAGCCGCTGCGCCCCACCAAAGCCGCCACCAATACGCTGGCAACCGTATCCGCCCATTGCCAGCCATACGCCATCATTAATACCGCTGCGACAATCGCCCCTATCGAGCCGAACAAATCGCTGATTACATGTAGGTACGCACCTCGCATATTGACGTTTTCTTCGGTATCGCTATTTTTCAACATATAAACGGCGACGCCGATGTTGACCAGCAATCCGATGATACTGACCACCAACATGCCGCCCGTCAAAATTTCCGGCGGATAAAACAATCGTTTGACTGCTTCATAAAAAATCATTGCCGCAATCAACACCAGCGACAGGCCGTTAAACATCGCCGTCAAAATTTCAAAACGCTTATACCCAAATGTTTTTTGCAGCGTGGTCTGTTTCTCGCCAAGTTTGAATGCCCACAATGCCATGCCCAGCGAAAACGCATCGCTGAACATATGCCCCGCATCGGAAAGCAAAGCCAAAGAGTTAGTCAGCCAGCCGCCAACCGCTTCAACCAGCATAAATCCGGCAATGACGAAAAATGAAATGCGCAATACCTGCTTGTTGGCGGTATGCGTATGCGCGTGCGAATGATCGTGATGATGTGCCATGATGGTTTTACCGTTTCAGACGGCCTTTTTATCCTGTTTCAAACTTTTCTCAAAATCTTCCAACATATCCAGCTCGAAACGGCTGAATCCTGCACGTTCCCGTGCTTCGATATTGACGTAGCCACGGAAGATAAACATATCGTAACGCGCAATCAGGCTGCGGAACAGGGCGACCGGTTCCAAACCGCGCTCACGGCAAAGATGCTGATACCAATGATTGCCGATGGCGACATGCCCTACTTCATCGCGGTAAATAATATCCAACACATCGCAGGTTTCCATATCGCCGCGCTGCGCCACTTTTGCACGAATACCCGGCGTAACATCCAAACCGCGCGCTTCCAATACCCGCGGCACCAAAGCCATGCGTAACAAGGGATCGTAAGCGGTTTTATACGCCATGTCCCACAAATGCCCATGCGCTTCAAAATCGCCGTAATCGTAGCCCAAGCTGTTCAGACGGCCACGCATCAAGCCGAAGTGAAACACTTCTTCTTTCGCCACCCTTACCCAATCGCGCACAAACTGAAACGGCATATTGCGGAAACGATACGCCGCATCCAAAGCCAGATTAATCGCGTTAAATTCAATATGCGCAATCGCATGCAACATCGCCGCATAGCCTTCGACCGTATTCATCTTGCGCGGCGTAACCTCCGAAGGCGCAACCAAACGCGGACGCAACGGATGACCGGCAAAACGGCAATCCACGGGTTTCGACGCTTCAGCCGTCAAGCCTTCCGCCTCGCCCAACTGCGCAAACAAGGCCTGCGTCAATTTTCCTTTTTCATCCGGATTGTCCGACAGCAAAGCCTGTTCCAATAAAGGATAAGGATTCAGATACATACAAAACCATTGTTTTCAAAAGATAAATATTATAACCGTTTTAAAAAGCAAACAGAAAGACTATAATTTCACGCTTTCCGTAAAATGACATTAAATACCACACCAAGCCCTTATGCGTTTCATTAAAAAAACGTCAAAACCAAATGCAGGACGTCTGAAGAAATAAAGTTATTTCAGTCACTTGCTTGGATTTTTCATATTTACACAAATTAAACCCTCCATTCAGCCCCTTGCCTGTTACACCATAACGTCTATACTGAACCCATCTCTCCGAACAAGGAACCAAAACATGAAAACTACCCGACTGTTCACCCTGACCGCTGCCGCGCTGCTTTCTTCAGCCATCGGCTTTGCACAAGCCGGCGCAGTGGACGCCCTGAAAAAATTCAATAATGACGCCGACGGTATCAGCGGCAACTTCAGCCAAACCGTTCACAGCAAAAAGAAAACCCAAACCACATACGGTACATTCAAAATCCTGCGCCCTGGCTTGTTCAAATGGGAATACACCAAACCCTACAAACAAACCATCGTCGGCGACGGCAAAACTATTTGGCTCTATGACGTAGATTTGGCGCAAGTAACCAAGTCCTCACAAGACCAAACCATCGGCGACAGCCCTGCCGCCATTCTCTCCAACAAAACCGCATTGGACAGCAGCTACACGCTGAAAGAAGACGGCTCTGCCAACGGCATCGACTACGTTTTGGCTACGCCTAAGAAAAACAACGCCGGCTACCAATACATCCGCATCGGCTTCAAAGGCGACAACCTTGCCGCCATGCAGCTGAAAGACAGCTTCGGCAACCAAACCAGCATCAGCTTCAGCGGTTTGAACACTAAGCCTAACCTTTCCAGCGGTATGTTCAAATTCACCCCTCCTAAAGGCGTTGATGTCTTGAGCAATTAAGCTTTCAACTGAAACACAAAGGCCGTCTGAACAACAGACGGCCTTTTATTTAGTTCAATTCAACATCAAACACACTGTTACTTTTGACCTTGAATGGCAGCGGCAATTTTTTCTGCACCTTTTTTCGCCCAGTCCGCCTGTTTGGCTTCCACCATCACGCGCACGACAGGCTCGGTACCTGAAGCACGCAAGACCACGCGGCCTTTGCCTTCGAGTTCTTTTTCCACTTCGGCCAAAGCCTCTTTGGAAGCATCCTGCCAGTTTTGGCCTTTTTTAATGCGGACGTTAATCATGGTTTGCGGATACGGCTGCCAATCGGCGCAAACGGTGGCAAGGTCTTGATTCAAGATTTGCAATGCAGCCAAAACTTGCAGCGCGGAAATAATGCCGTCGCCGGTATTGTGTTTGTCCATGCACAAAATATGACCGCTGGCTTCGCCGCCAATCAGCCAACCGCGTTGATGGAGCTGTTCCAACACATAGCGGTCGCCCACTTTGGCGCGGCAGAAATCAACGCCCTGCTCTTTCAAAGCAACTTCCATCGCCATATTGGTCATTACCGTACCCACCACGCCGCCGATTTCCACGCCTTCGTGCGCGCGTGCTTTGGCAATCACATAAATCAAGCTGTCGCCGTCATACACTTTGCCATTGCGGTCAACCATCATCAAACGGTCGCCGTCGCCATCCAAGGCAATGCCGTAATCGGCTTCATTTTGCAACACAGCGGCTTGCAAAGCTTTCGGATGGGTCGCACCGCATTTTTCATTGATGTTGTAGCCGTTTGGCTCATTACCGATACTGACCACTTGCGCACCCAATTCATGGAATACTTTAGGCGCAACCGCATAGCCTGCACCATTAGCGGTATCAACCACCAATTTTAGACCGCGCAAGTCCAAATGACTTGGGAAAGTGGATTTACAGAACTCGATATAGCGGTCATCCGCACCATTAATCCGGCGCGCACGGCCAAGACGGCTGGAGGGCTGAGTTTTCATTTCCTCATCGATTTTGGCTTCGATTTCCAACTCGATTTCATCGCTCAGCTTCACACCGCCTTCGGCAAAGAACTTAATGCCGTTGTCGGAATAAACATTGTGGGAAGCAGAAATCATCACACCGGCAGACAAACGCAAAGCACGGGTCAAATACGCCACGCCCGGAGTCGGCAGAGGGCCGGTTTGAATAACATTAACACCGGCAGCGGTAAAACCGGCAATCAGCGCAGCTTCCAGCATATAGCCTGAAATACGCGTGTCTTTACCGATCAAGACAGTCGGTTTGATTTCGCCTTCGTGCTGCACCAAAACCTGACCTGCCGCATAGCCTAATTTCAGGACAAAATCAGGATTAATAGGGAATTGACCGACTTCGCCGCGCACACCATCAGTACCGAAATATTTTTTTGCCATGAGATAACTCCGTGATTGTTTTGTCGTATGTGAATATGGTTGAACTTCTTTAAAAAATATTGTGTTTGAAGGCCGTCTGAATCTTTCAGACAAACCACAATCTACTACTTCCGTATTATAGCAAGATCAGGCCTTCCTGCACGAAAAAAGCGCATCCTATGCAGAATGCGCTTTCTATTCGAGATTCAAAGTCAAATCTTAGAATTTAGCACCAGATTGATTAGCCATGTAATCAACTGCAGCTTTCACTTCATCGTCGCTCAGGCTGCCGTTACCGCCTTTGGCAGGCATTGCGTTAAAGCCTTCGAGTGCGTGTTTGTGCAGGGTGTCTTTACCTTGTTTGATACGAGGAGCCCAGTCTTCTTTTTTGCCTACATGAGGAACACCGGGAACTGCACCGCCGTGACATGCTTGGCAGTTGGCTTCGTAAACTTTTTTACCGTCTGCACCACCGGCAGCTGCGCCTTTGTCTTCAGCTTTGGCAGCGTCCGCTTTAGGAGCATCGGCAGGAGCCGCAGCATCAGCCGCTGGAGCTGAAGCAGCTTCGCCGGAAGCAGCGGCATCGGCAGGAGCCGCAGCATCAGGATCAGGGAAAGTACCGCCGGCTTTGTTGGCCATATAAGTAATCGCGCGTTTCAATTCTTGGTCGGTCAAATCAGCCGCACCACCTTTGGCAGGCATTGCGTTGAAACCGTTCAAAGCGTGTTGGAACAAGGTATCAAAACCTTGGGCGATACGAGGAGCCCAATCACCTTTGTTTTCAAATTTAGGCGCATTAGGAACAATGCTGTCCGCCGCGTGACATTGGATACAGATTTTGTTGAAAATCTGGTCGCCTTGACGTTCGCCGACAGGGATGCCGTCGCCCAGTTTGAGTTGGCCGACTGGCTGGATACGGGTTTGAGTCGCAGCTTCGGTTGTTTCGTTAACATCGCCGAATGAACCGCTTCCCGCCAATTTGATCAGGAAGAAAATCACTGCAATAACAATAACGATACCGCTCACAAGGGTGAACAATGCAGAGCCTTGGGCTTTGTGGTCGCGGAGTTGTTTCATTTGGTAGGCCTCGCCGTTAGGTTAGGTTGTGCTGTAAGTTATAGTTTATGTGTTAAACGCAATTAACAATATTTTGCTGGATTATACTGAATTCGCAAAGGCTTTCCAATCCATCTTGAGAAAAAGATACGCAAAAATCCTCAAAAGGCCGTCTGAATTCTGCTAAGCCTTTGTAGTTAATTGATTATTCCAGCCATACAAAAAAGTGGCCGCCAATGCCACTTTCAGACACTTTCAAGATAAACTTTGCCAATAAAGCCAATATGCGTTAACCTTACGGCTTCCGCACCCATAGCTCAGTTGGAAGAGTGTCAGTTTCCGAAGCTGGAGGTCACAGGTTCGATCCCTGTTGGGTGCGCCAATTATAAAGAGGCCATCTGAAAGATGAAAATTTTTCAGACGGCCTTTTGATTTACTTCAAATAAAACTACATTCAATTTCAGATTGAACGGCTATTGCAACACTTTGGCAAATGCCTCGGCCACATAATCGATATTCGATGCATTCAAACCGGCCACACACATCCTGCCCGAATCTAGCAAATAAACGGCAAACTCGTCACGCAGGCGGTGTACCTGCTCTACGGTCAGGCCCGTATAGCTGAACATGCCGCGCTGTTTGATGAAATAGCTGAAATCGCGATTGGGGATTTTGGCCGTCAAAACATCATAAAGCTTCTGACGCATGGCACGGATGCGGTCGCGCATGGCGTAAACCTCGTTCTCCCACAAAGCGCGTAGCTCCTCGCTGTTCATCACATCAGACGCAATATATGCTCCATGTGCTGCAGGGCTGGAATAAATGCGGCGGACGGTAAATTTCAACTGTCCGAATACCAGCCCTGCTTCTTCCTTATTAGGACACACTACGCTCAAACCGCCGACGCGCTCGCCGTACAGCGACAGGTTTTTCGAGAAAGAGTTGCTGACAAACAAAGGCAGTCCCATTTCGACGGCTTTACGAATCGCATATGCATCGCTGTCCAAATCCTCGCCGAAACCTTGATAGGCAATATCCATAAATGGAATCAGCTTGTGCGTTTTGATGATGTCCAACACCTCATCCCATTGCGCTTGCGACATATCTACGCCGGTCGGGTTTTGACAGCATGGGTGCAAAATCAAGACGCTGTTTTTCGGCAATGTTTTGAAAAACGCTGTCATTTCTCCAAATTTCACGCCGACGGTTTCAGGGTTGTAATAAGGATACGTCCCCACTTCAAAACCGGCGCCTTCAAAAATGCCTTTATGGTTATCCCAAGTCGGATCGCTGACATAGGCTTTTGCATCAGGGAACCACCGGTGCAAAAAGTCGGCACCGACTTTCAATGCCCCCGATCCGCCTAAAGTCTGTACGGTCGCAACACGCCCTTCTGCCAGCGCCGGATTATCCTTGCCAAACAACAAACGCTGAACCGCGCTTCGATAAGTGTCCAAACCTTCCATCGGCAGATAAGGCGATGGTCGCGGTACGGCCGCACGTTCTGCTTCTGCGCGGCAGACAGATTCCAAAACCGGCATTTTGCCTTCGTCATCAAAATAAATGCCTATGCTCAAATTGACTTTTTCAGGACGCTCGTCGCGTTTGAAGGTTTCAACCAAACTCAAAATCGGGTCGCCCGGATAATACTCGACATGACGGTACATGGTGCTTCCTTTGTTTTCAGACAGAATTGATGAAGATTGTGGCACTAAAAGTCCTTGTTTGCAAAATCAGGCCGTCTGAAAAATTCAGACGGCCTGATTATTTTTAAACGCTACCAATCTACCCGTTTCAAATCATTTTGTGCCAATACATCCGCATGCTCGCTGCGGCTTTGATATTCCCTGTCCTGCAAAATGCGGCGGGCGACATAATTCAAATGTAGCTTGGCCGCTTCAGCAGCCTCCGCCGGTTTGGCCTGCGCAACGGCTTCAAAAATAGCGCGGTGCTGGGCAATCAATGTCGGGCGCGGGTCTTCGGTTTGATGGATATAGATAATGCCGCTGCGTGTTTGCTGATAAAGCATTTTGAGCAGGCTACTGGAAAGATGACTGAATAGGATATTGTGTGCAGCATCGGCAATGGTTTGATGAAAGCTGACGTCTGCTTCGGCTTGATGCTCCAAATTTCCGCTTTCACAGGCCGTCTCGAACTTCTGCCTCCAGAAGTCAATGCGTTTCAAATCGGCATCAGTCCGTCTTTCGGCAGCCAAAGCCGCCATACAGCCTTCAACGTGACAGCTGAAATCGAATACGTCTGTTTCCCAATTGGTATGCTTGCCGAGCAAATCCTGCCAGCTTTGTAAAAAATCCTGCTGCGGTTTGACGGAAACATAATAGCCATCGCCCTGCCGTGCTTCCAAAACCTGCTTGGCAATCAAGATATTCAATGCCACCCGGACCGACGGACGCGACACGCCGAATTCTTCCGAGAGCGTACGTTCGGGAGGCAATTTACTGCCTTCTTCATAAATGCCGGTCGCGATACGTTCTTCCAAAACGGCTAAAACCTGATCGCTGATTTTTTGCGGACGAACCAATTTCGTCATGTTGTATTCCTGATGATTGAAGGACAGTTGTATTCAGACGGCCATAAATTGGATTGACCAATTGGCCGCCCATTCTAATCAATCCCCTATTTTTTCGTCAAGAAATGCCATTCTCCCCATCGCAAGCAGTTTAATTCAAACACATTCATTTTTATTGAGTAACCTCACCAATGCCTTCAAATCAATATTTTGGTATGACCAATCTTAATAAACAACCTATTCGCCCAAAATCTGAAAATATTGATTTAGATTAAAATCCCACTGCTTCTATTTAACTAGACTTTATGTATAATACTTAGGTATTAGTCAAAATAATTCCTAATAATAGAGAGAAACGATATGAAATACCCACCATTACTTATCTTACCCATTGCCTTAGCCGTATCCCAAGCATGGGCAGATACCGATCCTACACCTGAAGAAACGGTTACCCTTTCCCCTGTCACCGTCACCGGCACACAACAACAAAAAGCCAATCGCGTTACTTTCAACCCCAAAGCTGCTTTGCAACCCCTCCCTGCCGGAGACGGGGCAGACCTTTTACAATCCGTGCCCAACATGAGCATCATCCGCAAAGGTGGCAGCTCGGGCGATCCGCTGTTCCGCGGCTTGGGCGGCTCGCGCCTCTCCGTCAATGCCGACGACCAGTTTATTTATGGTGGTTGCGGTATGCGCATGGACCCGCCGACTGCCTATATCCACCCCAATTCGTTTGATAAAGTCGTCGTCACCAAAGGCCCGCAAACTGTTACCCAAGGCATGGGATTGGTCAGCGGCTCGGTGCAATTTATCCGCAAAGACCCTGATTTCACTGAAAAAACTTACAACATTAACGCTACTCTGACGGCAGGCAGCAACGACCGTCTTGACGGCTCGTTGGAAGCCGAATTCGGCGGCAAATACGGCTACGTCCGTACCAATATCTCCCATAACGAAGCCGACGATTACAAAGACGGCGACGGCAACCGCATTCACTCCAACTTCAAACGCGACAGCCAAATGTTGCAACTGGGTGTTACCCCGACAGAAAACACCACCATTGCCGGCACATACGAGCGCAGCAGAGCCAAGGTTGCCTACGCCGACCGCATGATGGACGGCAGTAAATTCGACCGCGATGCATGGAACGTCCGCTTTACCCAGCGCAACCTTACTCCTTGGTTCAGCGAACTCGAACTGCGCTACGGCAAAAGCGAAATCGACCACGTGATGGATACATACAGCCTGCGTACCATCTACAATCCTGCCGGCAAGCAGATTAAAAATGCCAACAACCCTAAACGCAATACCGATACAGGCCGTCTGAAAGCCACTTTTGACTGGGACAAGCTCAACCTGCAAACCGGTTTGGACTACCTGGACGACGTCCACGTCGCACGCATGGAACGTGGCGGCGACGGCTACAGTCACAAGCCTTACATGCCCAACCAAAGTTTCAAACAATGGGGCGTTTTCACCGAAGCCGCTTGGCAGCAAACCGACAATCAACGCTGGGTAGCAGGTTTGCGCCATGACCAAGTCAAAGCGCATTACGATACCGCGCGCGTGACCGACCCCGTTTTGAAACATCAAAAATTCAATTTGAACTCAGGCTTCCTGCGCTGGGAAAGAAATACGGACAACGGCCTGAAATACTATGCCGGCTTCGGTATTGCCGAACGCGCACCTGACTATTGGGAACGCCTGCGCTCTGAAAACAAAGCCATCCGCGCAGAGCAAAACCGCCAAATCGATGCAGGTGTAATCTGGGAACGTCCTAATCTCCACGCTTCCGTATCCGTATTCGGCAGCGACATCAAAGACTTCATCATGATGGAGCGCCAAGGCATGAATTTCGGCGTGCGCAACATCAACGCTTCACGCTTTGGCGGCGAAGCCGAAGTCAAATGGACCTTTGCACCTAACTGGGAAGTCGGCACCAGCCTCGCCTACACCCATGGCAAAAACCGCACCGATGGCAAACCTTTGGCACAAACTCCGCCGCTCGAGTGGAACAACACCCTCGCCTTTGACAACGGCAAATTTAGTGCGGGCGCATTATGGCGCGTCGTAGCCAAACAAAACCGTTACAGTAAAGGCCAAGGCAATATCGTCGGCCAAGACATCGGCGCTTCCTCGGGCTTTGGCGTACTCTCGCTCAACGCTGGTTGGAAATTCAGCAAATACGCCACATTGCAAGGCGGCGTGGACAACGTGTTCAACAAAACCTATGCTGAATTCGTCAGCCGTGGTGGCGACCCGTCTGCCGGCACTCAAACCATGCGTGTGAACGAACCCGGCCGCACCGCATGGCTGAGACTGCAAGCGAAGTTCTAATCAGCCTCGCTATATAAAAAGGCCGTCTGAAAAATTTTCAGACGGCCTTAATATTTTTAATGATATTTTTAAACAAACAGTCCGGCGAAGCAATGCAACGCCGGACTGTTTGTTTCACTATCGGATTAAATCAAACCCAAAGAGTTGATAAACACGACAATAATCGCAATCGGCGCAAGATAGCGAAGCGCACCCAACCACAGGTAAAGCAGCTGTTTCGGAATGGTGCTGCCCATGCCTGCATCGCGCAGGACAGACTGTCTGTCCTGAACCCATGACGTAAACACGGCAACGCTCAATGCGCCAATCGGCATGATGACGGCGGAAATAATGAAATCCCACAAGTCAAAAATGGTTTTGCCGAAAATTTTAAACTCGCTCCATACGCCGAAAGACAGCGCCGAAGGAATACCGACTATGAAAATCGCAATACCGGTTACCCAAGCGTGGCTGCTGCGTTTTTTCTCGTCTTGGCGGATGGTTGCCGCGATAACGGTTTCCAGCATGGAAAACGCGGAAGTCAGTGTCGCAAAGACAACCAACAGCATAAACACGGCAAACAAATACGTACCCATCGGCATTTTCATGAATACCGCAGGCAATACGACAAAAATCAAACCAGGGCCTTGACCGGGTTCAAAACCGAAGGCAAATACCGCAGGGAAAATCACCAAACCGGCCAGCAGCGACACAAACAGGTTCATCCACATAATCACGTGGCCGGAGCGGAACATATCCTGATCCTTACCCAAATACGAAGCATAGGTAATCATCGCGGACACGCCGATACTCAAGGCAAAAAACGCCTGCCCCAAAGCAGTCAGCATCGTACCCGGTTTCAAATACGACCAATCCGGTTTCAACAAAAATGCCACGCCGTCCATTGCGCCAGGCAAGGTCAGCGAACGGATAGCCAATGCAATAAAGAGGATAAATAAACCCGGCATCAAGACGCGGTTTGCCTTTTCAATGCCGTCTGAAACGCCGCCTTTAACCACCCAAATGGTAATCAGCATAAACAAGCCTTGGTAAAACAGCGAACCAAACGGCGATGAAATCGTTTTGCCGAACAAGGCTTCAAAATCCGCACCGGCATGAATTTCACCGGTAAAGCTGTGCACGACGTAGTTCAATACCCAGCCGCCGACCACGCTGTAAAACGACAGCAAGATAAAACAAGCAGCCACGCCCATGCGGCCAACCCACGGCCACTGCGAACCGGGGCGCAATACTTTGAAGGAGTCGATGGCATTTTTACCACCCGTGCGGCCGATGTAAAACTCGGCCAATTGAACCGGCAAAGCCACCAAAATCGTAAAAATCAAAAACAAAAGAAAAAATACGGCGCCGCCATTTGTACCGGCCGTATAAGGGAATTTCCAAATTGCACCCAAACCGATGGCCGAGCCTGCCGCAGCAAGCACAAAGCCGATTTTGGATGACCAAGACGAATGGTTGCTCATGATGTAATATTAAGAAACGTGAAGATGCCGAATTGTAACAGGGTGAAGTCAAGCCGTGAGTGGCCGGCAGACAGCCGATAAGCAATTCGCACGGATGGTGCGTACTTACCAAGCAAATTAGCATGAATTTTTGATAATTAAACTTTTAATAGCACAAATTTTATTTTTATATTTTAAATTTGACGGTTTATTTTAAAAATAAGCATATAAAAGGCCGTCTGAAACCTTGTTTTTGAGGTTTCAGACGGCCTTTATCCTTAAGCCGCTTTATTTTTTCATGGCATCGGTCATAACTTTGACATTGTAGCGGTACATGCCGATGTAGCTGTTGGCCGGTGCGCCACCCAATGCATCAGAATACAAACGTCCGCTGACATTGACGCCGGTTTCTTTGGCAATACGGTCAATCATGCGCGTGTCTTTGATGTTTTCAGTAAAGACGGCTTTAATGCCCTCGCGTTTGATTTGGCGGATGATGGAAGCCACTTGTTTGGCAGACGGCTCGGCTTCGCTGCTCACGCCTTGAGGGGCGATAAATTCAATATTGTAGCGTTTGCCCATGTAAGAGAACGCGTCGTGTCCGGTCAAGACTTTTCGCTTGGCGGCAGGTACGGCATTAAAGGCAGCCTGCGCATCACTGTGCAGTTTTTTCAGCTGCATTTGATAGTTGCCCAAACGTTGCTGATAGTAGGTTTTGCCTTCAGGGTCGGCTTGAATCAAAGCATTGGCAACATTTTGCGCATAAGTACCCATCAGGACGGGGTCGGTCCAAACGTGCGGGTCAAACTCGCCGTGATCGTGATGATGGCCTTCGTGATCATGGTCATGATGATGGCCGTCCTCTTCTGCTTTCAAAGCCTGAATGCCTTTAGTCGCTTCGGCAAAAGGAACTTTGCTCTGTTTGACTGCGCGCTGTACATCGGCGGCTTCCAAACCCAAGCCGTTGAGCAATACCAATTTGGCACTGCGGATTTTTTTGATGTCGCCACTGGTCATGTGGTAGGCATGGCTGTCTTGGTTTGCGCCCACCAAGCTTTGAACGGCCACACGGTCGCCACCAATCTGTTTGGCCACGTCGCCCAAAATGCTGAAGCTGGTGACAACAGGCAAAGGAGCGGCATAAGCGGCACCGGTCAATAATGCGGCAACAATGCCGAGTTTCCAATGTTTCATATTCTCTCCAGTGATATAACGTAACATTAACATCATCATAAGACAGACCACCTGATTATTCAAGCGGCCGTCTGAAAAATCATGCCGTGCGGTGTTTCTTGCGGCGCAACCATTTTGCCAAAATGCCGCCTTCCCAACCGAATACGACGGAAATCAGGTAAAGCGTGCCGCAGCATAAAATAATAGCAGGGCCGGACGGGATTTCGATATGGTAGGAAAACAACAGTCCTGCCAAGCCGCAAAGCAAAGCCAATGCGACAGACAAAATCATCAGCCAACCCATACTTTTCGCCCACAGTCTGGCGGTAATTGCCGGCAACATCATCAAGCCGACCGACATCAGCGTACCCAATGCCTGAAAACCGGCAACCAGATTCATCACGACCAGCACCAAAAACAACACATGCCAAAAGCCGCCCTTACCACCGACAGCCTTGAGGAACAAAGGGTCTATGCTTTCCAACACCAGCGGGCGGAACATCACAGCCATCAGCAAAATAGTGACACTCGCAGAAACGGCAATCAGCTGTAAAGCCGGAATGTCCACCGCCAACACCGAGCCAAACAGCAAATGCAGCAAATCGACGCTGCTGCCGTTTTTGCTGACCAAAACCACGCCGATGGCAAGGCTGCTCAAATAAAATGCGGCAAAGTTCGCGTCTTCTTTCAATGAAGTAAACCGGCTGACCAAACCTGCCAACAAAGCCATCAGCAAACCGGCCGCGAAACCGCCGACGCTCATCGCAGGCAAACTCAAGCCGGCAAACATATAGCCAATGGCCGCACCGGGCAAAACCGCATGGCTCAAGGCGTCGCCCACCAAACTCATGCGGCGCATCACCAAAAACACACCGACGGGCGCCGCGCTCAATGCTAGGCAGAAAATCGATGCCAAGGCATAGCGCATAAAGTCAAATTCGGCGAACGGCGCAACGACTAAATCATATAAATTCATGTTTTATCGCTTTTTTTATTAATCTCTGAAAGCCTTAGGCCGTCTGAAAAACACTTACTTTCAGACGGCCTTGTCCATTAAACCGCGCACCAATCGGCCGCTTCCTGTTTCTGCATCATTCGGTTGGCCTGTGCCAAAAATTCATCGGTCAACACATTTTCCGTCGCACCGGCAGTCACTTTTTCACGCGCCAAAAGCAGTGTGTTGGCAAAATATGCCCTCACCTGCTCGTAATCATGCAACACGGCAATCACAGCCTGACCGTCCTGATGGCACTGGCGCAAAACTTCCAACAGCGCATAAGTTGTACGCGCATCCACCGCGTTAAACGGTTCGTCCAGCAGCAAAAATTTGGCATCCTGCACCAGCATCCGCGCGAATAATACACGTTGGAACTGACCATTGGACAAGTGCGCGATTTGGCGCGTGGCAAAATCCTGCATTTCCACGCGTTCCAAAGCTGCCATTACGCGCTTTTTCTGCGTTGCGTTCACGCGTCCGAAAAAGCCGATTTCATACCACAGCCCCATCGCCGCCAGTTCAAACACCGTCATCGGCTGGCTGCGGTCAATGTCCGACTGCTGAGGCAGATAGGCAATGTCCTTGCGCGCCATATCTTCATAGCGCACGCTGCCCGTGTCCGCCTTCTGCAAGCCCATAATGGCTTTGAGCAGGGTAGATTTGCCCGCGCCGTTCGGCCCGAAAATCGTCCACATCTTGCCATCTTCAAACACCATATCGACATGATGCACCACCGGCCTGCGCTGATAGCTGACCGTCAGATTCTCCACCACGATACTCATGGCGATACCGCCCAAAAATATACAGCCCACAACGCCGCCAATGCGACAAGCGCAATCAGCAGCCTTTGCAGCAATCCGGTCAACAATACAGAATTCATAAGCCTAAAACCGCCCTTGCCCGAATACGAACAACAGGCCGTCTGAAAGAAAATTAAAACATTAAAATGATACTGTATAACGTTAACCCTGTAAATTTCTTTCGTTTTCAGACGGCATCGGGCAAAAGGCAGAATATCGGTTACAATCCGTTTTTTATTTGATGATTGTCCTATGTCTATTCCACTCTTAAACGAAAAACTCAATACCGAAACCGCCCGCATTTCATGGGAAGAGCTGCAACCCCACTTCGCACGCGGTGCCGCCGTCTATGTTGCGCCCGATTTGGATTTGATTGCCGTCGCCCGCCATGTTGCCGAAGATGAAGCCGCACCATTGAAACAATGGATGGAACAAGGCAAATTCGGTGCCATCAGCGATGATATGGCACGCACATTTTTAGCGGATAAGCAGGAAATGTGGGCGGTTGTCGTGGCGCCGTGGGTATTGGTACAGCCTTGCAAAGACTGATAAGGCCGTCTGAAAAAACAAAACCGGAACATTTCGCATGTTCCGGTTTTTTATTTTTCAGACGGCCTATTGCAAAGTAAAGCCTGCTTTGAATTCAAGCTTCGGCACCCCGATAACGAAACGTTTGCCGATACTGTCTTCAAACTCATACGCGCCTTCGATGCTGCCCCAAGGCGTGCTGATTTGCGAACCGCTGTTGTACTCATAGGCTTCGCCCGGGTACAAAACAGGTTGCTCTTCAATCAGGCCAGCATGACCGACCTGCTCTGTCTCACCGTGTCCGTCGGTGATTTCCCAAAAACGCTGACGCAAAGTAATGATTTCATCACTACGGTTGCAGATGGTAATCAGATAATTGAAGGCATAGCGGTCACGATAGACATCGCTCTGACCGGCCATATAACGCGGCTCCACGTTAATCTCGATTTCATTCATAATTATTTACCCCGTATGGTATTTATTTTATTTCAATCCGGATAATTCCGGCGTGCCCGCCCTATTTTTGCAAAGGGTCGAAACACTTAAAACGCATCACGCAATCCAATAAAACAGGCCTAAGACCATCAAGGTCATCACAGCCGCAATCAAATCATCAAGCATAATGCCTAAACCTCCATGAATCCGCCGGTCAAACCATTTGATCGGCCATGGTTTCAACGCATCAAACAAGCGGAAAATAACAAAAGCAGCCAGCCACCAGCTCCATTTAAACGGAATCAGCGACAGCACCAGCAGCATCGCGACAATTTCATCCCAGACGATACCGCCGTAATCCTGAATACCCAGTTCCTTCTCGGTATAACCGCAAATGCGGATACCCCAAAAAAACAAGGCGATACACAATAAAAGCAATATCCAGCCGTCTATGCCCAACAGGCACAATACAAAAGCCAGAGGTAATGCTGCCAGCGTTCCGGCCGTACCCGGCGCAACCGGCGACAAGCCGCTGCCGAAACCGAATCCTAAAAAACACAATGGTTTGTGCAACAGCCAAGAAAAAGTAGGTTTACGTTCAGCCAAAATGATCAAATCCTAAAGAAGTCAGTTCCAATACGCCGCCTTCGGCATCCAAAATATTCAGACGGCCTGAGTCGGTAATTTTACCAATTCGAGCGACTGGTACGCCACTTTGTTCCGCTGCCTGACAAACGCGTTCCCTGTCTTCTGGAGCAGCGGTAAAAATCAGTTCGTAGTCATCGCCGCCGGCCAATACTGCCGACAACCATTGCTCGCGCGACAATACGTTTTTTAATTCAGGCAACGACGGCACACAATCGGCAAATATTTCCGCCCCGACAGCAGAGGCTTTTAAAATATGCCCCACATCTTGAGCTAGGCCGTCTGAAACATCTTGCGCAGCATGGGCAAACGGCAGCAATGCCAGCCCCAATGAAACGCGCGGCTCCGGACGGAGCAATTTATCATCGCAAACCGCCATGATTTCAGACGGCAATTGATAATGCCCCAGATGTTGGTTCAAAGCAGCGGCAGCCAAACCCAAGCGGCCCGATACCCAAATATCGTCGCCGACTTCGGCCGCATCACGCCGCAGGGCGCGCCCTGTCGGCACTTCGCCCACTATCGTTACATTAAAGACCAAATCGCCTTTGGTGGTATCGCCACCAATCAACACCGTATCAAAACGCGCGGCCAAAGCAAAAAAGCTGTCGCAAAAACGTGTCAGCCAGTCTTGATTCAATTCAGGCAGCGCAGCACTGAGTAACACCCAACGCGGCTTGGCACCCATAGCGGCCATATCGGACAAATTTACTGCAAGCATTTTCCATGCCAAATCTTCAGGCGAAACATCTTCAAAAAAATGTCTGCCTTTGACCAGCATATCAGCGCTAAAACATAAATCAAATCCGCTACTTGGGCGGATAATGGCGGCATCGTCGCCTATACCCAAAATCAAACCTTCCGATTTTTGTCGCTGCAAATATTGTCTGATAAAGTCAAATTCCGTCATATTTATCCAATATAACTATAACTTAGATTACTAAATCTAATTTTGTGCCAGCCCAACGGTTGCCTATTAGCACGTCAAACATCAAACCTACACCATTATTTAGATATAAAACTCAATAAGTTAAAGGCCGTCTGAAAATATAGATTTCAGACGGCCTCATGTTCTCAAACCAATCTGAGCAGGTAGATTTACAGATAGACGATTTCGCCTGTCCGCCCCCTGCTCTCTCGGCTTGCCCACCAAATAAATTGCGGCAGGACATCTTTGTAGTTTTTACGTTCGCTTTTCGATTCGCCCGGATGGGATTTGATGCGTTGCGGCGAATTGATGGCACCCGGCACCAAAACATTGGCACGCAGGTTATCAAAACGTTCCCACTCGTCCGCAGCCACTTTACACAAATAATTAAGCGCGGCTTTGGAAGCTCCGAAACCGCCCCAATAGGCTTGCGGTTTTTCGCCGTGGCTTTCACCGACAAAAATCACAGAAGCGTCTTCGGATTGCTTCAACAATGGGAACAGCGCACGGGTCAAGCCCATAGGCGCAACGGTATTGATGCGGTATTGGTTGACCCATTCTGATACGGTTTGGAAATCCAATGGCGACAAAGCATAGAAATAGCTGGCGCAATGCACCACGCCATCCAATTTTCCGCCAGTAGCTTCATCAATGGTTTCTGCGAATTGTTTAAATTCTTTTTCCTCTGCGCTCATCAAATCAAAGCAGATGGCAAACGGCTCTGGGCTGCCTGCAGCCACAATGGCATCATATACTTTTTCCAAACGCTTTTGATGACGCGCCACCAAAATGACAGTCGCTCCGGCCGCCGCATAGGCTTTGGCAACCTGCTCGCCCAAGCCTTGGGATGCGCCGGTAACCAAGATGGTTTTGTCCGCTAATGTCGTCATGACTTTTCCTTGAACTTTATGGTTTTGGATATTGTATCGACTTGGTAAGTTTTGTAAAGTCAAAAAGGCCGTCTGAACATTCAGACGGCCTCAGTTTATTCAAACCGCAAATCCAGCATAAGCTTTTCAGCCGCGGCAAAACCTGACTGAACCGCCGCTTCCAAGGTTGCCGGATAGCGCGGATGAAGATAATCGCCGGCCGGATAAATACGGCGATGGTGCAGCCATGAGAAATCAGGTTGTACAAAATCAACCGTTGCCGCCGTAGTCGCGCGTTTTTCCGTAATAATGCGTACGGCTTCGGGTTTATCCAAATCCGAACAAACCCGCTTAATGTCCGCATGAATTTTCTCGGCTAAATCTTTATCCTTCCAAGCCTCGGTGTAATCAGAAACGCTGATAACAACCGCGACTTCATTATCCGGCAAACCCAACGCTCCCCGATGCAGCACCCACTGCGCCGTACCATCGGCAAAGCCGGTTAAAGGCGCAGGCAGCTTGACCGCTTGGGCATAACGCAAATAAACCGTAGTAATCGCATGGTAATGCAACGATTGATAGGCCGTCTGAATATAGTCAGGCGTATCTTCAGGCAAAAGCGCGTCAACATGATATGGCGCAACAGCCAAAATCACCGCATCAAATACTTCGCCATTGATTTCAATTCGGCCATCGATATGATGGTTTAAATGTGTAATACGGGTTTCAAGATGGATTTTTGTACCATGTTTGTGTAGAAAATCCAAAGCCGGTTCGGCTACGATCCGCCCCAAATCCTGCTTGGGCAAAAGATAATCGCTGTTCGCCTTTTCAGACCACACGCCATCATTCAATACATTGCATAAAATGCGCAACGATGCCTGTTCTAACGGCGTATTTAAAGCACCCCAAACCAAAGGTTGCCAAAATTGGCCAAGCAGGCTGCGCGGAACATTTCGTGTTCTCAACCACTTTGCAACCGTCAAATCGGTTTTATGATGGCCTGTCCAACGTTGCAATGCCGACATATCCGACAGCAATTTGATTCTCAATGAAAAGGAAAGATTTTTTGCACGCAGGATACCGACAAGCAAATGCCACGGTGCAGGCAGAGAGGCCGTCTGAAACTGCAATCCCTCATGGATGTACCATTGCAAAGGCTGGCGTAAAAAGGCTGATTCAGGTTGAACGCCAATATGTCGCATCAAAGTTTGGACACCATGATACGCGCCCAACAAGATATGCTGCCCATTATCCAAAAAGCTGAATCCATCATCTTTCCCGGCTAAGGTACGCGCTCTACCGCCCGCTTGCCTCCCGGCTTCAAACAAAGCAATATCAGCTCGATGAATCAGGGAAACCGCCGCAGACAAACCTGCCCAACCGGCACCAATTACAGCAATTTTTGGACGCTGAGTATTCATGGTTTAAATCCAAACAGCCAAGTTTTCAAAGCAATACGTTTTTTACGTGGAGAAGGAATCGCAATTTTGTAAGCCAACACATTTTGCGCACCATCACGGTCGATTTCATTTAACAACGCATAATAAATAGCCGCCATAATCAGGCCGACTTTTTGCGATTTCTTATCCGCAGCCGGCAAAAGCAACATAGCCTCACGATAAGTTTCACGCGCCCTATCCACTTGAAACTGCATTAATTTTGCAAAATTGTCTGTCGGTTTACATTGCATGATGACGTTGGCAGGCACATCAAACTTCTGCATTTCCTCTATCGGCAAATAAATTCTTCCCTGTCGCGCATCTTCACCCACATCGCGAATAATGTTCGTCAACTGCAAAGCCAAGCCCATTTTGTCCGCATATTCCAAAGTTTGGGGATTCGAAAAACCTAAAATCCGCGCAATAAGACAACCCACCACCCCTGCAACACGGTGGCAATACAGCTTTAATTCATCAAAACTACCATAACGAGCCTGCTCCAAATCCATCTGCATGCCATCAATCAAAGCTTCAAATTCATTCTTCGGCAAGTCAAAATTTGCCCGAATATCTTTTAAAGCTTGATGAACAGGATGCTCCGGCATCTCATTATTAAATACTTTCTCCAAATCACTGCGCCACCAATTCAACGTTATCTGAGCTACATTTGGATCGGTACAGCCATCAACCACATCATCTAGTTCGCGACAAAAAGCATATAAAACAGTGATTGCATTTCGTTTTTCTACCGATAAAAAACGAAAGCCGGATAAAAAACTGGAATGGCTTTCTGCAGCCTTTTGATGACAATAATCCAAAGCAAGCACTGTGTATCCTAAAAATATCGTTATAAATAATTAGCAGGGATTTTATCTGTATTTAAAAAAGTACGCCAATATCAAAAATTCATCAGACAATAAGGCCGTCTGAAAGCTGATGTGAAGTATCTTTCAGACGGCCTAATATCCTACATCGCCACTATCGAAACCAACAGCATCACCACCAACAGCTGTATCAAGGAGTAGCCCCTCTGCACAGTTGCCCCATTCCGTTTTCCGTCAAATACCTTTAAGTACATATCTTTAATTCCCTTTATCTTTTTATCCCCATCCGACAGGATGGCTATCCGTTTGTCCCTTTTCACCCAATGGCCCCCATTGGTCCAAGCTCTCATTCCGCCCCCATACAAAGCCGCCCGTCAACCCGAACCGGCAAACGGTTCGGCCTCGGGGCGGCGTATACGGCAGTTAACCATC
>NZ_JBQCVO010000007.1:0-130242 GCF_051958295.1 Neisseria sp. P0014.S002 | reverse complement strand
CGGTGGTAGCTCAGTTGGTTAGAGTACCGGCCTGTCACGCCGGGGGTCGCGGGTTCGAGCCCCGTCCGCCGCGCCATCAAGTTAAAAATAAAAAATACCGGTTTTTACCGGTATTTTTTCGTCTATACCTTATGCCTTTTCATAAAAAATCCAGCTATTTTAGATAATATAAAATAGGACAACACAATAAGTCTGAAAAAATATGGCTTGAATCCTGAAAGAGCATCCATCTCAAGCTGCTTCACACCAAACGCTTATTCATCAAATCCCTAAATCATCTTTCAAAATAGACATCAATACTTGCCTCCTCTTCTTACACAAAGGCCGTCTGAAAACGTCAATACATTTTCAGACGGCCCCTTTTAGCTTATCAAGCCTGATACCTAATCATGCAAGAAGCTTTAGCATCAATCCAATGTTCTCCACCGGGCTGAACAATTTTAGACACTAGCTTATCCAAGTCGCGTAAATAATCGGTTGATTTTTGGCTGTTGATAATGACGACAACCAGCAACGGCTTTTCGCCCAACCAATACCCTGCCAGCGCGCGGACATCTTTAAGCGTACCGGTTTTAAGGCGCAGGTTTTCACCTGGCTGTTTCAAGCGTGTTTTAAGCGTGCCGTCTTTACCGGCAATCGGCAGCGTACTGATAAACTCGTTTTTAAACGGGCTGAAGTAGGCTTTTTCCAACATTTGCGCCATCATTCGCGCATTAAGCCGTTCAACGCGGGACAGGCCTGAGCCGTTTTCCAACACCAGCCCTTCCGTATTGATACCAGCAACCGCCAGCTCGCTTTTTACGATAGAGGCGGCCTTAGTCTGCGCCAGCTTGTAATCAGACACATTTCCGGCAAATTTAAGGAAAACCGAACGGGCAATCAGATTATTAGAATGCTTGTTCATATCGGTGAGGATATCGGTAAGCGGTTTGGATAGATGGCTTGCCAACACATGCGCATCATGAGGCGCAACACCTGTCGTCAGGCCGTCTGAAACCGTACCGTCTTGTTGGCGCCATTGGTTCACAAAACTTTTGCCGACAAATTCTTTCATGCTGTACATATTCAGATACAGCTCTTTGCCTAAGCAGCTTTCCGGCAGCTTGCCCGATACGGTCAGCGTATTGTTTTTATAGGCAGTCTTCATGTGGTTTTTTAAAACACTGCACTTCCCTTCCTTATCTTCAAGCGTCAATTTGTTTTGAATGTTCAGATTCGGCAGCGGCGGATTGGTACGGATGACCAAGCTTCCGTCTTCTTCTTTTTCAGCACGCAGTTCAACGGTTTTATACGCCAACATATTGGGATCAGGCGGTGTCATAAAGCTTTCGGCAGAGTCAGAAGCAAAATCATCCGGATTCTTCACATCGCCCCACAGGCTGCGGTCGAGTATCAGATGTCCGTCAATATGGCGTATGCCCTTATCGCGCATCTGTTGCTGCATTTGCACCAAATCATGCTGGTCAAACACAGGATCGCCGCTCCCCACCCAATACACATTGCCTTTCAGTGTATCGCCTTTGATTGAGCCGTTGGTTCTAAACTCGGTTTTCCAACGATAATCGCCGCCCAACATACGGAACGCGGTAAACGCCGTTACCAGCTTCATGGTCGAAGCAGGATTGCGCAATTCATCGGCACGGTGTTCGGCAATCACTTTGCCACTGTCCAATTCCTGCACATAAACGGAAATTTCATTTTCAGGAATACGCCCGAAGTCCAAAGCCCATGACGGACAAACCGCCATCATCAGGCTGATTGATAAAATACTTTTTAACTTCATTGTGTTACAAAATCTTATAAATTCTTGCGAGGTACTTAGGCCGTCTGAACGTTTCAGACGGCCTTTTATTTATTTCTGATGCGCTTTCAAACGCAAAGCAAACATGACGACCACAACACCGACACCCAAAGCGCAACCCATCGCCAAATGGATACCGTCCAACATTGCCTGTTGCGGCATATCTGCGCTGGAAAGTCTCTCTCCAATATTGGTCGCACCGACGAAAAACGCCGCGCCGATGGCACCGGCAATCGGGTTGATGGTGGTCAGAATCGCCGCACCGTGCGGATTGAGCGTTTTCGGCAACGCGTTCAAACCATGGGTTTCGCCGGTTACACAAGCAGACACGGAAAGTGCCAACAGCGTAAACATCGCCGTCAACATCACCACTTGAGTATCAATCCGCAAAAACAGCCACAATACCGCCAGCGACACCACCAGCATCACTGTTGCCGGCAAGACGACAAAGCGTCCGCCCTTTTTATCCAACAATTTGCCGAACAAAGGCGCGGCAACCGCTTGGGCAATGCTGGCAGGCATCAGGATCAGGCCGGTTGCCGTACCGGTCAGCATCAACACTTGCTGCGTGTACATCGGCACCATCAGTTCCAAGCCCAAGAACAGGAATACCGCACCGGCCAAAATCACAACGCAATATCTGAACTGTTTGTATCCAAACGCCCGAAGGTTCAACAACGGCGTGGCCAAACGGAACTGACGGTGCGCAAACCACCCCACCAGTACAATAGAAGCGGCGAAGAGCAGGACAAATTCCACCAGCGGCATATGGGCAAAATTACTGCTCGCATAAACCAGCCCGCCGAAGCCTGCAATCGACAGCACAGCCGACAACATATCGATTTTCGGACGGCTGATGTTGCTCAAATTGACCGTCAAATATTTACCCACCAGCACCATCGCCGCCAACATAAACGGCGCGGTAAAGCCGAACAGCACGCGCCAATGCGTATGGTCGATGATGATGCCCGACAGCGTCGGCCCCATTGCAGGCGCGGCGGTAAACATCATGGTAATCACGCCCATCGCCGTTCCGCGTTTGTTGGGCGGGAAAATCGACAACACTCCGTTAAACAGAAGCGGGACAAAAAACGCGGCAGACACTGCCTGCACCATACGCCCGACCACCAATACGCCAAACGTCGGTGCAAACGCGCAAATCAGCGAGCCTGCTAAAAACGTTGCCTGCGTAAACAGCACCATTTTGCGCGTTTCAAACCATTGAATCACGCCTGCCGTAATCGGCGTAAATGCGCCCATGACCAGCAAAAAGCCCGTCGTCAGCCATTGGACCGTGGTCTTGTCGACACCAAAATCTTTCATAATCGGCGTGAGCGCGACATTCAGCAGCGTGTCGTTGAGATAGCCGAAAAATGCGCCGATGAATAAGGTGGCGACAATGGTTTTAGCAGGAAAATCGGGGGTGTCGGCGAAGTATTCGTGTACCGTTGCGTCCTCTTGCAAATCAGAAGCGTGCATAATAATTTGAAATATCAGCAAAACCGTTATTTTAGCATAAACCGTTTTGACAGGCCGTCTGAAACCTTGACCGCATCCCCAGACAACACTAAAATTTAGAATCGTTTTCATTTTTATCATCAAACAGGAGAAAAACATGTCAAAGAAAGTCAGCATCTTGGTCGGCAGCCTGCGTAAAGGCTCGTTTGCACGAAAAATCGCACAAAACGTCATTTCCATGTTCCCCGAAGGCTACGAAGCGCAAATCGTCGAAATCGGCCATTTGCCTTTGTACAACTTCGACTACGACGATCCTGCCGTTACCGACTTCCCTACTCCATCCAGCTATACCGATTTCCGTGAAACCATCAAAGCTTCGGCCGGCGTATTGTTCGTGACTTCTGAGAACAACCGTACCGTACCGGCCTGCCTGAAAAACGCCATCGACATCGGTTCCAAACCCAATGCCGATGTTGCCTGGAAAAAAACACCTGCCGGTATCATCAGCCATTCTGTCGGTAAGATGGGCGGCTATAGCTCGCAAAAAAATCTGCGCCTTGCCCTTTCGTATTTCGATATGCCGCTGACCGGCCAACCGGAAGTGTTCCTCGGCAACTCGCCTACCCTGTTTGACGACAACGGCCAGCTCATCGAATCTGCGCGCGGATTTGTTCAAGGCTATATCGACCAATTGGTTGCCTTGATTGAGAAAAACCCTAAATAATCGGGATTGAAGCATACAGGCCGTCTGAAAACCGAATTTCAGACGGCCTCATCTTTTGCAAAAAATCAGTTTTTCAACCCTTCCTAAATTTTTACTAATTGAGTGCGGTTATAATCCCTACCCACCCATCCTCCGGAGAACTTCCATGCGCGTATTATTGGTTGAAGACGATGCCATGATTGCCCAAGCCGTCAGTGCCAACCTGAAAGACACCGGCTACGCTGTCGATTGGGTCAGCCGCGGTTCGGAAGTAGCCGCGGCAGTCGCAGCGCAAGCATACGATTTACTGCTCTTGGATTTGGGTTTACCCGGCAAAGACGGTTTGGACGTATTGGCGCAAATCCGCAATGGCGGCTGTACCGTTCCCGTCTTAATCGTGACCGCACGCGACGATTTGCACAGCCGCCTCAACGGCCTGGACGGCGGCGCAGACGACTACATCGTCAAACCCTTCGACATGGCGGAACTGCAAGCCCGTATGCGCGCCGTATTGCGCCGACACGGCGGACAGGCGCAAACGCTGCTGACCAACGGCATCATCACGCTCAACCCTTCCACCCATCAGGCGGAAGTAGTCGGGCAGGAACAGGCCGTCATGCTCAGCAACAAAGAGTTTGCCGTCCTCCAAGCCCTGCTGCTGCGTCCGGGCATGATTCTGTCGCGCAGCGATTTGGAAGACAAAATTTACGGCTGGGGCGAAGAAGTCGAAAGCAACGCCGTTGACTTCCTGATTCACGCCTTACGCAAAAAACTCGGCAAAGAAGCGATTCAAAACGTCCGCGGGGTCGGCTGGCTGGTTGCACAAAACAACCAGGTCGTCTGAAAAATCACAACAATATCAATACACAAACCATGCAACGCCTTATCCACACCATCAAACAATCCCTGCAAGTCCGAATCAGCCTCGCCCTGATCTGCATGCTCCTGCCCCTCTCCATTCTTGCAGGCATATTTTCATATTACGATACCTATCACGAGACCCAAGAGGTTCAAGACGACCTGTTGCGCCAAGTTGCGAACTATCTCGACCCGAGCGATGCCGATGACGAGAAACACTCGCTCGACAACGACAATAAGATTTCCGTTCAATTTCCCAATACGCCCAACCCCATCGTCAGCCTGCCTGAGCAGATTTCAGACGGCCTGCACACCATTCAGGCCGATGACGACGACGATTACTACCGCGTTTACACCCGCACCACCAAACAAGGCCGAATTGCCGTCATGCAGGAAAGTGACTACCGCGAAGAGCTGGCCGAAATGGCCGCCGTGCAGAGCATCCTCCCCATGCTCCTCGCCCTGCCCCTGATTATCCTGCTCACCGTCTGGATTACCCATCGCGCCATGCGTTCCGTCAAAACCCTGTCCAACGATTTGGAACAGCGCAAAATCAATGACCTCTCGCCGATGGACACCCAAAACATTCCCAGCGAAATCCAAGGCTTTGTCGTCGCCATCAACAACTTGTTGCAGCGTACCGATGAAAACGTCCGCCAACAGCAACGCTTTATCGCCGATGCCGCACACGAATTGCGTAGCCCCATGACCGCCCTTTCCCTTCAGGCAGAGCGGCTCAACAATATGCAGCTGTCCGCCGAAGCGCGCGAGCAGTCCGCCCTGTTGCAACAAAGCATACAGCGCAACCGCCACCTGCTCGAGCAACTCCTTTCCCTCGCACGCGCCCAAGCGCCCGAAATCCAACGCCCCAAAACCCTGATCAGCCTGCAAAACCAGTTCCGCCGCGTCTTGCAGGAACTCATGCCGCTGGCGCTGGCCAAAGGTCAAGACATCGGCGTTGCCGTTGAAAATGACTGCCAAATCCACGCCGACGACACCGAAATCTACACCCTTATCAAAACCTTTACCGACAACGCCATCCGCTACATCCCCAAAGGCGGCCGCATCGATTTGGGCTTTGACGAAACCGCCGAATACCTCAATATCTGGGTGGAAGACGACGGCCCCGGCATTCCCCCAAGCGAACGCCAACGCGTTATCGACCCCTTCTACCGCATTCTCGGCACCGAACAACAAGGCACCGGCCTGGGGCTGTCCATTGCAGACACCATTGTCAAACGCCATCAAGGCCGTCTGAAACTGGCCGACAGCAGACGCTTTGACAGCGGTTTGCTGATTATTGCCGAGTTGGATAAAAAGACGCTTTAAATGATTGACCCACCCAAATTGGTTTATCTAGCTTTAAGCCGATAAATGAAAACGCTTAAAAAACCAAAGGCCGTCTGAAAATAACTTTCAGACGGCCTTTTTATATTTTAAAGCAAACCTCATTCATTCCTCACAAATACGGCTGCAAAGTTTGGCGGAGGATTTCTATATCGGTAATTTCAGTGATATTGGCTTTACCCAAGTATTCCAAGCCGACAAAACGCATGATGCCGCTGCTGACTTTTTTGTCGTGGCTCATGTGTTCAATCCATTTTTCAAAGGAGAAAACAGGCGGCGCAGACGGGAGGGCGGCGGCTTCCATTAAAGCGGCAATGCGGTCGGTATCGGCTTGTTGGGTTTTACCCAAAATTTGCGACAAACGGGAAGCGAGGACGCAACCGGCGGCAACAGCTTCACCATGCAGCCATACGCCATAGCCCATTTCGGCTTCGATGGCATGGCCAAAAGTGTGGCCGAGATTAAGCCATGCGCGGATACCCTGCTCGGTTTCGTCTTGGGCAACAATATCGGCCTTCATTTTGCAGCAATGGTAAACGGCTTCTGCCATTTTTTCTTGATGTTGCGCCATCAGGTCGGCCATATTTTCTTCCAACCAAGCAAAAAATTCGGCATCGCCCAATGCGCCGTATTTGATGACTTCGGCCATACCTGCGGAAAGTTCGCGTTGCGGCAGCGTTTGCAGGGCGGTCAAATCGGCCAGCACGGCCTGCGGCTGGTAGAACGCGCCAATCATGTTTTTACCGAGCGGATGGTTGATGGCGGTTTTACCGCCGACCGAGGAATCGACCTGGCTGAGCAATGTGGTCGGCACTTGGATAAAAGGTGCGCCACGCTGATAAGTCGCCGCGGCAAAGCCGACCATATCGCCTATCACGCCGCCGCCCAAAGCGATTAAAGTGGTTTTGCGTTCGGCACGGTTTTGCATCAGGCCATCGTAAATCAGGTTAAGCGTCTGCCAGTTTTTATATTCTTCGCCGTCGGGAAGGATGATGCTGAAATGCGGCACGCCCAGTCTGTCTAAGGCCGTCTGAAGCTGTTTGAGATAAAGCGGCGCAACGGTTTCGTTGGTAATAATGGCTGCTTTTTTGCCTAAATAGGGCTGAAGCAGCGTATCGGCCTGCTCAATCAGTTTATGCCCGATAAAGATGGGGTATTGATGGGACGGGGTTTGGACAGTCAGTGTGCGCATGGTGTTCCTTTGCAAAGCTATTTACTCGCCTAAAGCCTGTATCAGGCGTTTGAGCGTTTTGTGACAGCTGTCGGATTCGATGACGAGATGGGCGGTTTGACGGTACAGCGTATCGCGTTGGTCATACAGCTCTTGCAATTTGACCAAAGGGTCGGCAACTTGCAACAGCGGCCGGTTGCTGTCGTAACGGGTACGCTCCAGCAAGGTTTCGGGGCTGGCATGCAGATAAACAACCGTGCCGTTTTGGCGCAGAATCTGTCTGTTTTCACTGCGCAATACTGAGCCGCCACCGGTCGATAAAACAATGTTGCGCCGGGAAGCGAGCTTCTTCAGCATATTGGTTTCGCGGTTGCGGAAGCCTTCCTCCCCTTCCATCTCAAAAATGGTCGGAATGGATACACCCGAAGAAGTGCAGATTTCGTAGTCGCTGTCGTAAAACGGGCATTCAAACATTTGGGCAAGCTGCTTGCCCAAAGTGGTTTTACCCGCGCCCATCAGCCCAATTAAAATTAAATTACCGTTGATTTTTTCCATGAGGGTCATTTTATACGATATGGTGGTTTCGTGGAAAAGTTCGTCGTTTTTCAGACGGCCTTTTCATCTCAGGCCGTCCGAAAACCAAAACAGGCATACCTTTGCAGATATGCCTGTTTGTCATTTTAAAAATCAGTAGCGCAGATTGTTACCCACATTATCCATAATGCGCGGCGTGATGAAGATCAACAGCTCACGGCGGTTTTCACGTTTACCGCGTGATTTGAACAGATTGCCGACAACAGGAATATCGCCCAAAACAGGTACTTTGTTCACTGCATTGGTGCTTTCTTCTTCGTAAATACCGCCGACAATCAGCGTACCGCCATCTTCAACCATGGCTTGGGTATTCAAGTGTTTGGTGTTGATACACTTGGTTGTCAGAGAATCCACGGTACAGTCGATCGGGGTATCGCGATTAATCTTCACAGTCATGATGATTTGACCATCAGGCGTAATGTTCGGCGTTACGGTCAAGCCCAAAACGGCTTTCTTGAAGGTAATCGAAGTCGCACCGCTGGAAGAAGCTTCTTGGTAAGGAATTTCCGTACCGGATTCGATTTTGGCTTCTTTGCGGTCTTGTGTCAGCACGCGCGGATTGGAAATGGTTTTGCTCTTACCTTGTTCTTCAGACGCGCTGATTTCCAAGCCCAATGCACCGGACGAGAACGCACGCACCAGCGCAATGCTGTTGACTGCGGCTGCGGTCGGCAGACTGACGTTCGGATCCAAAGTCCATGTGCGATAGCCTACATCGCCACGATTAAATGAGGCATTGGTATTGTAGTTAGTTTGCGCATTGCTCCAGTTGCTGCCCCATGCGTTACGGCCACTTGCACCACCAGAACCGAATTTAACGCCCAAGTTGCGGAAGAAGGTATCTTCAGCTTCCACAATACGCGCTTCCACCATCACTTGACGGGTTGGAACGTCCAATTCATCAATCAGTTTGCGGAATTTCTCAATCACGCCACGGTTGTCGGTTACGATCAGCGTATTGGTGGCCGGATCGATTAAGGCGCTGCCTCGGTTGCTCAACAGAGTATTGCGGGTATTGGAATTATTGCTGTCGTATTCTTCCAAGCGCAGAATTTTACGGAACTCTTCCACGTTTTTGTATTTCAACTGGAAGGTTTGAGAATACAGCGGACCCAATTCGGCAATCTCTTTTTCAGCCTGCAAGAAGGCTTTGTCTTTTGCCAACAATTCATCTCGAGGTGCGATATTGATAATGTTGCCTTGACGGCGCATATCCAAATTGCGCGCCTGCATAACCAAGTCCAAAGCCTGATCCCAAGGTACATCTTTCAGGGACAGGGTCATGGTGCCTTTGACGGTATCGCTGGCAACAATATTCACACCGGACTCTTTCGCCAAAATCTGCAAAATGGTACGGACTTCTACATCTTGGAAGTCCAAGGAAATTTTACGGCCTTTAAACGATTTATTCGCATTTTGGTTCAAGCCGCTGGATTCGGTATTGGCGGCTTTAGGCGATACTTCAAATACAAAACGGCCGGAAGAAGCTTTGGTATTGATGTCCCAATTCGCATTATTGTTGCGGATAATGAGCTGGGTAGAATTGCCGATGCGTTTGAGCGTAACGTTTTGTACAGGGGTATTGAAGTCAGCCACATCCAAACTGCGTTGCGCTTGTGTCGGCAGCGTATGGTTTTTCAAGGTAACAACCACACGGTCGCGCTGCTGTTTAATGTCCGGCTGCCCGCTGAAACCTGGGGCGGACAATTCAATAATGCCGGAATTGCGTGCACCTTTGCGGAAATCGATATTGGCTGCTGAAACGGCTTGATAAGTCTGAGTAGCGCGCGCGGTAGACGGCGTAGCCGCACGTTCATTTGCAACAGCCGCATTGGTTTGATCAGTAGATTCGTTTACAAATACCCAAACTTCGTTGCCGCGAATCTCAGTATTGTATTGGCTGATTTTGTTCAAGCCCAAAACCACGCGTGCGCGGTCATTGTTTTGTGCCGCAGTAATTTGATTCAGCAATGGGTCGGCATATTCCAAAACAGGCTGAGGCAAACGGATATTGGTGTTGGCAAAATCCAATGCGATACGCGCCGGAGTAGATGTTACAAAACCATGAGGTGTGGTGACGTCTTTGTCGAAACGGATTTTGATGATTTTTTGGTTGTCAGGCAAAGTGGAAACGTTGATATCGGTAATATTGCCTGCAAAGGCCGTCTGAACAGCGAGGGCAACGCTGAAGCCGGCAAATAATTTTGTCATGTGCTTGGTTTTCATAATCGAGTGAGACCCCTAAATTAATTTGAATTCGAACTATCTGAGCTATTGGAAGAATCCGCCTCTTTACTGCTCAATGGCAATTCGGCCTTCCGGTACACCCAGTTGCCGTAGCTGTCTTCAACTTGCTCGGTCAAGATAATTTTATCTTCGGTAATACTTTGGATTCTGCCGTAATTTTGACCGATGTAGTTTCCGGGATAAACGGTATAAACATGGTCGTTGACCTTGATAAATCCGGAAACTTTGCCGCCGCTTTGCAGCGTTCCGACAAAGGCCATGTTTTCCAAACTGAAGGCTTCCAATGTTTCTTTCGGACGGTTCACATCCGGCGCATTGCCGCCTTTAGGGGCAGTGTCCAAACGACGTGAATCAAACGCATTTAAGCCTTTAAAGTTCGGAGGGCTATACGGCTTAGGCAATGTAACCGTCGGCTCTTCAAACGGAATAATCTTAGATTTTGCTTCCTGACGGGTTTGCGTCATCCATTGAGTCAAATCTTCATAGCTTTGCGTACAGGCTGCCAAGGGAAGAAGACTTAAGAGTAAGATGATTTTTTTCATGATTTCCCTATTCTTTTATTTTTGCTCATTCTCGGCAGGTTTGCCTTCTTCTTGTGCCTGTTGCGCAGCCAATTCGGCAGCAATCTCTTCGGCCGGACGGGCTTTGTAAGTCGTTGCAATCGCACTCAATGTCAACTCGCCTTTATTGCCTTTGCCTTCTTTGTCCTCGCCTGCGTTCACGAGTTTCAAAGAATCTAAAGTAATAATGCGCGACAAATCGCCTACATCACGGGTAAATTGGCTGATCTGTGAGTATTTGCCTGTGATGGAAATCTGATACGGCAGTTTTTGAATCGGACCATCGTTTTCAGGTTGGAGCGGCGCAACGCTATCCAAACGCAATCCGTTGGTTGAACCTGCCTGATGCAGCTCTTGAATCAGGTTTGGAATTTCCGCGTCGGTCGGCAGTTGTTTCAACAAAACGTCAAATGCAGAACGGATCGAGGCCAATTCTGCTTTCAAATTGTTCAAGCTTGCCGCCTGAATGCTTTTACGCGTAAAGGTTTCCTTCAGCTCTTCTTCTTTGGCTTCCTGCGTATTCAAGGTTTCAATCTGATCTTTAAATACGCCGACATAGCCCAAAGCCAACATACCGACAATCAATAAACCTGCCAGCAAAAGTTTTGAAGGCATATTGAGCAGGTACAGGTTTTGTACGTCCAATTGTTTCAGGTTTTTAGATGCCATTATTGAGCCTCCGGAGCAGGTTCTGCTACAGGTTCGGCCGTTTCACCGCTGCTTTGGGCAGTCGGTGCAGGAGCCGGCGTATTTACTTGGTTGATTGAAGATTTCAAAGTAAATTCTTGGTAGTTATCTACTTTTTTAATGCTCAACAATTCAGGTTGCAAGAAAATACCTGTACTTGGCAGGGAGCGCATCATAACGGCAATTTTATTGTCGCTGATGGCATGGCCGCTGATTTTATAGCTGGTCGGGCTTTCTGCTTCCAACGCAGTCAAATAAGTATTATCGGGCGTAAGCGCATTCAAAGAATCAAGGATATAAGCCGCTTGATAGCGTTTTTCCTGCAACTCTTCAACTTTCAGCTTCTTGGCTAAGAAGGCTTCTTTTTCTTGCTGAAGTTTATCGATTTCGCCCAATTCTCTATCAAGTCTGTCGATTTCGGTTTGCAGGAAGTTGTTGCGGCCCTCTTGATTGCTGATGGCGCTGTCAATACCGAGATAGGTAGCGGCCGCCAAGCCCAAACCCACCGCAAAAGCACCAAGCATCAATATTTTGAATTGCTGCTGCTTGCGCTGTTTAATCTCTTCCCGATACGGAAGAAGGTTGATTCTGGTTAATTCGATCATGTTCTCAAAGTCCCCTTAATGCCAATCCGAACGCCAAAGTCAGTGACGGCGCATCAATTTGAAACTGCGGCAATTCTACTTTTGCACTGCGTTCCACATATGAAATCGGATGCAGATATTCTGTTGCCGTATTGGTTTGCGAGAAAATGCTTTCCGCCAAACCTGCCTGTTGCGCGGTAAAGCCGGTCAGCAGGATGTGTTTGATATTGGCGAAAGAATCAGTAGCCTGCGTGGTATAGTAAAATTGCAGAACACGCTGAACTTCTTGCGCAACCTGCACATTAAAACGGTCGGCAATCTGAGACTGGTAGTCTGAAGGTTTGTTTTGGGAAGCCATCATTTGTGCGGCTTTTTCTTCCGTTACCTGATAAGTACGCTGAATCAGCTGATTGAGCTGCTCAGTGCTGACCGGTGTTTCTTGTTTGTAGAGGATACGGCCGTTTTGCAAAATCAGGGCATACATTTGCGTCGCATGAATGCCGAACACGGCAACTTTTTCCTCTGCCATTTCGGGAGCATGCGTATTCATCCAATAGACAAAGGCATTGCGTTGCGCCAGCAAGTCCAAATCCAAAGCGGACAAAGGCAAGCCCGCATTCTCAAACATTTCAATGCGCGGCTCTACATCGTCTTTTTTGGCGGCAACAGCTAAAACATGCTGGCTTGAACCGACTTCTTCAGCTTGAAAGTCGTAGTTCATTTCTTCAATGGGCGCAAATTGGCCGACTTCCGCCTCGACAAACTCTTCCAAGTCCAAATCGGTATCACGCGGGTTGTAAATAATTTGCTCGACTGTCGCCAAATTTTGTGGCACTGCAGCAACAATATTTTTGCAAGAACTGCGTAATTGTGTGTAAGTATGTTGGATGTAAGTAGCAAGCTGATCGTAGTCTTGAATTTTGTTGCCTTTGACAATATTTTTAGGCAATTTGGTAATAACGTATTTTTCCAGCTGAATTTGGTTTAAACTACGGCCTGTCAGTTGTACCATCTTAATGGCATGTTGGCTGATGTCGACGCCGATGGCAGAGCGGTTGTTCAATCCGCTAGAAGCCTTGCCTGTTTTGGTATCTTTCGTGCTTTTAAATAAGCGCATGATTTGACTTCCCTGTATCATTTAGGAGTGAGTAACTGTTTCGTTATCCGTAAAGGACTTCTTATTCTTTACACAGTATTGACTGTGGCTGATAGAAATCGTTTCCCATTTTACTTTATTTATCGCCATTAATGGCAAAATTATTACTTAGTCATGATTAAAAAGATTATAACGACCTGCATGGGTCTCTTATTAGGACTGGCTCTTTTCGGTGTAGGTCTGATTGCAATTGCAATTTTGGTAACCTATCCAAAACTGCCGTCTTTGGACTCTTTACAACACTACAAACCAAAAATGCCGCTGACGATTTATTCTTCAGACGGCCAAGTCATTGGCGTTTACGGCGAACAACGGCGTGAATTTACCAAAATCGGCGACTTCCCGAAAATTTTGAAAGACGCCGTGATTGCCGCCGAAGACAAACGCTTCTACGACCACTGGGGCGTGGACGTTTGGGGCGTGGCGCGCGCCGCAATCGGCAATGTCATGGCTGGTGGCGTTCAATCCGGTGCCAGTACGATTACGCAACAGGTTGCCAAAAACTTCTACCTGAGCAGCGAGCGTTCGTTCACCCGTAAGTTCAACGAAGCCCTGCTGGCCTACAAAATCGAGCAGTCTTTGAGCAAAGACAAGATTTTGGAGCTGTACTTCAACCAAATCTATTTGGGTCAACGCGCTTATGGTTTTGCATCTGCCGCCCAAATTTATTTCAATAAAAATGTTAATGATTTAACATTGGCCGAAGCCGCCATGTTGGCCGGCTTGCCCAAAGCCCCTTCCGCCTACAATCCGATTGTGAACCCTGAGCGTGCCAAACTGCGTCAGGCTTATATTCTGAACAATATGCTGGAAGAAGGCATGATTACCCTGCAGCAACGCGATCAGGCTTTGAAAGAAGAGTTGCATTACGAGCGTTTTGTACAAAACATCGATCAAAGCGCTCTGTACGTTGCCGAAATGGTGCGTCAAGAGCTGTTTGAGAAATACGGCGAAGATGCCTACACGCAAGGCTTCAAGGTATACACCACCGTCGACACCGCACACCAGCGCGTGGCCACAGAAGCCCTGCGTAAAGTCCTGCGCAATTTCGACCGCGGCAGCAGCTACCGCGGTGCGGAAAACTACATTGACCTGAGCAAAAGCGACAACGTAGAAGAAACCGTCAGCCAATATCTTTCTACACTTTACACCGTCGATAAAATGATTCCGGCGGTTGTCTTGGAAGCCTCACGCAAAGGTGTACAGATTCAGTTGCCGAGCGGCCGTAAAGTCACGCTGAACAGCCACGCTTTAGGCTTTGCCGCCCGTGCAGTCAACAACGAAAAAATGGGTGATGACCGCATCCGCCGCGGCTCCGTCATTCGCGTTAAAGGCAGCGGCGATACTTTTACCGTCGTTCAAGAGCCTTTGCTGCAAGGCGCATTAGTGTCTTTAGATGCGAAAACCGGTGCAGTCCGTGCATTGGTCGGCGGCTATGACTACCACAGCAAAACCTTCAACCGCGCAACTCAAGCCATGCGCCAACCCGGCTCTACGTTCAAACCGTTTGTTTATTCCGCCGCTTTGGCAAAAGGCATGACTGCCTCCACCATGATTAACGATGCGCCGATTTCCCTGCCGGGTAAAGGTGCAAACGGCAAAGCGTGGAACCCGAAAAATTCAGACGGCCGCTATTCCGGCTACATCACGCTGCGCCAGGCTTTGACCGCTTCGAAAAACATGGTATCCATCCGCATCCTGATGTCTATCGGTATCGGTTACGCGCAACAATACATCCAACGCTTCGGCTTCAAGCCGTCTGAAATTCCTGCCAGCCTGTCTATGGCTTTGGGTACAGGCGAAACCACGCCGTTGCGTATTGCAGAAGGTTACAGCGTCTTTGCCAACGGCGGTTACAAAGTATCTGCCTACGTCATCGACAAAATCTACGACAGCCAAGGCCGTCTGAAGGCGCAAATGCAACCTTTGGTAGCCGGTGAAAACGCACCTCAAGCCATTGACCCTCGCAACGCCTACATTATGTACAAAATCATGCAGGACGTTGTCCGTGTCGGTACCGCACGCGGTGCAGCCGCACTCGGCCGCTCCGACATTGCCGGTAAAACCGGCACCACCAACGACAACAAAGACGCATGGTTTGTCGGCTTCAACCCTAGCGTTGTGACTGCCGTCTATATCGGCTTTGACAAACCGCGCAGCATGGGCCGTGCAGGCTACGGTGGTACAATCGCCGTACCGGTTTGGGTAGAATACATGCGCTTTGCCCTGAAAGGCACCAGCGTCAAACCGATGAAAGCGCCTGAAGGCGTGGTTGCAAACGGCGGCGAAGTGTATATGCGCGAACGCATGACCACCAGCTCCGACCTGGCCTTGGACAACAGCGGCGTTGCTCCGCGCCCTGCCCAACCTGCCCGTCGTGCGGTTCCGAATGAAAACCGCCGCCATGCCGAGAGCAACACTGCGCCAGCCCGCGAAGAATCAGACGAAACCCCAGTTCTGCCAAGCAATACCGGCAACAACAGACAACAACTGGACTCTCTGTTCTAATGTTCTAAAGCAAGGCCGTCTGAAACGTTCAGACGGCCTTTTTTGAGAAAATTCAAAGCAAAACCATGATTGATTTACACTGCCATTCGACCGTTTCAGACGGCATGCTATCCCCAACCGAAGTTGTCCGACTCGCCCGTCAAAACGGTTGCACCCTGCTCGCCCTGACCGACCATGACCATACCGGCGGACTTGCCGAAGCACGCGCCGAAGCCGATACCCTCGGCCTCCCCTTCGTCAACGGCGTGGAAATATCCGTCACTTGGCGCGGCCGTACCATCCACGTTGTCGGCTTGGACTTTGACGAACACAATGAAGCCCTGCAAAACCTGCTTGCCGAAGTCCGCAAAGGCCGTCTGAAACGATTGGAAGCCATCGCGGCCAAACTGGAGAAAAAAGGCATCACAGGCGCGTATGAAGGCGCGCTGGCATTGGCCGCCAACAAAGAAATGGCCAGCCGCACCCACATTGCCGAATTCCTCATCCGCGAAGGCCATGTCAAAAACAAACAGCAGGCATTTACCAAATACCTGGGCGACGGCAAATCCTGTTCCGTCAGACACGAATGGGCCACACTGGAAGACTGCGTAGCCGCAATTACAGGCGCGGGCGGCATGGCCATTGTTGCCCACCCGATGCGCTATGAATTATCCGCCACCGTCAAACGAAACCTGTTTCAAGAATTTAAAAACCTCGGCGGCGCAGGAATTGAAGTGCACAGCGGCAACTGCTGTAAAAACGACCGCCTCAACTATGCCCTACTTGCCGACCGTTTCGACTTTCTCGCCAGCGCAGGCAGCGACTTCCACCGCCCCAACGACTTCAGCGGCGGCATACTCGGCGCCTGTCCCGACTTACCCGAACAATGCCGTCCTGTATGGAAACACTTTAAGGCCGTCTGAATTTTTCTAAATTTTCAAAACGAAAATACAGCCCCTAGTTTTTAAGCAACCTGTTTCCATTCAGCTAAAGTTCAATATTCTTAAAATCAGCGCTTCCATCATCAATCAGGCCGTCTGAAAAATACTTTCAGACGGCCTTTTCATTTTTATTTCTCTTTACCGCAAGTTAAAACGACCTCACCAGCGATAAACCGACTTCGTTTTGTTTGTAGCTATACAGTCAGTCGGTGTTGCCGTGGACGCGGCGGTGTTTGTAGCTGAGGGCGGGCTTGAGGCCGGCGAATTTCCAGCGGTCCGCGCCTATGCTGAGGCGGTAGGTTTGTTCTTTGTCACGGCGGCGTTGTTCGAGTACGGCGTTTTCTTCGCGGTGGCTGCGGATACCGAAAGTGGCGGAAGCGGAGGCGTCGAAGCCGGCTTCAAACATTTTTGCCGCACCCAACCGTGCAGAAATTTGACGATAGCTGTCCACAGGGTCTTTCGTTTTGTACTGTTGCCAGTCTATGCCGCCGTAGAGCATCAAGTCGCTACGAGGGAAATAAGACAAGGTGTTGTAAACGGAGAGGAGGCTGCCGTCGAGCAAACGGGTTTTGTCTGCATAAGAAAGACGTTTCCACTCGGCTTCGGTGTTCCACGTCCAGCCGCCTTTGTCGAGGTTCCATTCGCTGCGCGCGCCATAGGCGCGGTTGAAGGTTTTGCTGCCGCTACCGTTCCATTCGATGAGCGGAGCGAGGGCGAAAGTGTAGCACTGGTTTTCAAACTGGTAGCCTGCACTGAGGTTGAGCGTGTGTTCGTTAAAGTTCCGATGATCACGGTAGAAGCGGCCGTAGCCGAGCGCTCAGGCGGCGATACCGTGGTGTCCTTTAACCTGCCAGCGGCGGACGGCGGCGGCTTCGTATTTGATGCTGTTGGCAGAAATGGGTTTGTCGCCTGAAAATTCTTCCCAGCATTCGCCGTCGATTTCGGTTTTACACCACACTTT
Organism: Neisseria sp. P0014.S002; assembly: GCF_051958295.1. Classification (NCBI taxonomy): domain Bacteria; kingdom Pseudomonadati; phylum Pseudomonadota; class Betaproteobacteria; order Neisseriales; family Neisseriaceae; genus Neisseria; species Neisseria sp. P0014.S002. The sequence goes on along the minus strand of NZ_JBQCVO010000007.1, from coordinate 112,687 downwards.
GCTGCTGCCTTCATTGATGTTGCTATTGCGGACGGCACCGACGGAAAGACTACCCTTCCAGCTTTGACGTTGATTCAAGGCATCTTGAAAATGGGCAATGTTTTCTTTAACGGCTTCGGGCAAATCTTCGTTTTGAAGATGTGCAAATTGAGAAGAGGCTTCACGGTTCAGACGGCCTTCAAAGAGCAGTCGGGCGTAATCAAGCCGTCCGCGTGTGAAGTCGGGATGGCGTTGCAACAGGGTTTCGTATTCTTGTTTGGCGGCTCACTTGCCTTCGCCCCGAGCCAACGAGGCGCGGGCAAACGAAGCGATATCGGGATCGTATTCGCTTTGCTGGGTATAACGCTCCAGCAGCGGACGAACGGCTTGCCAATCGCTGCGGTTGACGGCGTTAAACAATGCCTCGCCTTGGTCGGCTTCGGAATCGCTCTCGGCTGTCTGCCCGGTATGCGGAACAGAAATATCGAGATGATATTCGCGCACTTTTTGTTCCTGCTCCTGCATGGTTTGGCGGGTATCCTGCCACAAACGAAGTGTTAGCACAGAATTAGTAAATGTCCTAAAAACCTCCAATAAGGCGAAAATATTTATTTTTAATTCGATACGGCCTGTATTACCTACCCAAAAACGGCAAAGAATATATTGAAACTGCCTGCCCGATACACCATAATGACCCTATAAATACTCGGAAAAAAGGTTAACGCCATGTGCCAACTGCTCGGCATGAATTGCAACACTCCCACAGACATCATGTTTTCTTTTGAAGGCTTCCGCCGCCGTGGCGGCATTACCGACCACCATGCCGACGGATTCGGTATCGGCTTTTTTGAAGGCAAAGGCGTGCGTTTGTTTCACGACGACAAGCCCAGCGCCAACTCTCCCGTTGCCGACTTGGTGCGCGCCTACCAAATCAAATCTGAAAACGTTATCGCCCATATCCGCAAGGCCTCACAAGGCCAGACCTCACTAGCAAACACTCATCCCTTCATGCGCGAGATGTGGGGCGAATATTGGCTGTTTGCCCACAACGGCCATTTGATTGATTTTTTTCCTGAGCAGGGCGAGTACTACCATGCCGTCGGCACGACCGATTCCGAACGCGCGTTCTGCTTTATCCTCAACCGCCTGCGCAGCCGCTTTGCCACCAAACCCGAACCTGAAGTTTTGTTTGACGCCATTGCCGGCCTGACTCATGAAATCCGCCGCTACGGCTTGTTCAACTTTGTGATGTCCAACGGCGACTGCCTGTTTGCCCACGCCAGTACCTTACTGCACTACATCGTGCGCAAAGCCCCGTTTGGCAAAGCCCGTTTGCTGGACGATGATGTCATGGTCGATTTTTCAGAAGTGACCACCCCGAACGATAAAGTTTCCGTCATCGCCACCCTGCCTCTGACGCGAGATGAAACCTGGTCGCAATTGGCAGTCAATGAATTGGTGATGTTTCAAGACGGCGATATCGTCCGCAGCGACCGCCCCGAAAATCCGGTTTACATGAGTGCGGAAGAAGGTTTGGAAATCGCCCGTGCCGTCGGCGTATCGGTTTAACGGTTGATTGACTGAAAACTCAAGGCTGTCTGAAAAGCCCAACTTCGCCAAAGTTGCCCTTTCAGACGGCCTTTTTATACTTAATCCAGCGAAGAGCCTTTACTATACGAAAATAACGCAATCCGCTACAATAATAGTTCACAAACAATAAATTCAATTGCTTAGCGACCTTGCCGAGCGTATGACAAGGAAACACGATGAAGTGCCCGTTTTGCCAACACCCCAACACACAAGTAACCGACTCGCGATGGCTGGAAGACACCAACAGCATCCGTCGCCGTCGCAAATGCTTGGAATGCGGACAACGCTTCAGCACTTTTGAAACCGTTGAAATGCGGATGCCGCAAGTCATCAAATCCAACGGCACACGGGTTCCCTTCAATGCGCACAAACTGCAGACTAGCCTTGAGCGCGCGCTGCACAAACGTCCTGTCACACAAGAACAAATCGATGAAACCGTTGCTCTTATCGAGCAACGCCTCTACCGTTTGGGCAAAAAAGAGGTCGCTTCGCGCATCGTCGGCGAAATGGCGATGGAAGAGCTGGCAAAAATCGACCAAGTTGCTTATGTCCGCTTCGCGTCTGTCTATAAAAGCTTTAAAGACGTTTCCGAATTCACCCAAGTCATCGCCGAATGTAAAGCCAAATAAGGCCGTCTGAAACCATGTTTTCCGCACTTGATACCCAAATGATGCAAACCGCCCTCGAGCTGGCCAAGCTTGGGCGGTTTTCTACTTCCCCCAATCCCCGCGTCGGTTGCGTGATTGCACACAGCACACAAATCGTCGGACAAGGTTTCCACGTCAAAGCAGGCGAGCCGCACGCTGAAGTTCACGCATTAAGGCAGGCCGGAGCGGCGGCAAAAGGCGCAACAGCCTATGTCACGCTGGAACCTTGCAGCCATTACGGCCGCACGCCACCATGCGCCGAAGCGCTGGTTCATTCCGGCGTAACGCGCGTAGTCGCCGCCATGACCGACCCCAACCCGTTGGTCGCAGGCAAAGGCTTGTCTATGTTGGAAGCCGCCGGAATCCGTACCGAAAGCGGTTTGTTGGAAGCTCAGGCGCGCGAACTCAACCGCGGTTTCCTGTCGCGTATCGAACGCGGCAGACCGTTTGTCCGCCTCAAATGCGCCGCCAGCTTGGACGGTAAAACCGCCCTTTCAGACGGCCGCAGCTTTTGGATTACCGGCGAAGCCGCACGCGAAGACGTACAAATTCTCCGTGCCGAAAGTTGCGCCGTTTTGACCGGTATCGGTACCGTGCTTGCCGACAACCCGAAGCTCAACGTCCGCAGTTTCCCTACCTTACGCCAACCTGCGCGTATCGTCTTGGACAGCCGACTGCAAACCCCTTTGGACTGCCACCTCGTGACTGATACCGAAAGCCCGACCGTTATCGTTACCCTTTCCTCAGACGAACAACGTTTGCAGGCGCTGGGTAAATTTGAACATGTCCGCATCATCAGGCCGTCTGAACACATCAACGGCCGCATCAATCTTTCCTCCCTCATGCCCCAACTGGCAGAGCTTGGCTTTGGCGAAGTTCTGGTAGAAGCCGGCTCAACACTTGCTTCAGCCTTCCTGAAGGATGACTTGGTAGATGAAATCGTTCTCTACCAAGCACCCAAACTGTTAGGCGCAGGCAAACCTCTTTTCTCCCTTCCTGAAAATCCGGCCGCCCTACTTTCAGACGGCCCTTGGCAAAGTCAATCGGTAGAAATCATCGGGCAGGACATTAAATGGGTTCTCCGGAAAAAATCCGTCTAATTGCCTCAACTTAATAATCAAACCATTTTTAATAGAATCCATCTATCATTCACATAGTAATAAATGTGCTTTTTTCGTCGATATATTATAATGACTATAGCGTATTCCAATTTAAAACTTTGACTTGAGTTAACTATCCTCAAGCTGATTGTCGACAAATTTTCCTTTTTTTCATCACGAAATAATGGATTATTAAGATAAGTTAAGCCACGAAAATTTATTAAAAGTTTTTATTCTAGAAGGGTTTTAAACGGCATAAACGGTAGTTTGATTTCATGAACCATGCATTTGACAAAGCAATATCTAAAATCAAAACATGTAGTTGAATATAATTTCTAAAAATTAAGCATTCAAAAATACCATTTCCATACCACAGAGGCCGTCTGAACGACCGTTAAACTTTTTTGTTTGAGACGAATCAGATAAGTGCTTATGATTTTGTCTAATGTAATTATAAGTATGGTTTTAAGGCTTCACACGATACGGCAGCCGGCTATGGCTATGCGGTTGCAGCAAACAACTCAGGCATCGGGCAAACACTCCCGATTCACTCATTCATTAAACGAAAGACATCATGAAAAACATTACGATACAAAAATTTGCCGATAAGACCGCAAAAATCGGCATCGTTGGCTTAGGCTACGTCGGTTTACCACTGATGTTGCGCTATGTGGATATCGGTTACCAAGTTTTGGGGTTCGACATTGACACCAACAAAGTCGACAAGCTCAACAAAGGCGAAAGCTACATCGAGCATATCCCTTCCGACAAAATTGCCGCTGCTTCCAACAGCCTGTTTGAAGCAACGACCGACTTCTCCCGCATCGGCGAAGTAGAAGCCGTTATTTTGTGCGTACCGACTCCGCTGAACAAATACCGCGAGCCGGACATGAGCTTTGTGATTGACACTACCGATGCGGTAAAACCTTACCTGCGCGCCGGTCAAGTGCTGTCTTTGGAATCCACCACCTACCCCGGCACTACCGAAGAAGAATTGCTGCCACGCATGGAAGAAGGCGGCTTGAAAGTCGGTCAAGACGTATTCTTGGTTTACTCTCCTGAGCGTGAAGACCCGGGTAACCCTAACTTTGAAACCCGTACCATTCCAAAAGTCATCGGCGGCCATACCCCTGCCTGTTTGGAAGTCGGCCTTGCGCTGTACCAACCTGCCATCGATAAAGTTGTTCCAGTAAGCTCCACCAAAGCTGCTGAGCTGACCAAACTTCTGGAAAACATCCACCGCGCCGTAAACATCGGCTTGGTGAACGAGATGAAAATCGTTGCCGACAAAATGGGCATCGACATTCACGAAGTCATAAATGCCGCTGCAACTAAACCGTTCGGCTTCGTTGCTTATTACCCAGGTCCAGGCTTGGGCGGTCACTGTATCCCTATCGACCCGTTCTACCTGACTTGGAAAGCACGCGAATACGGTGTAAACACCCGTTTCATCGAGCTGGCCGGCGAAGTGAACTCCCACATGCCTGACTACGTTATCGAAAAAGTCGGCCTGGCTTTGAATGACCACAACCGTTCTATCAAAGACAGCAAAATCTTGGTATTGGGTATCGCCTACAAGAAAAACGTGGACGATATGCGTGAAAGCCCGTCTGTGGAAGTGATGGACCGCCTGCACAAACTTGGCGCAGTGGTTTCCTACTCCGACCCACACGTTCCAGAGTTCCCACACATCCCCGGCCACCACTACTTCGATCTGAAGAGCGAAGCGCTGACCCCTGAAACTGTCGCCCAATACGATTGCGTGGTTCTGACCACCGATCACGACAAATTCGACTATGACATGATCACCGAACATGCCAAGCTGATTGTCGATACACGCGGCAAATTCCCAGTGAAAAATCCTAAAGTCATCAAAGCATAATCTTGCTTCAAACGCATCCGGCTGCCTCCGGTTTCCCCGACCGGGACGGCGGCCGGTTTCCCAAGGCCATTTGTTTTTCAGACGGCCTTGGCAAACCGGCAACGGTAACAACACATACCTTACGAAAAACGCTCAGCTCGAACTTCTGGCCGTCTGAAAACAAATAATATGAACGCGAAAAAAATCCTCGGCTACGCATTGGGCCCGGTAGGAAGCGCCGCTTTCGGCCTGCTTTCCCTGCCACTCATCTCATGGTACTTCCCTGCGGAAGACATCGGCCGTATCGTACTCTTGCAGACCATTGCCGGACTGAGCATTCTGCTCTTGGGCTTGGGGCTGGACCAATCCTATATTCGCGACTATTACGCCGTTAAAGACAAGGCCGCGTTGTTCAAATCCGTTTTTTTATCGCCATTGATTCTGACTGTGGCGGTTGTGGTTTTAGTGTTACTGATAAACGCATCATGGCCGTCTGAAATCATTTTTGACATCTCCAGTGCAAATTTGGGGATTCTCTTTCTGATTTTCTTGGCCACCACGCTGATTATCCGTTTTTTAGCCTTGATTTTGCGGATGAAAGAGCAGGCATTGGCTTTTTCACTCAGCCAGCTTGCGCCGAAATTTTTGATTTTGGTATTGGTTTTTGCCGTGATCGCTTCCGGCCTGCCCGCCAATACCACTTCGCTGGTTTTTGCCTACACCGCCGCCCAAGTGCTGACCGTTGCGCTGTTGATCTATCAACTGCGCCGAGACCTGCAAGCTGTTTCCCATGCGAAATGGTCGCCTGAGCTGCACCGGGACGGCCTGCGCTACGGCCTGCCGCTGGCATTCGGCAACTTGGCCTATTGGGGTCTGACTTCGATTGACCGCTTTGTCCTCAAGAATATCTCGGGCTTGGACGAGTTGGGTATTTATTCGATGGCAGTCAGCTTTGGCGCCGTCGCCTTGATTTTCCAAAGCGTGTTTTCCACCATTTGGGCACCTTTGGTGTTCAAATGGGTGGAAGAAAAAACCAATCTGGACAAAATCGGCGACATCACGCTTTCCATGACCGTCCTCATCAGCGCAATGATTTGCCTTATCGGGATTTTCTCGCCGATGGCAACCTGGATACTGCCGGAAAAATACACGCAGGTTCAATTTATCCTGCTCTCGTGTATGCTCTTCCCCCTGTTTTACACGCTGACCGAAGTCAGCGGCATCGGTTTGAACGTCGTCCGCTCGACTTGGCTGATTACCGCCATCAACGTCGTTGCCTTTATCGCCAATACCGCCCTGCTCTATCTGCTGGTGCCGAAATTCGGTGCAAAAGGTGCGGCTATGGCCAGCGCAACGGCTTTTTGGCTGTTTTTCATCTTGAAAACCGAATTCTCTTCACGCCTGTGGCAACCTTTGCCGCGCCTGAAGATTTATACCAACTCAACACTCTGCCTGATGATCTGCCTTGCCTACACTTGGCTGGGTACGCGCGACAACTACATTTGGTTTGCGCTGGCATGGGCAGTCGGACTGGGTTTCCTGTTCCTAAAATACAAACATGCATTATTTGCCGCGACCGAAAAAATCAAAGCCAAATTAAACCGTTCGGCAAAATAGCCAACTTAAGATTCATGTCTCTACGATAACAACAGAACGACTATGAAAATAAAACGTCTGAACTTATACACTTACATCCTATACATCATGCTCGCAGCCTATATGCTGGGGCCCGCGCTGTCCTTTAAGGTCGGCGTGCCGCGTATCGACAACCCCTTGACCCTGATATTTGTACTGCTTGGTTTTGTCGTATTTTTTCTGGAAAGCAAGCATATTCCGCGCAAGATTTTTGCCATGCTCTGCGCCCTGACTGCCATGTGCATCTGGCCTGCTATCCACATGGGCATTACGTCGCTGACGCCGACGCAGTACATGGATATTTTGTTTTTTATGGCGGTTCCGGCTTTCTTCTACTTGTTTTACCAAGTATTGAAGCGCGCCGACGACCCTTTGAGGATGATTCAGAAGTTCCTCGTCGTATTTACGCTGTTTATCGCCGTGCCGCCGTTTGCAGAGCTGGCCACCGGTATTCAGTTTGTGAGTGCCAGCGATGAGTTGGCTATTGACGAAGGCTCGCTCAAAGGCTTGTTCTTTAACCCGAACAACCTTGCCGCCACCGCAGTCTGCCTTGCGCCTGCCATTTTGTTTTTCTTCCAACTCCAAGGACGGAAACACAAAGAAAAACTGCTGGGCTGGGGCTTGTTCCTGCTGTTGGGCATGGCCATTTTCGCCAGCGTATCGCGTACCGCCATCGGCTGTTACCTGTTGATTTTGCTGGTTTATACGGCCTATCGCAAAAACGGTTTTATTACGGTCGGCGTAGCAGGCCTGCTGGCGTTGGTGTTGTCGATGATTCCGTCACGCGCGATTGCGGAATTTTTGCTCTCACTCAACGGCAACCAGTTTTTGGAACGCTTTTCCAGCCGCGTGTACCTCTTCCTGTACGACTTGGGCAGCGACAACTCCGTGTCCTACCGTCAGGAGATTTACAACTACTTTTGGAACAATCCGCCCCTGCTGCTGACCGGCTACGGCCCTAAAAACTTCCGCGAATATTTCGGCGGCCATTTGAGCGACAGCTTGGGCTTTGAAAACCCGCACAGCTTCATCATCGAGCTGTATCTGGGTTTCGGCATGATTTCCCTGCTCGGCTTTATTGCTTTTGTGGCGTGTTATTTCCTCTACACTACTTCAAACCGCGCAGTAACCGGCAAATCGCGCGTTTTGGCTTGGGTTGCCTTGGGCATTTTCCTGCTGGCCGGTTTTATTCCGTCCACCATTTTGCGTATGCCGTTTATCTGGCTGCCCTGCCTGCTGATTTTTATTTACAGCGTATTTGTCGCGCCCAAGCTGAAAGATATGGTCGCTTACGCATACAACGAAACACTATACGATACGAAGAAACCATCATGAAAATCATCCTGACTACCTCCATGTCCGGCCTCGGTGGCACTGAAAACGCCACTTTCCGCCTCGGCCGCCTGCTCAAACAACGCGGACACGATATCGTATTGGCCTCTTCAGACGGCCCTTTGATTCAGGAAGCGCAAGCATTGGGCATCCGTTGGCAGCCGATTGATTTTTACCAAGGCGGGCTTTTGGGTTACATCAAAGGCATGTTTGCCTACATGAAACTGCTGAAAAAAGAGAAACCCGATGTGATTCACTGCCAAATGGCGCGTATCGTTCCGGCCTGCGCCATTGCGGCCAAGTTTGCCTCGCCGAAAACCAAAGTGTTCTACCACGCACGCGGCCTTGATCCGGAAACTTATCCGAAAATTGCCAAGCTTTTCGACAAGCTGGGCGTGTACATCATCGGCAACTGCAAACACGAACGCGAAAAACTCATCCGTTACGGTTTCCCTGCCAACCGCATCACCTACACTTACAACGCCCTGCACAAAGCGGATTACGTTCCTGAAAAAACAGTCAAAGACTATGTCCAACTGGGCACGCTTTCCCGTTTGGACACCGTCCGCGCCGTGCACCTGATGTTGGATATTTTGAAGAAAATGGTTGACCGCGGTATGCCTGTACGCCTCAACGTTGCAGGTATCGGCGAAGAAATGGACAACCTCAAAGCCCAAGCTAAACGTTTGGGCATTGAAGACAAAGTTACCTTCCTCGGCGGCGTCCGCGACTTGACCGGCTACTTCAAAGAAGTCGATATTTTGGTGAACACGCCTCATTGCGTAGGCGACCACGGCGCAGGCGTTGGCAACAATATTTTGGAAGCCGGCCTTTACGACACACCTGTCGTGACCTACAACATGGCGGGCATTTCCGAAATGGTCATCACCGGCCAAACCGGCTACTGCATTCCTTTCGGCGATGACAAAGCGTTTATCGAAGCCGTCGATACACTCATCAAGCATCCAGAGCTGCGCGGCCAAATGGGCAAAGCCCTGCACAAACACGTCGAAACTTTATGCTCCGACGACGAAATCTACCGCACCACCATGGCTGCGTACGAAATGTAAGGCCGTCTGAAACATGAACATTACCATCGTCGCCCCTTATTGCTCGCTGCCGTCCGAGCCTCATTTCAACCGCTTCTGGTATCTTGCCGAGCTGTTGTCGCAGTCGCATGACGTATTGCTGATTACCAGCAACTTCAAGCACTACGACAAATCTTTCAGACGGCCCGAAGATGCCGAGGCCGCCTCACAAGGCCGTCTGAAAGTGATGTTGTTGGAAGAAAGCGGATACAGCAAAAACGTGTCTTTAGGGCGCGTGACCAGCCATCACCGCTTCGTCAAACATTTTGAAAAATGGTTGGAAAACTGCCGTCCGGGCGAGCAAGACGTCGTCTTTTCCGCCTATCCGCTGATTGCCACCAACCTGCTCTTGGGCAAACACAAAGCGCGTTTGGGCTACAAGCTGATTGTCGATGTGCAGGATGTATGGCCGGAATCTTTCTCCTCAGTCGTACCGTTTTTGAAAAAAGTACCGCACAACCTGCTGCCCTTTGCTTCACGCGCCAACCAAGCCTACCGCTACGCCGACGCGCTGGTTGCCGTATCGCAGACTTATCTTGACCGTGCCAAAGAAGCCAATCCGAACGTACCCGGCGAAGTCGTCTATATCGGCGCGGATTTTCCCAAACTCGATGCCGCACCTGCCAAAGACTTCGGCGACGACAAAACCCGCTTCTTCTACTTGGGCACGCTCAGTTACAGCTATGACGTGGAAACCGTGTGCAAAGGCGTTCGCAAGCTGTTGGATGCCGGCGAAAACGTCGAGTTGCACATCATGGGCGGCGGCCCCGATTTAGACAGGCTCAAACAATATGCCTGCGACGGCATCCAGTTTTACGGCTACATTCCTTACGCCGAAATGATGTCGGTCGCCAAGGGCTGCGACATCTCCGTCAACGCCATCCACTCTTACGCCATGCAGTCGATTACCAACAAACTGTCCGACTATATGGCTTTGCAAAAACCGATTCTGAACAGCCAGGTCAACGACGAAGTTGCCGAAGTCCTTACCCTGCTGCCGCATGCGAACTACCGTTCCGGCGATGTGGACAGCTTCGTTCAAGCCGCCAAAGATATTTTGAAGCGCAAAGACGATCCTGTTCAGTCCGAAGAAATCGTCCGCCGCTTCAAGCGCGACGTTGCCTATCAAAAAATCGTCAACCTGATTGAAAGATTAGCTCATGAATAAATTTTTCAAACGCCTGTTTGACATTGTTGCCTCCGCCTCAGGGCTGATTATCCTGTCGCCTGTGTTTTTGATTTTGGTGTACCTCATCCGCAAAAACTTAGGCTCGCCTGTGTTCTTCATCCAAGAGCGACCGGGCAAGGATGGCAAGCCGTTTAAAATGATTAAATTCCGCTCCATGCGCGATGCAATCGATAAAGACGGCAACCCGCTACCGGACAGCGAACGCCTGACCGATTTCGGCAAAAAATTACGTGCCACCAGTTTGGACGAACTTCCTGAATTATGGAATGTCTTAAAAGGCGAGATGAGTCTAGTTGGCCCTCGTCCACTGCTGATGCACTACCTGCCGTTGTACAACGACTTCCAAAACCGCCGCCACGAAATGAAACCGGGCGTGACCGGTTGGGCGCAAGTCAATGGCCGCAACGCCATTTCATGGGATGAAAAATTCGCCCACGATGTTTGGTACATCGACAACTTCAGCTTTTGGCTGGATATCAAAATTTTGTTCCTGACGGTTAAAAAAGTCTTCGTCAAAGAAGGCATCTCAGCCGAAGGAGAAGCCACCATGCCTTATTTCACGGGTAATAAAACTGATGAAAAAAAATAACATACTGATTCTGTCGGCAGGTCGCCGTGTCGAATTGGTGCAGGACTTCCAAACCGAAGCCGCACGTTTTTCAGACGGCATCGGCGTTTTTGCCACTGACCTCAACCCCCACATGTCTTCTGCCTGCCATATTGCCGACCGCGCTTTCAGCGTGCCGCGCATCGATGCAGCCGAATACATTGACAGCATTTTCGAGCTGGCCCAACAACACGACATCGGTCTGATTGTGCCAACCATCGATACCGAGCTGCTCAAACTGGCTGAAGCACGTGACCGTTTTGAAGCTGAAGGAATACATATTGTCATTTCCGATGCAAAGCTAATTACCCTGTGCCGCGACAAACGCCTGACCGCAGGCCTGTTTGCACAATACGGCATCCGTTCGCCTGAAATTTACGAACGGGACCGCCTGGTTTTCCCATGTTTTGCCAAGCCTTATGATGGCAGCCGCGCCATCGGTGCGAAAAAAATCAATACCCCGGCTGATTTGACTGTCGACATTACCGAAGACCCGAAAATGATGTTCGCCCAATACATCGATATCGAGAATACTTTCTCCGAATTTACCGTCGATATGTATTACGACCGTCAAGGCCGTCTGAAATGCGCCATTCCTCGCGAGCGTTTGGAAGTGCGCACCGGCGAAGTCAGCAAAGGCGCAACCCGACGCAATACTCTGTATGAAGAGCTGGTTGAAAAAATGGCCGTATTGGATGGAGCACGCGGCTGCATTACCGCGCAATTCTTCGTCAGCAAAACCGACAACACAACCTACGGCGTGGAAATCAACCCGCGTTTCGGCGGCGGTTTCCCGCTGACTTACGCCGCAGGCGGCAACTATCCGGGCTGGCTGATTCAAGAATACATCGGCGGCCAAGACGTCCCTTTCTCCGACGACTGGGAAAACAATTTAATCATGCTTCGTTACGATGCTAAGGTTTTGGTAAGAGAACATGATTAAGCCGGAAGAATCCGTCATCGTCTTCGATCTTGACGATACGCTTTACTCTGAGTACGAATACAAATGCTCCGGAATACAGGCAGTTGTAGGGATAATTACGTCGCTTTACCCGCAATATGATGCCGACGTACTAAATGAAATTGCAGACAATAAAAGTAAAGACTGGCTCGATAATTTGTGTCATCATTGCAAATTAAACGAACTAGAGAAACAATCACTTTTATGGCAATATCGACTACACAGGCCTGTTATCCGACCCTATGTCGAACCGTCTTTTTTACGGAAGCTGATGCGCCCTTTTGCCGCACGCGCCCTGATTACAGACGGCCGCAGTCTGACACAGCGTTTGAAAATACAGGCCTTGGGTTTAACCGATTTGTTTGACGACATTTTGATTTCGGAAGCCATGCAATCGGAAAAACCCGACGATAAGCGTTTTGTCTTCCTGCAAAACAAATATCCGGCTGCAAAACGTTTCATCTACATCGGCGATAACATCAAAAAAGATTTTGTCGCACCCAACAAACTGGGTTGGCTCTCCATAGGCATCATGCCTAAGCCGCACAATATTCATCAAGCCGAGCCCGAGCAATACGGTCGTGAATACCAGCCCACCCTTTGGATAAACACCCTGGAAGAATTGACTACACTGACAACTTCCGCCACCGAAAAAGCAAATGCATAAGGGACATTTCTCCATGAAAATCTTATTTATGGGTCGTAAACAGGTTTCCGCCAACCTGCTTCGTTTTTTGACCAAACAAGACCATATCGAAATCGTCGGTGTCTTGACCGACAGCCATCTGCAAGGCTCGCCGACCACGGCTGCCGCGCAAGAATTGGGCTTGCCCCTGTACACCTTCGATACGGCTTTGGAAGCAATGCGAGAAGGCCGTCTGAATTACGATTTGGGCTTGTCCGTCCTGTATTGGCGCAAGCTGCGTGATGAATTCCTGAGCATTCCGACTTTAGGCACGATCAACTTCCACCCTGCACTGTTGCCCGAATACAAAGGCACAGGCGGCTACAACCTGGCCATCATGGACGAGCTGAACGAATGGGGCAATACTGCCCACTACGTCGATGCTTCCATCGATACCGGCGAAATCATCGAAGTGGACCGTTTCCCTATTGACGCTGAAACAGAAACCGCCCAATCGCTCGAACGCAAAACCATGCAGGCATTGGAAGATTTCGCACGACGCATCATCACCCGCGCCATCGAGTCGAAAATCAAATTGCCGACCACGCCAAACATCGGTGGCCGCTACGTCAGCCGCGATGAGATGGAAGCCATGAAGCAAATCTGCGACGGCGATAATATCGAGAAGAAAATCCGCGCCTTCTGGTTCCCTCCTTACGACGGCGCATACGTCGAAATCAACGGTCAGAAATACACCCTGATCAACCGCCAACTGCTGGAAGAAATCGCCCCCAAAGGCTCAACCAGTCTTTTCGCAGGAAAAACAAATGCTTAATACATCACTCTCCCCATGGCCAAGCTTTACTCAAGAAGAAGCCGATGCCGTTTCCAAAGTCCTGCTGTCCAACAAAGTCAACTACTGGACAGGTACGGAATGTCGCGAATTTGAAAAAGAATTTGCTGCTTTTGTCGGCACGCAATACGCCGTCGCCCTTTCCAACGGTACGTTGGCTTTGGACGTAGCCCTCAAAGCAATGGGCATCGGCCAAGGCGATGATGTGATTGTCACTTCGCGTACTTTCTTGGCTTCCGCATCCTGTATCGTGACCGCCGGTGCAAATCCGGTTTTCGCCGATGTCGATTTAAACAGCCAAAACATCAGCGCCGAAACCATCAAAGCCGCTTTGACGCCAAACACCAAAGCCATCATCGTGGTTCACCTTGCCGGTATGCCTGCCGAAATGGACGACATCATGGCTTTGGCCAAAGAACATAACTTGTGGGTTATCGAAGACTGCGCCCAAGCGCACGGTGCGAAATACAAAGGCAAATCCGTCGGCTCTATCGGCCACGTCGGTGCCTGGTCGTTCTGCCAAGACAAAATCATGACCACCGGCGGCGAAGGCGGCATGGTAACCACCAACGACAAAGAGCTGTGGAGCAAAATGTGGTCGTATAAAGACCACGGCAAAAGCTACGATGCCGTGTACCACCGCGAACACGCACCCGGTTTCCGCTGGCTACACGAAAGCTTCGGCACCAACTGGCGCATGATGGAAATGCAGGCTGTCATCGGTCGCATCCAGCTCAAACGTATGCCCGAATGGACTGCCCGCCGTCAAGCGCACGCCGCCAAACTGGCTGAAAGCTTGGGCAAATTTGCCAGCATCCGTTTGGTCGAAGTAGCCGACTACATTGAACACGCACAATACAAGTTCTACGTTTTCGTCAAACCCGAACACCTGAAAGACGGCTGGACGCGCGACCGCATCGTCAACGAACTGAACGCACGCAAAGTCCCATGCTATCAAGGCAGCTGCTCCGAAGTGTATTTGGAAAAAGCCTTCGACGACACACCTTGGCGTCCGAAAGAACGTTTGAAAAACGCTGTCGAGTTGGGCGACACCAGCCTGATGTTCTTAGTACACCCAACCTTGACCGATGAAGAAATTGCGTTCTGCAAAGAAAACATCGAAGCCGTATTGACTGAAGCCACGGCATAATCATTTTCAGACGGCCTGCAACTTCAGGCCGTCTGAAAAAATAAAACAGCCTGCTTCAAACAATCCGTACCAAGCCACATTACAACACTCAGACACAAGAAATATAAAATGAACTTGGAAACCCTGCTGGCTCTGCCGCGCAACCTTAAAAAAACCTTCTTCGTCATCCACGATATCTTGATGATATTCGTGGCGTTTTGGTTTGCCCAAAGCCTCAAAGTGCAATATTCCGACGAATGGTTGAGTATCGCCAACTGGCTGGCTTTCGGCAGCACCGCTGCGCTGACCATCATCCTTTTCATCCGTATCGGCCTCTATCGCGCCGTCACGCGCTTCGTCAGTATCCGCGTCCTGACCGCCGCCGCATTCGGCAGCATTATTTCAGCGGTCTTGTTCTGCCTGACCACCCTGATTTTTGAACAAAAACTGCACCTTGCCCTGCCCATCGTCTATTTCTTGGTCTTGGTGGTCGGTGTCACCAGCTCGCGCATGATCCTGCGTGCGATTCTGACCGACCATCACCGCAAACAAATGACACCCGTCATCATCTACGGTGCAGGCCAATCCGGCCGCCAGTTGTTGGAAGCCATCAAACAGGTTAACGAATACTCAGCCATTGCCTTTGTCGATGACAACCCGAAAATCCAACGTACCGTCATCTATGACCTTGCCGTCCACAACCCCAACGAAATCCCAATGCTGATCAGCCGTTACGGCGTCCGCAAAATCCTGCTGGCGATTCCAAGTTCTACGCCGGAAGAACGCAAAGACATCATCCGCCGCCTCGAAGCATACAAATGCGAAGTCCTGACCATTCCGGGCATGAAAGATTTGGTAGACGGCAAAATCAACGTCAGCTCATTGAAAAAAATCTCTGTGGTCGATTTGCTCGGCCGCGCCCCTGTGGCACCGCGCCCTGAATTGATGAGCGCCGACATCAGTGACAAAGTCGTGATGGTGACCGGCGCAGGCGGCTCTATCGGCTCCGAACTCTGCCGTCAGATTCTCAACTGCCGTCCGACCAAACTGCTGTTATTTGAATTGTCCGAATTTGCCCTGTACAGCATAGACAAAGAATTGCGCGAAACCCAAGCAGCACAAGGTAGCCAAGTCGAAGTCGTACCGCTTTTGGGTTCGGTTCAAAACAAAGAACGCCTTAGCAGCATCATGAAGGCCTATCACGTTGACACCGTCTACCATGCCGCGGCCTACAAACACGTCCCTATGGTCGAGTTCAACACCATCGAAGGCATTCAAAACAACGTGTTCGGCACACTCTGTTGCGCACAGGCCGCCGTAGATGCGGGCGTTTCCACCTTTGTTTTGATTTCCACCGACAAAGCCGTCCGTCCGACCAACACCATGGGCGCCAGCAAACGCATGGCCGAACTCTGCCTGCAAGCCCTTGCCGCCGAGCCGGAACAAAAAACACGCTTCTGCATGGTTCGTTTCGGCAATGTATTGGGTTCATCCGGCTCCGTTGTCCCCGTATTTGAAAAACAAATTGCCGAAGGCGGCCCGATTACCCTGACCCACCAAGACATTACCCGCTACTTCATGACCATTCCCGAAGCGGCACAACTGGTTATCCAAGCCGGCGCAATGGGTAAAGGCGGCGACGTATTCGTCCTCGACATGGGCGAATCCGTCAAAATCATCGACCTTGCCCGTCAAATGATTGTCCTCAGCGGCCTCAAAGTAAAAGACGAGCAACACCCCCACGGCGACATCGAAATCAAGATTACCGGCCTGCGCCCGGGCGAGAAACTTTATGAAGAACTGCTCATCGGCGACGAGGTGCAAAAAACCACTCATCCCCGTATTATGACCGCCAGTGAAGTAATGCTTCCATGGACGCAATTATCTGACATACTGTCGGAACTCCATACTGCCTGCCTAAAAAGCGACCAAGACAGCCTGCGCCAGCTTCTGTTACGCGCACCGACAGGCTTTGTACCCAAAGACGGTATCTGCGACTTGGTTTGGCAACAAAACAATAAGGCCGTCTGAACATTTTCAGACGGCCCGGACACCATCCCGCAAGGACTACTACATGAAAAAAACGCTCTCCCTGCTTACTCTATTCGCACTGACTGCCTGTAACAGCACGACAGTCATTCCTGGTTCAACCATCAAAACCAGAACCAAAACCATTGTTTACACCGATACCGACACCGCAGCTGATACCAACCTCGACAGCCGCGTTGCCGTTTACCCCATCACGCCCAATCTGATTGAAAAAATGCGCAAGCCGCCTGTACTTTCCCAAAGCAACCAAGGTTTGGAGCAAAGCAAAAGCGCATATCGCTACCGCATCGGCAGCGGCGACGTCCTCAATATTATGGTTTGGGCACACTCCGACCTCAACTCCCCTATCCAGCAAAGCAACCCGCAAACCAACCAAGTCAGCCGCGGTGCCTGGGTAGATGAGGGAGGTTATATTACTTACCCGTTGGCAGGCAAAATTCAAGCCAAAGGCAAAACTTTGGACGAATTGCAAAACACCCTGACCAGCCTTCTGAAACGCTACATTAAAAACCCTCAAGTAGCGATCAACGTTACCGAATTCCGTTCGCAACGTATTTCAGTATCCGGTGCCATCAACCAAGCAGGTCAGCTGCCGATTACCAATATCCCGATGACCATTTTGGATGCCATCAACCAAGCAGGCGGCGTCACCCAAAGTGCCGACACCCAACACATCAAATGGACGCACAACGGCGTCGACCTCACCCTCTCCCTGCAAGACATGCTGCAATACGGCGATATGTCGCAAAACCATCTTCTCAGCCATGGCGACATCGTTTACGTTCCTAACAGCAGCAACAACAAAATCTACATCATGGGTGAAGTCGGCAAACAAGCCACCCTGCCGATCGGCAATCACGGCCTCAACCTGACCCAAGCGCTCGGCGAAGTGGGCGGTATGAACCAAAACTATGCTGATGCAACCGGCGTATTCGTGATCCGCCGCGCACCTGAAGACGCGGCCAAACCTATCCACATCTATCAGCTCAACCTGAAAGATGCGACTTCTTACGCATTGGGCAGCGAATTCAAACTGCGTTCGGAAGACACCGTTTACGTTACCGCCGCCCCGGTTACCCGTTGGAACCGCGTAATGTCACAAATTACCAACTCCATCAGCAACGTCAACACCCTCGACAATACGTTTAAATAAACCGTGGTTCCTGCTGTCAGACCCTTGTTTGACAGCAGGATACAAAATCACGCACAATCCAAACCAATTACATAAACGGCATAAAAAAGCCGTATACACCGCACAAACGGAAAAGCAGTATCTTATAGTCTGACTCACGCTTTTTTTCAGACCATAAACCGAAAACAATATCATGTACCACAACATACTCATCGTCTGCCTAGGCAACATCTGCCGCTCCCCCACTGCAGAGCGGATCATGCAGAAAAAACTACCCGGCCATCAAATCAGCAGCGCCGGTATAAAAGCACTGGCAGGTAAGGATGCCGATTTCCAAGCCATTAAAACCGCACTCAAACACGGCGTTATCGTTGCAGGCCATACGGCACGCCAACTGACCGTCCCAATGTGCGAACAGGCCGATTTGATTCTCGTCATGGAGCCCAGCCAAATCGACATGGTGGCGGACATCCATCCGCCGGCACGCAGCAAAACCATGCTGTTTGCCCAATGGTTGCCTAAAAAAACCGTACCTGACCCATACAAACAAAGCAGCGAAATGTTTGAAGCCGTTTTTGAACAGCTCAATGCTGCCGCAGACACTTGGAAAACCAAACTAAACGGAAAAACTCAACCGGTATAAAACCGGCATGAACAAGAAAGCAAGCAATGAAAAAAACGACCTACACACCTTACAGCGCAGACAACGATGAAATCGACTTCGGCCAACAGCTGCGCGTAATTTGGACAAATAAATACAAAATCCTCGCCGCCCTGCTTGCAGGTGGCATTCTTGGCGCAGCCTTCAGCCTGGCATCCACTCCGCAATACCGTGCCGACGCCATGCTGGAAATTGAAACGCGACAAAACCAAATCCTGACCGAGATCAACAGCATCTTCAACAATCAAACCACGCCGTCTGAAGCAGAAGTCGAGCTGGTTCAATCACGCTTGGTGCTGGGTAAAACCGTTGACGACCTTCAGCTTGACCAAGAAGTCAAAGCCAAATATACACCCGTTATCGGCAGCCTGATGCACAACATCAGCGGCGACCCCGACCCCAAACTGACCGTCGGCAGCTTTACCGTACAAGACGAATGGTTCAACAAAACCTTTACGCTGACCGCCAAGAGCAACAAAGCCTATACCCTTACCCTACCTGACAACCGCGTCGTCGAAGGCAAGGTCGGCGTGCCTCTGAAAATCAACAATCAAACTACCCTCAAAATCGATCAAATCTTGGCCAACCCAGGTCAAGAATTTGCGTTGACCAAGTTCTCGCGCATCAGCGCCATCGAAAACATCCAAAGCAAACTGGCGGTCATCAGCAAAGGTAAAACCAGCCCCATCATCAACCTAACCTTTACCGGCACCGACCCTAAACGTACCAGCGTCATCCTCAACAGCATTGCCGACAACTACGTTGCGCAAAACCGCGAACGCGACGTCCAAGTTGCATCCAGCGGTTTGGCCTTCATCAGCGAAGAATTGCCACGCTTGAAAGAAACCTTGCAAGACGCTGAAAACAAACTCAATGCCTACCGCCAACAATCAGGCTCCCTCGACATTCCGCTCGAGTCTAAAGGCGCATTGGAAAGCCTGACCGGTATCGAAACCCAAATTACCCTGCTCAAAACCGAAGAAGCAGGTTTGGCCGAGCTGTACACGCCGGAACACCCTTCCTATAAAGCCGTATTGGACAAACTTGCCGTCCTCGAGCGCGCTAAAAACAAAATCAACCAACAAATCGCCGAGTTGCCGAACACCCAACAAGAAGTTATCCGCCTGACCCGCGACGTAGAAACCAACCAGGCTACCTACGTCCAACTGTTGAGCAAACAACAAGAACTCAACATCATGAAAGCCAGCGCGCAAGGTAATGTCCGCATCGTCGATTATGCCTATGTCCCCGAAAACCCCGTTGCCCCGCGCAAAGCCGTCATCACACTCCTGAGCGCACTTGCCGCAGGCTCATTGACCGCTTTGTGGCTGATGATTCGCAACCGCATGAAAAACGGCATTACTTCGTCCGAAGAAATCGAAAACCTCAACTTAGAAGTCGTCGCTCTTGTTCCGCACTCTAAAACCCAGCAAAAACGCGACTTCTTCAAAAGCAAATTCAAGAAAACCGGCGGCCGTTCCAACTATCTGCTGGCCAGCGAAGACCGCACCGACACGGCCGTCGAAGCCATCCGCGCCCTGCGCACCAATATCTACTTCTCCATGCTGGACGCGCCTAACAACGTCCTCATGATTACCGGTGCCGCGCCTGAAGCAGGCAAATCCTTTATCTCCGCCAACCTCGCCACCGTAATGGCGCAGTCGGGCAAACGCGTTCTGCTTATCGATACCGATATGCGCAAAGGCTACCTCGACCGACTCTTCGGCCTTACCCCAGAGTTCGGCTTGTCTGACATCCTCAACGGCAAAGCAGCTCCGGCCAAAGCCGTACAAGAAACCGGCATTGAAAACCTCCACCTCATCAGCAGCGGCAGCTATCCCAGCAATCCGTCCGAGCTTTTGATGGACAACCGTTTCAACGAGTTGCTTGCCCACGCCAGCCAACGCTACGATTACGTCATCTTGGACACGCCGCCCGTATTGGCCGTGACCGACGCCGTCATCATCGGCCAACATGCAGGCACCGTCCTGATGATCAGCCGTTATGCGCACACACGTGCACGAGAACTTGAGGCCAGCGTCGAACGCCTCAAACAAAACCACATCAACATCAAAGGTGTCGTCCTCAACGGCATGAAGCGCGAAGCCAACAACAGCTACGACTACTACGCCTACGATGCCTACCATTCCGGTAACAATAAATCATAAACCGAAGCAGGCCGTCTGAACTTTCAGACGGCCTAAGGCTTTTTAAACGGCACAAAATATTTTTCACAAACGCCGCCCTTGCACCCCAAAGCCGTTTGTTTTAAAGTAAGCCCCGTTCCCATATGGAAGAGAAACATGAAAATTACCGTCATCGGCGCAGGTTCGTGGGGTACAGCTCTCGCGTTGCACTTTGCGCACCACAACAATGAAGTTGCCCTTTGGACACGCAATCCCGACCAAATCCGCACCCTGCAAGCAGATCGCGAAAACAAACGCGGCCTGCCCGGCTTCCCTTTCCCTGAGTCCCTGACCGTTCACGCCGATTTGGGCGAAGCGCTGAAAGACAGCCAACTTGCCCTGATCGTTACCTCCGTAGCCGGCCTCAGAAGCAGCGCCGAGCTGCTCAAACAGCATAACGCCGCCGATATTCCCGTTCTCGCCGCCTGCAAAGGTTTTGAACAAGATACCGGCCTTCTGACTTTCCAAGTACTGAAAGAAGTCCTGCCTAACAATAAAAAAATCGGCGTTCTCTCAGGCCCGAGCTTTGCCCAAGAACTTGCCGCACAACTGCCTTGCGCCGTTGTGCTTGCTTCCGAAAACAAAGAATGGGTGGAAGAAACCACTGCCCAACTGAACACCAACGTAATGCGCCTGTACGGCAGCACCGACGTCATCGGCGTCGCTGTAGGCGGTGCCGTTAAAAACGTCATGGCGATTGCCACCGGCCTTTCAGACGGCCTCGAATATGGCCTCAATGCACGCGCCGCCTTAGTAACACGCGGCCTTGCCGAAATCACCCGCCTCGCCATCGCCATGGGCGCGCAACCCAAAACCATGATGGGCTTGGCAGGCATCGGCGACCTTATCCTGACCTGTACCGGCGCACTCTCGCGCAACCGCCGCGTCGGCCTCGGCCTCGCAGAGGGCAAAGAGTTGCATCAAGTGCTTGTCGAAATCGGCCACGTTTCCGAAGGCGTCAGCACCATTGAAGAAGTCTTCAACACCGCCGCCAAATACCAAATCGATATGCCCATCACTCAAACCCTGCTGCAGCTCATCCGCAAAGAAATGACCCCGCAGCAAGTCGTTGAACGACTGATGGAACGAAGCGCGCGCTTCGAATAAACGGTCGCGCCGTCTGCCATTCAGACGGCCTGACGCACAATATGACGGCCATAAGGCCGTCTGAAGGGAAACACATGAACCAATCACTGAACAATCTGGAAATCAACGTTTACCAACTTGTCCAAAAATTTGAAACGCTGGTTTCAGAAAACCGCCGCCTCAACGAAGAAATCGACAGACTCAAACTCGAGCAAGAGCAACAAAAACGCCAACACGACGCGGCCATTGACGAACTCAGCGAAGCCTTGCTGGTTCAAGTCGGCAAACTTAAAGAAGACCTGCAAAGCAAAATTGACAACCTGACTGCCGAAAAAGAAAACTACCGCAACGCGCTGGCCCAAAATGCAGACCAAATCCGCAGCCTCATTGCCCGATTGCCCCAAGAAACACAACAATAAAAGGATGCCCCGTGAGTATCGAACAAGTCAATCTCGACATCATGAATGTCAACTTCACCATCAACACGCCGAGTGAAGAAAAAGCCACCCTCCTGCAAGCCGTTGAAATGCTCAACAAAAAAAGCGACGCAATTAAAGAAAGCGGCCGCATCGTCGGCACGGACAAAATCGTCGTCATGGCAGCCCTCAACGTCGTACACGACCTCTTGAAAACCACCCTCAACGACGATTTGGCAATCGGTGAATTTGAGCGTAAAATAACCGACATGAACAACGCGTGCCAAAAAGCACTGGCGCGCTTGGAGCAAAACTGATTTTCCCCTTTTCCCTGCGGTGTTCGCAAAGGCATACATTCCTTTGAACCAATACGTTCGCTTTAGGTTGCCGGGAGCTGTAGTGGGCGCGAGCGTCCGTTTGTCGGACGCACCCGAAACTACCCGAGGTGACCGCCTTGTCAGCAAGGTTCAAGCGGATTCAGCCTAAACGGCACTCGTGGGGATTCCCTAAAAAAGCCATACCGACAGGTGTGGCTTTCCCCTTTCTAAGTAAAGACTTTCGTAAAGATTTCCGGCCGTCTGAAAAAACCGCATATTCATGCATCAAACACGCTCAATTAAGATTGACAAAAGCCAATCTCCTCTTTAAAATCCATAACTTTCTATATATATCTGGATTCCAACCATGAAAACCTTCTCTGCAAAACCCCATGAGGTGAAGCGCGAATGGTTCGTCATTGACGCAGAAGACAAAGTTCTGGGTCGTGTCGCAGCCGAAGTCGCACACCGTCTGCGCGGCAAACACAAACCCGAATACACCCCTCACGTTGATACCGGCGACTACATCATCGTCATCAACGCAGACAAACTGCGCGTGACCGGTGCTAAATTCGAAGACAAAAAATACTTCCGTCACTCTGGTTTCCCAGGCGGCATCTACGAGCGTACTTTCCGCGAAATGCAAGAGCAATTCCCAGGCCGCGCTTTGGAACAAGCCGTAAAAGGCATGTTGCCTAAAGGTCCTCTGGGCTACGCCATGATCAAAAAACTGAAAGTGTACGCCGGTGCCGAACACGGCCACGCTGCACAACAACCTAAAGTTTTGGAACTGAAATAATAAGGACACGACATGAACGGTAAATACTACTACGGCACAGGCCGCCGCAAAAGTTCAGTGGCTCGTGTATTCTTGACTAAAGGTACCGGCCAAATCATCGTAAACGGCCGTCCCGTTGACGAATTCTTCGCACGTGAAACCAGCCGCATGGTTGTACGTCAACCTCTGGTTCTTACTGAAAATGCCGAATCTTTCGACATCAAAGTTAATGTAACCGGCGGTGGCGAAACCGGTCAATCCGGCGCTATCCGTCACGGCATCACCCGCGCCCTGATCGACTTCGACGCAGCCCTGAAACCAGCCCTGTCTCAAGCAGGCTTCGTTACTCGCGATGCTCGTGAAGTTGAACGTAAAAAACCAGGTTTGCGCAAAGCACGTCGCGCAAAACAATTCTCCAAACGTTAATACGTTTTCAGAATCGAATCAAAAAGCCTTGCTCTGCAAGGCTTTTTTCATTTATAAAACAATAATCCGATATCCCCCGCAATATGTGATGAAAACCCTGCTCCACTACGCCAAATCATTGCTTCAGGCTGTGATTATCTTCATCTTCTTATCCCTGATTGTCGACTGGGTGCGCAAGCCTGACCAACCCTTGCAGTCGTCAGCACAAACACTGACTTTAACTGATGGGCAAACCACTTCCCTTCAATCCTTCAGCCAAAATCGGGTTGCCGTCGTTTATTTTTGGGGCAGCTGGTGTCGTATTTGTTCATACACATCATCAACCATAGAAAAGCTGCACCAAGACAATATCCCGACACTGGGCATAGCCTTACGCTCAGGAAGCAACGCAGACATCGCCCGCCATATGCAACAAAACAATCTATCCTTTCCAAACTTCAATGATTCAGACGGCCTGATGGCTCAAAAATGGAACATAGCCGTCACCCCGACCATTATCATATTAAAAGATGGCAAAATGATTCATCACACATCCGGCCTTTCCAGTTATATCGGCTTAAAAATCAGAATTTACTTGGCTAATATCTTCAGCTAAATTCATTGAAAATCCACTAAAAATAGAAAATCTAAAGAATAATTTCACCTGAATATATTCAACCAAGTCCATTTCATAAATAAATAAACTATCTCTTTCCCAATAACATATGATTTTGTTGAGATTATAAAGAAAATAGACTAAGATATAACCATAAGAACAATTGGAAACATTATTATCAAAACAAACTGTTAGAGATCTTCATCTAATATTGTGGCAGTGATGCTTTTGTTCCCATGACCCGGCTGCCGATGGTAGCCTTAAAACAGCAATATTCGCCTTTATCAATCTACCTACGCTTCAACGGTTTGATTTTTGATAACACCGGAGACTTAGTAATGCCCAATCAATCTAAACATGCATCTATCAATATCGGTCTGATTCAGGCGCGGGAAGCATTGATGACCCAATTCCGCCCTATTCTGAACCAAGCCAATATTACCGACCAGCAATGGCGTATCATCCGGCTCTTAGCGGAAAACGGCACACTTGACTTTCAAGATTTGGCCAATCAGGCCTGCATCCTTCGCCCCAGTCTGACCGGTATTCTTACCCGCCTGGAAAAAGCAGGTTTGGCCGTCCGCCTGAAACCTTCCAACGACCAACGCCGTGTTTACCTGAAACTGACGCCCGAAGGTGAGAAACTCTATGAATCCACCGGCGCATTGGTTGACGAACGCTACGATGCGATTGAAAAAGTTCTATCCAAAGAAAAAATGGCACAACTCAAAGAACTCTTGGCAGAGCTGGCAAAAATCGAACAGGCATTAAAATAAAGAAAGCCGGATGACAGACTCAACACACACACTCAAGAGATCATTTCGAGATGCCATGGCCTCCTGTGCCGCCGGCGTGCACGTTATCACGACAGACGGCGAAGCAGGACGCTATGGCATTACCATGACTGCCGTCACTGCCGTTACCGACGAACCGCCGACGGTCATGCTGTGCATCAACCGCCAATCCGCCATCATTCCCATCCTGCAAGGCAACCGTGATTTGTGTATCAACACGCTCAATGACAGCCAGCAGGATATCGCCGAACACTTTGCCGGACTGACCGACCTCTCACCCGAAGAACGCTTCGAATACCATATTTGGCATAGAGGGCAAACCGGGCAGCTCGAAGTCGAAGGCGCGCTGGCGCATCTGCACGGCAGCATTGTCGATCAACGCGAAATCGGCACGCATTACGTCTTTTTCGTTCAGCTCAACGAAATCCGCAATACCGACACGCAAGCACCGGCATTGCTGTATTTCCGTAGGCAATTCAAATATTTGGCATAAATAAAGGTCTCAGGCCGTCTGAAACATCGGTTTCATTTTTCAGACGGCCTGAGACCTTTCCTGTTTCACACATTATAGGCACACCCATGAAAGCAATGATACTGGCCGCCGGTCGCGGCGAACGCATGCGCCCCCTGACCGACCACACGCCCAAACCCTTACTCGAAGTAGCTGGCACGCCGCTTATCGGTTGGCACTTACGCCGCCTGCAGCAGGCCGGTTTCACTGAAATCGTCATCAACCATGCCTGGCTTGGCCAGCAAATCGAAGATACCTTGAAAGACGGTTCGGGCTACGGCGTGCGCATTGCCTATTCTCCAGAGTGCGCCGGAGGCCTGGAAACCGCCGGCGGCATTGCCACCGCCCTTCCCCTTTTGGGCGACGAGCCGTTTTTGGTCATCAATGGCGACGTATTGACCGACATTGATTTCCAAGCTGCACGACTGGCTGCCAAGCGTATGCAGGAACACAACCTTCTCGCCCATTTGTGGCTGGTGGACAATCCGCCCCATCATCCCGAAGGCGACTTCGGTCTGCTTTCAGACGGCCTGGTATCCGCTTCATCCGCAGACGGCCAAGCCCTGACTTTCAGCGGCGTGGGCGTTTATCATCCTGCGCTTTTCAAAGATACTCAGGCGCACCAAGCTGCCAAACTTGCCCCGCTGTTGCGTCAGGCCATGAGCCAAAGCCAAATCAGCGGCGAACACCACAACGGCCTTTGGTTGGACGTCGGCACAGTTGAACGCCTGCAAGAAGCCGACCGTATCGCCCAAAGCTGGTAAAACAAAAGGGGCGTTCCGATACATCCCTTGCAATATCAAAGGCCGTCTGAAAATATTGGTCAACCCATTTTTCAGACGGCCTTAATTTATCATCAAGCTTTGGCCAATTTCTTTTCTTTCTTCATTCCCAACAAGCCATTGACGATCATCACGCACAATCCCGACCAAATCAGACCATAACCGATCAATGCGCCTTTTTGCACCGGCTCGCCCAGCCACACAATCGACACGATAAAGAGCAATACAGGTTCCAAATAGCTCAACATACCGAACACCGCAACCGGAAGTAACTGATTCGCCTTCAAATTCAAATGCATGGATATTGCGCTATTGAAGCCTAGCAACACAATAAAAAAGATTAATGCCGGTTTGACCGCAATCATCGCCGGCGTATCTGTTGCCAGCAAAATATACGCCAACGCAAACGGCGTAATCATCATTAAATCAAAGGTCAGACCGATTAAAGAAGGCACGCCCAGTTTTCGGCGCAGCAGATAATAAAACGGATAAGTACCAAACACCCATACAGTCGTCCACGAAAACGCACCCGACCGTACCAATTCACATGCCACGCCTGCACATGCCAACGCAACGGCAACCGTCTGCAATCGGTTTAAACGCTCTTTAAACCAAATCCTTCCACCCAGCATCATCGCCAAAGGAAACAGGAAATAACCCATGGCGATGTTTACCCCTTCCCCGTTGACCGGCCCCCAGACAAAAAGCCACAACTGGCTGGCAAATATCGGCGTCGGCAATACAATCAACAGCCACCGCTTCCAATCGCGGCCGATATTGTTCGCAAACCGCGCCGCCGCCTGCCAACCGTTGACCATCGTCATCAGCACGCATAAAGCCGACAGCATCGCCACCATACGCCACGCAAAAATTTCCGTGCCGCTCATCGGCTGCATCCATACTCCGTACAGAAACAGCATGGCAAACAATGCATTGGACGTTATGGCCGCCAGCAAACCTTTAGATAAATTCGTCATTTCAGACGGCCTTTCATTGCACCGAAACAGTCTAATTATCAACCCTGCTTCACAATATCCGACAGCGGCCAGCGCGGTTTGACATTGAATGCGCCGACAGCCTGACGCTCGGCAAGACGCATCGCACCGGCAAAGGCAATCATTGCGCCGTTGTCGGTACAGTATGCCATCGGCGGGAAATAAACATTGATTTTTTCTTCCTGCGGTTTGGGTTTGCCTTTTTCAGACGGCACTTTGACGGTTAAGCGCGAAAATTCATCGCGCAGTTTCCAGTTTGCACCCACGCCGCCGGCAACCACCAAAGTTCTGAAGCCGGTATCCAACAACGCTTTTTTGGCTTTGGCCGCCAATACGTCAACTACCGCATCTTGGAAAGCGCGGCAAATGTCGTTGCGTGTTTGTTCCGAAATTTCATCGCTTCCGGTTTCAGCACAGACTTTTTCGACAGCGGTCAAAACGGCTGTTTTCAAACCGGAAAAGCTCATCTGCAAATCGTGCGAATGGAGCATGGGGCGTGGGAATGTGAAGGCATCAGGCGTACCGAGTTTGGCCAGCTCGGATAATTTGGCACCGCCGGGATAAGGCAGGCCCAAGAGCTTGGCTGTTTTATCAAATGCCTCGCCTGCCGCATCATCCACACTTTCACCCAGCAAGGTGTAATCGCCGATACCGCGTACAGCCATAAATTGCGTATGTCCGCCCGACACCAGCAAAGCAACAAATGGAAATTCAGGCTTGTCGTCTGCCAACAAGGGCGAGAGCAAATGGCCTTCAAGATGGTGAACAGGGATAACGGGCTTGCCGATGGCAAATGCCAAGGCATTGGCGAAGCCTGAACCAGCCAGCAATGCGCCGCCCAAGCCCGGGCCTTGCGTAAAGGCAACCGCGTCAATATCGGCATAGCCAACGCCGGCTTCCTTCAAGCAACCTTGCGTCAACGGCACGACACGGCGGATATGGTCGCGGCTGGCCAACTCGGGGACAACGCCGCCGTATTCGGCATGCATCGCCATCTGTGTGTGCAAATGATGCGCCAACAAGCCGCGCTCAGTATCGTAGAGCGCAACGCCGGTTTCGTCGCAAGATGATTCAATTCCTAATACCAACATGGTTTGAGGCCGTCTGAAAAAATGATTAAAAACGATTCAGACGGCGTTTTCTCCGAAAACGGAAAAAGGCCGTCTGAAATAAAGTGTGGGATAGGCTGCTTACAAAGTGCCGTAAGAATGCAGGCCGCTCAAGAACATATTCACGCCGATAAAGGCAAAGGCGGTAATGATCAGGCCGATGACCGCCCACCAAGCCAACACTTTGCCGCGCCAGCCTGCCACCAGCCGCAAATGCAACCAGACCGCGTAATTCAGCCAAACGATGAATGCCCAAGTTTCTTTCGGGTCCCAGCTCCAATAGCGGCCCCACGCGTCGGCCGCCCACAATGCGCCGAGAATGGTGGCAATCGTGAAGAACAGGAAACCGACGGCAATCGCTTTGTACATGACTTCTTCAATGACTTGAGATTGCGGCAGCCATGATTTTTTGCCCGCATCTTCTTTTCTGAGCGCCAACAGTTCGGCAATACCCAGCATGGCGGCGATACAGAATGCGCCGTAGCCGATAAAGTTGGCCGGAACGTGGATTTTCATCCACCAAGACTGCAAAGCAGGAATCAGCGGCTGAATGGTATGCGCCTCGCGCGAAACGCTGTACCACAAGACAAATCCGACCACAATCGCCATAAAGCTGAAGACAAAGCCACCCAGTTTTTGTACGGCAAAACGGCCTTCGTAATAGAGGTACATCAGCGCCGTAATGACCAAGAACAAGATGAATACTTCGTAAAGGTTAGAAACCGGAATATGGCCGGCATCGGGACGCAACAGATAGCTTTCATGCCAGCGCACCAGCAAACCGACAAAGCCCGCCATCGCGGAAACCCACGCAAACACGGTACCCATGCCCAAAAGCGTATTGGTCGGCACATTCTTGCGCACCGCCGCTATCGCACCGACGATATAGGCAAACAAGGCAAAGAACACAAACGCGCATTGCCACATAATCGCCGACTGGCTGCTTAACAGGTATTTGAGCAGGAAGCCGTCTGCGCGTTTGATATCGCCGCCATACAAATCAACAGCCAAATACGCCAGGCACACGCCCACAGGGATAAACCAGCGCATCGGTTTGAAAAACCAACCCAGAAAAACGGCAATACCGGCACTCGCCCACAAAATCACCATTTCGTAGATGTCCATGTGCAGACCGACCTGGGTTTGGGCAATAAACGCACCGATGGCAATCAGCAGTGCGAATGCCCAGTCGAAGAGGTTGAGGTTTCGGATAAATGATTTGTGTGTCAGAAGCTCATGCTCGGGCAAGGCCTGATGTTTGTTATTCATGGTTCAAATCCTTGGCAAGCTGCTGCAATTGCCGTGTGTGTTGCGGAAATTCTTTCTGCAAGTCGCGTTCGTTGCGGCTGGAAGACATGGCAAAACGGATACGGCCGTCTGAAAACAGCAGCCAAGCGCGTTTTTCACGAATATAGAACATAAACACCGTACCCAACACCAGCAATACTGAACCCAGATACACCAAGAATGCGCCCGGCGAACGGGTCATCTGCAATCCGGAAGAACGCACTTCGGAATAGCCGTCCAATTGCAGCAACATCGGCGCAGGATACTCGGTCAAACCGGTGTACGCGTCCATTGCATGCAGCAGGAAGCGGTTGCGCTTTTCGTCTTGCGGCCAAGCCGGCAGGTTGTATGTACTGATCGTGTCTTCCAAAGCGGCGTTCATCACGCCATAGAGCATCTCGTAGAAATAGCCCTGCATTTTTTCCTGCTGGTCTTTGGGAATATTGGTGGTAACAAATTTGTCCAAAGCCAAATAGCCGCCTTTAGCAAAAATCGACAAGGTGTTTTCCGCCGCCGCCATGAATTGCTCACGGATTTCGGCAGGCGCGCCTTTAACGGCATTGGCAACGGTTTTACGGCGTGCCGCATCGTCTTTCAGATATTGGCGCAAAGCCATAAAGGTGTCGATTTGGCCATTTTTATCCATCGGAATGCGCAACCAGCGGTATTGCTGCGCCAAGCCGCTGCGTGTGCCGGTGATGAAGAAATAGTCTTCATCTTGTTTTACCGGCAACATATAGTTTTTATATTCGACCGCCTGCCCTGCTTTGTCGCGGATGCGGTAAACGATAGACGGGCCGATATTGGTGTATTTTTTGCCTTCTTGACGGACGGAGCGAACATCATTAATGGCGGATTTCAGGTTTTGCTCTTTTTCAGACGGCTCGCTCATGTCTTCGACGTTCATCGAAGTAAACTGGTCGAATTCCAGTTTATAAGAGGTCTTGCCCAAATCCAGCGGAAACTCGCGCATGGAAGTCGCTTTAAGTTTGACCGGAGTGCGGTCGGCATCGGCTAGATTCCACGCTTTAAACGTCAAGTCCGAGCCGCCGTCAGCGAAACTTGCCTGATAAACCGTAATACCGTGCAACGTCAAAGGATGGTTGACGCGGATGGTGTGTTCGCTGACTTTGCCGGTCGCCTTGTCCGTGACTTCCAAGTCGCTGGCGAAATCGCGCGGCATACCGGTATCGTAAAAGTCGATATGGAATTTCTTTAATTTGACCGAAAACGGCAGGTCTTGCACCAGCATGCCGTTATCCGCATTGAGAAACACCACATCCGCGCTCTGCCCTTCCGCGATATTGACATTACCCCTAAACGACAGGTTGGATTCACCCAACACGCTTTCGGGCTTAAAGTCTTTGGCGTAAACCGCAGTATTGTCCGGCATGACTTGGCCGGTGAGCATGCCGATTTTCAGCAGGATATTGCTGTCTATCAAACCGCCCAAACAAATCACAATCAGCGCGGCATGGGCAAAGATATAGCCCCATTTGTTCATCGCGCCTTTTTTCGCC
This sequence comes from Neisseria sp. P0014.S002, assembly GCF_051958295.1. Taxonomy (NCBI): domain Bacteria; kingdom Pseudomonadati; phylum Pseudomonadota; class Betaproteobacteria; order Neisseriales; family Neisseriaceae; genus Neisseria; species Neisseria sp. P0014.S002. The sequence goes on along the minus strand of NZ_JBQCVO010000007.1, from coordinate 81,447 downwards.
GCCACCAAAACCGAACCGTCTTCACGCGTAACGGTTTTGCAGCCGTAGCCTTGTACTTCCAAATACCGTTGCGCGACTTCGGGCGTCACCTGTCCGTCTAAAACGATGGAATGGCGCATTGCCGCCAATGATTTTTCCTTCGCGTTTTCACGAAAGGAACGAATCTCGCGCAAAAACGGCGGAACATTGCGAATCAGGCACAATCCGGTGGAAATCACCAAAAACATCATGATGATAACGAACCACGCCGAGGCGTACACGTCGTACAGGCCCAAAAAGCCGAAAATGTGCGACCAAAACGGGCCGAATTTCACCAAATAATCGACTTGTGGCTGGTTTTGCTGCAAGACCGTACCGATAATCGAAGCCACGCCCAGCAGGCTGAGCAGAGCAACGGCAAAGCGCATGGAGCTGAAAAAGGCAAACCATGGTCTACGGATAAGTGGGACGGATGATGAAGATTTACTCATGTTTCAACTGTCGGCTTTGAACAACCCAATCAATCGGGCTACGATGGACGTTATGATGCGAAAGGAAGAATACTGCATATTGTAGTCAAAATCTTGCTGTCGCTATTTGAAAAAACCAATCAGGCTTATCGGCATATATTGGCTAAGGCCGTCTGAAGGGTTTTCAGACGGCCTGTATCAATAAGCTCGTTTCAAAACGAAATTAGTGCAAACCTTGGATGAAGTTGGCTACTGCGTTCAACTCTTCTTCGCTCAGGCGGTTGGCAATATCGGCCATGATGGCGTTTTTGCGTTGGCCGGATTGGTAAGCTTTCATTTGCTCGACAACGTAAGCTTTGTGCTGGCCGCCCAGACGAGGATAGGCTTGGATTTCAGTACCGCCGCCAGGGATACCTGCGCCGCTAGGACCGTGGCAAGACATACATGCCGGCAGTTTTTTAGCGCTCAGGCCGCCGCGATAGATTTTCGCGCCCAGCTCTGGGTTTTCTTTAGGATTGGCTTCGCCCGGTTTGCCTTGTTGTTTGGCATAGTAGGCGGCAGCGTCGCGGATGTCTTGTTCGGACAAGTTCATCACCATCGGTTTCATCACGCCGGCAGCACCGTGGGTACGGGTACCGTCTTTGATGGCCATGGTTTGACCGTAGGTGTAGGCCGCGGCCTGACCTGCCAGTTTAGGATAAGTTGCGATACCGCTGTTACCATCGGCTGCGTGACACGCCGCACAGATAGTAGTCGCTACCTGTTTGCCTTTTTCAGCATCTGCTTTAGGGGCAGCGGAAACCGCACCGGCAGCCAATACCAAGGCCAATAAAGTCAATCGTTTCATGGAGTGCTCCTGATTACAGCATTGCGTACCGCGTCAATGCCTTTTTTATACTCAAATACCGGGGAATTTTCCCGATTAAAACCGATAATTCTATAAACGTGCTATTCTATACCAAGTTTACATTAAATTACTACTCAAATTACCAAACTGCTGCAACATAAATGCCCGATACAAATTATGATGTTGCAGTTTTGTTTCCATGCAAGGAAATGCTGATGAACCTTTTTCAAAACGCCAAATTTTTTACTACGGTCAACCATCTGAAAGACCTGCCCAACACGCCGGCCGAGATTGCCTTTGTCGGCCGAAGCAATGCCGGCAAATCCAGCGCCATCAATACTTTAACCAATCATGTGCGTCTTGCCTACGTTTCCAAAACACCGGGCCGCACCCAACACATCAATTTCTTTGAGCTGGAAAACGGCAATTTCATGGTCGACTTGCCCGGCTACGGCTACGCGCAAGTACCGGAGGCCATTCGTGCGCACTGGGTCAAACTCTTGGGCGACTACCTGCAACAACGCCGCCAACTGATCGGCCTGATTTTGATTATGGACTCGCGCCATCCGCTCAAAGCTTTAGACATTCAAATGCTGGACTTCTTCCACATCACCGGCCGTCCTGTGCATATCCTGCTGTCAAAAGCAGACAAGCTGTCTAAAAACGACCAGATTAAAACTTTGGCGGCGGTTAAAAAATCACTCAAACCCTACACCGAGCGCCAAAAAATCAGCGTTCAACTGTTCTCCAGCCTGAAAAAGCAAGGCATGGACGAAGTCAATCAAGTGGTCGGCTCATGGTTTGACGCGCATCGCGAAGAAATCGAAAATCTTGCGGGCGAAACATCGCCTGAGTGATTGTAAAACAAGGCGGAATGAGATGAGTTGACCAACCGCAAATCTTATTCCGTCATTTGTTTTCCATAATGCCGTTTTCTATCTAACTTTCAAAGGGTATGTATACGCATACCCTTTTTTATTGCGTTTTTTTTTATTTTCTTATCGCAAACTAAAAACAACGACGTATCAGTGAAAATTCTTAAAAAGCATGGTGTTATTCAACTAAACCTTTTTCAGACGGCCTTTGCACCATCTTCGCCATCAGTCCAACCTGCTTCTTTCAATTTCCGCTGTTGCGCGTCATATTGGGCTTTTTCCACCCAATACATTGTCTGAATACAGGCATCACCACATTCGCTGCCGCAACATTCCCACGACTCGGGGCGGACAGGTTCGTCTAAAAGCGGTTCGCCCAAGATGGCTTCGGCTTTATTCTTCAGGGTCGTATCCATCGGCAATTTCCAAGCGTGCGCCGTCAAACTCAATCACTTCGCCGCCGCGTATTTTGGCGGTCTTACGGGTTTCGGTTTCGCCGTTGCGCAACACCAGCCCTTCGGCGATAAATGCTTTTGCCTGTCCGCCGCTTTCGGCAAGGCCGGCCAATTTCAATAAGTCGCACAACGCGATGTATTCGTTGTCTTCAAGATAGACAGTTGCTTCCATCATTTAATCCTTTTCAATAATGGCGATATTTTAACATGGCCGTCTGAAAGAAAGCCCCCTTCTGTTTTATTTGCTTTATCCAACCCCATTACATTTGGTTTTCAGACGGCCTTTAACTGCCAACCCTGCTACAATACGCCTTTTATTGTTCACGCCGATTTTGCCATGACCGAGCCGACCTACATCCCCCTGCGCCTGCATACCGAATTCTCGATTACCGACGGTATGGTGCGGATTAAAAAACTGATTGCCAAAGCGCAGGAATACGGTTTGCCTGCTTTGGGCATCAGCGATTTGATGAACGAATTCGGCTTGGTGAAATTCTATAAAGCCTGCCGCGGTGCAGGGATTAAGCCCATCGGCGCGGCGGACGTGTGGATAGGCAATCCGAATGCGCCCGACAAGCCGTTTCGCGCCATGCTGATTATCCGCAACGATGCGGGCTATCTGCGCTTGAGCGAGCTTTTGACGGAGGCCTATGTCGGCAAAGACCGCAATATCCATCATGCGGAACTCAACCCCGAATGGCTGGCAAACGGCGACAACAGCGGCTTGATTTGTTTGAGCGGCGCGCATTACGGCGAAGTGGGCGTGAATCTATTGAACGGCAATGAAGAAGCGGCGCGGGCGGCAGCGTTGAAGTATGCGGCGTGGTTTCCCGATGCGTTTTATTTAGAGTTGCAACGCCTGCCCGAACGCCCCGAATGGGAGGCTTGCGTTTCCGGCAGCGTGAAGCTGGCGGAGGAACTGGGTTTGCCGGTAGTGGCGACGCATCCGACCCAGTTTATGAGCAGCGACGATTTCAACGCGCACGAGGCGCGGGTGTGCATCGCGGGCGGTTGGGTGCTGACGGACAAGAAACGTCCGCGCGATTTCACGCCGAGCCAGTTTTTCATTCCGCCGGAAACGATGCTGGAGCGTTTCTCCGATTTGCCTGAAGCCCTCGAAAACACAGTAGAAATTGCCAAACGCTGCAATCTGCACATCACATTGGGCAAAAACTTCCTGCCGCTCTTCCCTACTCCAGACGGCCTGTCGCTGGATGATTATTTGATCAAGCTCTCCAACGAAGGCTTGCAAGAACGCATGGTTCAGCTTTATCCCGACGAGGCGGAGCGTGCGGCAAAAATGCCGGAATATCAGGAACGTTTGGATTTTGAGTTGAACATCATCATCCAGATGAAATTCCCCGGCTATTTCCTTATCGTACAAGACTTTATCAACTGGGCGAAAACACACGGCTGTCCGGTAGGACCGGGTCGTGGTTCGGGCGCAGGCTCGCTGGTGGCGTATTCGCTGAAGATTACCGACCTCGACCCGTTGAAATACGCGCTGCTGTTCGAACGTTTCTTAAACCCTGAACGCGTTTCCATGCCTGACTTCGACGTGGACTTCTGTCAGGCAAACCGCGGCCGCGTGATTGAATATGTGCGCGAGAAATACGGTGCGGAAGCGGTCAGCCAGATTGTCACCTTCGGCACGATGTCGTCCAAAGCGGTGATCCGCGACGTGGGGCGCGTGCTGGAGCTGCCGTTTATGCTGTGCGACAAACTGTCCAAGCTGATTCCGTTGGAGGCCAATAAACCCCTGAGTTTGGAAAAAGCCATGGAGGCCGAGCCGCAGATTCAGGAATTAATCGAAGCTGAAGAAGCGGACGAACTGATTACGCTGGCGAAAAAGCTGGAAGATTTGACGCGCGGTCTGGGTATGCACGCGGGCGGCGTGTTGATTGCGCCGGGCAAGATTTCCGATTACAGCCCCGTGTATCAAGCAGACGAATCCGCCTCGCCCGTATCCATGTACGACAAGGGCGACGTGGAAGACGTGGGTTTGGTGAAATTCGACTTTTTGGGTCTGCGCAACTTGACCATTATCGAAATGGCGCAGAACAACATCAAAAACACCACCGGCGATATCGTCGATGTCGGCAAGATTCCGCTTGACGACCAGGCCGCCTACCAAATCTTCCGCGATGCGAACACCACCGCCGTCTTCCAGTTCGAGTCAACCGGCATGAAAAAAATGCTGAAAACGGCGCACACCACCAAGTTTGAAGAACTCATCGCCTTCGTATCGCTCTACCGCCCCGGCCCGATGGACAACATCCCCGACTTCGTCGCGCGTATGAAGGGTCAGGAATTCCAATACATCCACCCGCTGCTCGAAGGCATCCTCGCGCCGACCTACGGCATTATGGTGTATCAGGAACAAGTGATGCAGGCGGCGCAGATTATCGGCGGCTACTCGCTCGGCGGCGCGGACTTGCTGCGCCGCGCCATGGGTAAGAAAAAGCCCGAAGAAATGGTGAAACACCGCGAAATCTTCGCCGAAGGCGCGGCGAAACAAGGCATTTCGCGCGAAAAATCCGACGAAATCTTCAACTACATGGAAAAATTCGCCGGCTACGGTTTCAACAAATCCCACGCTGCCGCCTACGCCCTGATTTCCTACCAGACCGCATGGCTCAAAGCCCATTACCCCGCCGAATTTATGGCAGCAACCATGTCGTCTGAATTGGACAACACCGACCAGCTCAAGCATTTCTACGACGACTGCCGCGCCAACGGCATCGAGTTCCTGCCGCCCGACATCAACGAATCCGACTACCGCTTCACGCCGTATCCGAACATGAAAATCCGCTACGCACTCGGCGCGATTAAAGGCACTGGCGAAGCCGCCGTCGAATCCATCATCGCCGCGCGGCAAAGCGGCGGCAAATTTACCGGCCTCTTGGACTTCTGCGAGCGCGTCGGCAAAGAGCACATGAACCGCCGCACCCTCGAAGCCCTGATACGTGGCGGCGCGTTCGACAGCATCGAACCCAACCGCGCCATGCTCTTGGCAAACATCGACCTCGCCATGAACAACGCCGACCAAAAAGCCGCCAACGCCAATCAGGGCGGGCTTTTCGACATGATGGAAGACGCCATCGAACCGGTGCAGCTTGTCGACGCGCCCATGTGGAGCGAATCGGAAAAACTCGCCGAAGAAAAAACCGTCATCGGCTTTTATCTGTCCGGTCACCCGTTCGGCCCGTATGCCCAAGAAGTCCGTCAAATCGCCCCGACCAAATTAGGCCGTCTGAAACCGCAAGACAGCGTGCGCCTTGCCGGATTCGTTACCGCCGTGCGCACCATGATGGGCAAACGCGGCAAAATCGCCTTCGTCAGCCTCGAAGATTTGAGCGGACTGGTGGAAATCATGGTCAGCGGCCACACGCTGGAAAACTGCGCCGATTACCTCAAGTCCGACCAAGTGCTGATTATCGAATCCAAAGTCAGCCGCGACGACTACGGCGGCGGCGACGGGTTGCGCATCATGGCAAATCAAGTCATGACCCTGCAAATGGCGCGCGAACGCTACGCCCGCAGCCTCAGCCTCGCCCTCGCACCCGGCCACGACATCACGCGCCTCGCCGCCATCCTCACCGCACACCGCATGCCCGACACGTCGCACATTCCGCTGCAACTGTCGTACAGCAACGGCAAAGCATCGGGCAAATTGAAAATTGCGCCAAAATGGATGGTAACGCCAAGCACCGCCTTGTTTGACGAACTGGAAACATTGCTCGGCAGTAGGGCTGTTCGTGTAAATTGGTAAAATTAAAGGCCGTCTGAAACCACACGTTCAGACGGCCTTTAATTTAAAAAACGCTTTAAAAACATAAATCAAATAAAGATCCAGGCTTTCAGACGACCTTATTATATAGAGAGATTATCTGAAAAGTTTATTGCACAAAGCCTTTGACCAATAAGGAAAGATAGGCCACAACAAAGGGGAGCGACAATGCCGAAACAATGCCGAGCACCCAGTAAATACATTGGTTCAGTACAGTTTTTGAGGCGGTAAGCCGCAGCAGTTTGAAATACAAGGAGAACCAGGCGGATGACAAGACAGTAGTCAGCAAAAAGCTGACGAGGGAGAAGGAACCGTAGAAAACGTATCCCAGCATTGTCCCTATCACGGCATAAAACATCCCTGCGCCTACCGCCCATTTCCAGATGGGATAAAGCCTATCGGGGAAATTCAGCGTTCCGGAGGCTTGGAGCCTGCCGAATACCAATACAAATATGATGTCAAACATAATAATGGTTGTTTTAGTGTACGGTACGACAATATATATGAAAAGGGGGTGAAAATACACCCCCTTTTTCTATAGAAGCCCCATATTAAAGGCTGTCTGAAAAACAGTTTTATTTAACGATTTCAACCGGGCCGTGGTCGTCGCAGTGATCGCCGTGTTGGTGATGCAGACGGCCGTTGACGATGTAGTCAACGTGATCACCGTGCGGTACGGCTTCGTGGCCGCAACCTTCGCCGTGAACGTGGCCGTGGCAGGTGTCAACCGGATGGCAGCCGTCAGGATTGGTTTCATTGACACTCAGGGCGTGTTCGTCGTAGTGACCGTTGTGCTCATGGTGCAGGTGGCCGTCGTGCAGATAATCGACGTGACCTTCGTGTTTGATGGCAGTGTGGCCGCAGTTTGCGCCGTGAACGTGGTCATGATGTTCGTGGGTTTTACAGGTCATTTTTTCTCTCCTAATGTTCAGTGAATAGCAATCTTTCGCGATTGATTTTTTTATCTTATCTTTTTTTGATGCAAACGTAAAAAATTTTACAGTTATTAATATATTGTTACGATATATCATCTGTTGATATATCAGACTATTTTATTTTTCAGACGGCCTTTTATTTATAATTCATTTATTTTCAGCGAAAACTTCAAACCCTTCCGATAATTCAAAATATCGAATTTTTCAGCCGTAACGGGTAATATTGAAACCAAGGGATGAATCCTTCAAACAAACAGGTACTGCAATGGGAAAACAAGCCAGACTTTATATGGTTCGCAGCACGCAAGGTGCGCTTTATGATGTATTTTTTGAACGCAGTGTGGCGGCGTTGGCCTGGCCTATGCTGGCCGAAGCGGCGACCAAGGGTTTTGGCCGTGAGGAACTGACGGATATTTACCGTTCGGCTGTGCCGGATGTGAAATTGAGAACGGCGCAATCGGGTGCGGCTCAGATGTGGCGGTTTGTCAACGAATTGGCTGATGGAGATGCCGTACTGACCTACTCGCCTGCTTTGCGCCGTTATCGGGTCGGCAGGATTACGGGCGGCGCGGTACATTGTCCGCAATGGGACGATGAAAAAATGTCGCTGGTGCGGCCGGTTGAGTGGCTGGGCGAAGTGTGCCGTGATGATTTGAGTGCGGCTACGCAACGGGCTTTGGGCAGCGTGGCAACTTTGTTTGCGGTATCGGAAGCGTGTGCGGCAGAAATTTTTGAACGCGTGGGTTTTCAGACGACCTAAGAAGGGAAAGGAAACAGGATTATGTGGAACACCATGCATGAATGGCTGAACGCTTTGCCTGTCAGTGAAGAAATCATTAAATCGGCATTGATGTCGGTATTGATGATTGTGGCCGTCATTGCCGGGCGCAGCATTTTGCTCTCGGCGCATTTTCGCAGCCATCCGGATTTGAGCATTGAAAACAAACGCCGCTCGCTGGTGTTCAGCCGCAACGTGACCATGTTGCTGATCCTGCTCGGGCTGGCGATGATTTGGGCGGCGCAGATTCAAACTTTGGCCTTGTCGATGTTTGCAGTGGCCGCGGCGATTGTGGTGGCAACCAAAGAGCTGATTATGTGTTTGTCCGGCAGCATCCTGCGCTCGGTAACCAAACAATATTCCATCGGCGACTATATCGAAATCAACGGCCTGCGCGGACGGGTGGTCGATATCAATATGCTGAACACACTGATGATGCAAATAGGCCCCAATCCGTTGATTGGCCAGCTTTCCGGCAAAACGCTCTCGTTTCCCAACAGCCTGCTTCTGAGCCACCCCGTGCGTCGCGACAATATTTTGGGCGATTATGTGATTCATACGATGGAAATTCCCGTACCGATTCATTTGGATTCGGACGAAATCATCGGCCGTCTGAAAGATGTTCTTGAGCCATTGTGCGAGCCTTATGTCCCTGCCATCAAGCAGCATTTGGAAAACGTGCAAACCCAAAAATTGTTTATCACACCCGCCGCCCAGCCGCGTGTATCCCGCGTGCCACATGATGACAAGGTGTACAACATCATTGTGCGCTTTGCCTCGCCCGTGGCCAAACGTTTGGAAATCCAACAGGCGGTTTTGGACGAATTCTTGCGCACGCAATGCCGATTAATCAATAAATTAAAATAGCCCAGTTTATATATACTATCAAATCCCTTACAATACCCAAATTCACAATCAACAATAAGGAAAACTCATGTTGCCCGAATCAGCCCTTGCCGAAATGTACCCTGTAATCATGACCCCCAGCCATGACGGCAAATATTTCCACAACTATACCCTCTCACTTCTAAACATCGTCCACACCAACGCCTCCCTCGGCCTGCCGCTTCAAGTGATGATGCAGCGCGGAGAAAGCCTGATTACGCGCGCACGCAACAACTGCGTGGCCAGATTTTTGGAAAACAAAGAATGGACGCATTTATTTTGGATTGACTCCGACATCGGCTTCTCTCCCGATTCATTCTACCGCCTGCTTTTGGCAGACAAAGACGTTGTAGCCGGCGTTTATCCGCTCAAACGCGAGAATTGGCCTGAAGCAGGCCTTCCGGCCGGCATGACCCAAGCCGATTTTGAGCGCATGTACACTTCTTACACCGTCAACACCAACGACAAAAACGAAAACGGTGAAATCGTCCTGAAAGTGGATGAAGAAGGCTTCATGAAAGTTCATGACGCGCCAACCGGCTTCATGGTTATCAAACGTAGCGTATTTGAAAAAATGATAGAGGCCTACCCCGAGTTGAACTACGTCTCCGACAGCGACTACAGCCCGGAAAACAAAGGCCTGCACTACCGCTTCTTCGACTGCATGGTCGATCCTGAAAGCAAACGCTACCTGTCCGAAGACTACACCTTCTGCTACCTCTGGCGTCAAATCGGCGGCGAAGTGTACGTCGACGTACAATCCAACCTGACCCACCAAGGCGCAAAAGTGTATCGCGGCTCGTTTGCCGAATCCCTGCAAACCAATGTTGCCAATGCGGTTTATGCCCCAGAAGGCACCACCATGCGCCTCGAGCTGGCTGCGCCATTGCACGCCAATCCGCGCGGCGCAGAATAAGATTGGCCGACAGGCAGGCGGAATACTTTAATTCTGCCTGTCTGCCACCATATAACGCCTATCGTTTTCTTTTCAGACGGCCACAAGGCCGTCTGAATCCATCTTATTCAGGAGAAACCATATGAACGACAACGTCCTGCTCCACTTGGGCGAAGAACCCCGTTTCGACCAAATCAAAACCGAAGACATCAAACCCGCCCTGCAAACCGCCATCGCCGAAGCGCGCGAGCAAATCGCCGCCATCAAAGCGCAAACGCACACCGACTGGGCCAACACCGTCGAAAAACTGACCGACATTACCGAACGCGTCGGCCGCATTTGGAGCGTGGTTTCCCATCTCAACTCCGTGGTCGATACGCCCGAGCTGCGTGCCGTATACAACGAATTGATGCCTGAAATCACCATTTTCTTTACCGAAATCGGTCAAGACATCGAGTTGTACAACCGCTTCAAAATCATCAAAAATTCTGCCGAATTCAACACCCTCTCCCCTGCGCAGCAAACCAAGCTCAACCACGATTTGCGCGACTTCGTCCTCAGCGGTGCCGAATTACCGCCCGAACAGCAGGCAGAACTGGCGCAACTGCAAACCGAAGGTGCGCAACTGGGTGCCAAATTCGCACAAAACATCCAAGACGCGACCGACGCTTTCGGCATTTACTTTGACGATGCCGCGCCGCTTGCCGGCATCCCCGAAGACTCCATCGCCATGTTTGCCGCCGCCGCGCAAAGTGAAGGCAAAACAGGCTACAAAATCGGCCTGCAGATTCCGCACTACCTCGCCGTTATCCAATACGCCGACAACCGCGAACTGCGCGAACAAATCTACCGCGCCTACGTTACCCGTGCCAGTGAATTGTCTGACGAAGGCAAATTCGACAACACGGCCAATGTCGAACAAACGCTTGCAAACGCACTGAAAACCGCCAAACTGCTCGGTTTCAAAAACTACGCCGAGCTGTCGCTGGCAACCAAAATGGCGGACACGCCCGAACAGGTCCTCAACTTCCTGCACGACCTTGCCCGCCGCGCCAAACCGTTTGCCGAAAAAGACTTTGCCGAAATTAAAGCCTTTGCACGCGAGAGCCTGAATATCGAAGATCCGCAATCTTGGGATTTGAGCTATGCCGCCGAAAAACTGCGCCAAGCCAAATACGCCTTCAGCGAAACCGAAGTGAAAAAATACTTCCCTATCAGCAAAGTATTGGCAGGCCTGTTTGCCCAAATCAAAAAACTCTACGGCATCGAGCTGGCTGAAAAAACCGTCCCCGTTTGGCACAAAGACGTGCGCTATTTCGAGCTGAAACAAGACGGCCAAACCATCGGCGGCGTTTACATGGACTTATACGCACGCGAAGGCAAACGCGGCGGCGCATGGATGGACGGCTACAAAAGCCGCCGCCGTTTTGCCGACGGTACGCTGCAACTGCCGACTGCTTACCTCGTCTGCAACTTCACCCCGCCGGTTGGCGACAAAGAAGCGCGTTTGAGCCACGACGAAATCATTACCCTCTTCCATGAAACCGGCCACGGTCTGCACCACTTGTTGACCCAAGTTGACGAAGTGGGCGTATCAGGCATCAACGGCGTCGAATGGGACGCGGTCGAGCTGCCTAGCCAATTCATGGAAAACTTCGTTTGGGAATATGACGTATTGGCGCAAATGTCCTCGCACGAAGAAACCGGCGCGGTATTACCGAAAGAGCTGTTCGACAAAATGCACGCAGCCAAAAACTTCCAACGCGGTATGTTCCTCGTCCGTCAAATGGAATTTGCCCTCTTCGACATGGAAATTTACCATCAGGAAGATGAAGGCCGTCTGAAAGAATGGCCGCAAATCTTGGACAAAGTGCGTCAAGAAGTCGCCGTGACCCAGCCGCCGGCATACAACCGCTTCGCCTTGAGCTTCAGCCATATCTTCGCCGGCGGCTACGCCGCAGGCTATTACAGCTACGCATGGGCGGAAGTTTTGAGTGCAGACGCTTACGCCGCTTTTGAAGAAAGCGACGACGTTGCCGAAACCGGCCGCCGCTTCTGGAAAGAAATACTGGCCGTAGGCGGTTCGCGCAGCGCAGCCGAATCCTTCAAAGCCTTCCGCGGCCGCGAACCAAGCCTGGATGCCCTGCTCCGCCACAGCGGTTTTGACAACGCTGCTTGATTTGAAAATCCGCCGTTTTAATTGCTGATTCAAAGCTAAAGGCCGTCTGAAATGTTTCAGACGGCCTTTTTATAATCCATTCAATATGTTTAGCAAAAAAAATATAAAAATATTCAGCCGATAAAACCACCCAACGCGGAACGCCGCAACGATTGCTAAGCTCAATATTTCTCCAATGCAAACAAGCCGCCCATAAAAACAGGGCATGTTCCCATGCCCTATCATTTGAATTTCAGACGGCCTTTCGGTTGTCAAAACTGATTAGGAACAATAAGTAAGCCCTATCCCTAACAAGACTTCGAGAAAAATAGAAGTCCGCATTTCAAACTCCTATCTCCCCCTGCCCAACGCTAAAATGAGTTTTTGCTCTTTTTATCGCCGGCAGCCAAGCGCATATTGATAAATTCCATCATCAAATCTTTTTTCGTCCAGAAAAAGGTTTTCATTTTTTCCAAAGAATAGATTTTCCGAATCATCGCCGGCAATCCTGCGTGAACGATGGCCGCAACTTCGCCATTGGTTGTTTCGTTGTCCATGGCGGTTTTGAGGTTTAGATTGCGCGTATTCAGGTAGTTGCTAAGCTCTTTCCTGACGCTGTTGCTGATTTCAAATTGTTTCATGTTTTCCGTCCATAATGTTTTTATAATTAAATAGCATAGAATTTTAGCAAGTTTTTTGCATTGTGCATATCTTAATTTGCATATTATTGCGGAATTTACAATTTGGTTTTTGGGTAAATTTGTGCCTGCAACACATTGTTGCAGCGCACTAAATCGGATTGTTTTGACTATTTTGTTTTAGCTTAAGCAGTATTGCGGATAAAATAATGGCTTTAGGTTTTGAGGCCGTCTGAAATGTATTTGTGGTTTAAGCTGCTGCATGTATTTTTTGTAATTTCTTGGTTTGCCGGACTGTTTTATCTGCCGCGGATTTATGTGAATCTGGCGCAATTAGAGCCCGGCAGCGTGGAATATGTACGGCTGACGGATATGTCGCGGCGGCTGTACCGCTTTATGTCGCCTTTGGGCTGGGGAACGCTGATATTCGGCGCGGCCATCGGGTTTGTAAACAATTGGTGGGGCAACGGCTGGCTGGCGGTTAAATTATTGTGCGGTCTGCTGCTCTTGGCTTACCAGCTTTATTGCGGTCTGCTGCTGCGCCGTTTTCAAAACGGCAGCAATGTGTATTCGCACCGCTGGTATCGGGTATTCAACGAACTCCCCGTATTGATGATGGTGGCCGCGCTTTATATGGTGGTTTTCAAGCCGTTTTAATCTTCAGACGGCCTGTTTGGTAAATAAGGAAAGAATTCATGACGGTCGAAATCGAACGCCGCTTTTTGCTAGCGGATGACAGTTGGCGCGAAGCGGCAAGCGAGCCGCTGGTGTTGCAACAGGGCTATTTGAGCGTGGAAAAAGAGCGCACCATCCGTGTGCGGATTATCGGTTCGCAAGCATGGCTGACCCTGAAAGGCTATATTTCCGACATGACGCGCAGCGAGTTTGAATACGAAATCCCACTGGCTCACGCGCAAGCAATGATGGCGGATATGTGCCCATTTAAAATGGAAAAATACCGCTATCGGGTCGAATTTGAAGGCTTTGTGTATGAAATCGACGAATATTTCGGCGACAATGCGCCATTGATTGTGGTGGAAATCGAATTGCCGTCTGAAGATACCGAGTTTCCCAAACCGTCTTGGCTGGGCAAGGAAATCACGGCAGACGGTAAATTCACCAATGCGTATCTGAGCAAACATCCGTATTCGTCTTGGACGGAATAAGGGCGACAACTTCTCTGCACGTACAAAAAAGGCATGTATCGCACATGCCTTTTTTCTTTTCAGACGGCCTGATTTGCCTTACCGATATTTGAATTAAGTTGCTTTCGATATACCGTTTCAAATATCGGGCAAGCCCGTGTGTTTTTTTTATCTGTGGAACCTTACGCCGGACGGCAGGCCACCATATAGTTGACCTCGGTCGAGTCGCACAGGGAATAACGGCCGCTCAACAAATTATAGGTCATGCCCTTACTGCCGACGGTATCCAATCCGGCTTGGCGGCACATGCGCGCAAGTTCTGCCGGTGTGATGAATTTTTTCCAGTCGTGCGTGCCTTTGGGGACGAATTTCAACAGATATTCCGCACCAACAATCAGATGCAGATAAGATTTGGGATTGCGGTTGATGGTGGAGAAAAACACCATGCCGTCGGGTTTGACCAGTTTCGCGCAGGCTTGAACGATGGCGGACGGATCGGGAACGTGTTCCATCATTTCCATACACGTTACCACGTCGAAGCTGTGCGGCTCTTCGGCGGCGAGGTCTTCGACGCGGATGCAGCGGTAATCGACATTGGCAACATGTTGAGCGGCCGCATGGGCAGCGGCGGTTTGCAGGGATTTTTCCGCCATATCGATGCCGGTCACGTGTTCTGCGCCGCGTTTGGCCATGCTTTCCGACAAAATACCGCCGCCGCAGCCTACATCTAACACACGTTTGCCTGCCAATCCGGCATAGCCGTCGATATAGTCGAGGCGCAAGGGGTTGATGTCATGCAGGGGCTTGAATTCGCCGTTTTTATCCCACCATTTGTCGGCGATTTGGCTGAACTTGGCGATTTCGCCGGCATCTACGTTGTCGTGTGGATTGATCATGGTTTGCTCCTGCATAAAATAATTCGCCTGATTGTAGCCGATTGCGCTTCAAAATAAAATGTTTCAGACGGCCTTTGCCTGTTTATCGGCCCTATTTCAACTTTCATCCGCCTGCCCATAAAAAACGCACCTTGTGACAAGGTGCGTTTCAATCGGCATAATTTAGAATTTAGCGCCGGATTCGTTGGCCATGTAGTCAACTGCGGCTTTCACTTCGTCGTCGCTCAGGCTGCCGTTGCCGCCTTTGGCAGGCATGGCATTGAAGCCTTCGAGGGCGTGTTTGTGCAAGGTGTCTTTGCCTTGTTTAATGCGAGGCGCCCAGTCTTCTTTTTTGCCTACGGCCGGAGCGCCGGGAATCAAGCCGCCGTGGCATGCTTTACAGTTCGCTTCAAAAACAGCTTTGCCGTCCACTTTGGCGGATTCGGCAGGCTTGGCTTCAGCGGCAGGCGCTTCGGCTTTCTCTTCAGGCTTGGCGGCTTCTTCAGGTTTAGCGGCTTCCTCTGCTTTGCTGGCGGCAGTTTCAACTTTATCGGCAGCTTCTTGAGCAGCAGATGCAGTAGCATCGGCAGCAGAAGCAACTTCGTTTTTAACTTCAGATGCAACGGCTTGAGCAGTCTCTTGAGTCTCCTGTTTAGCCTCTTGGGAACAAGCTGTCAAACCAGCCATCATCATTACGGCAATCAGTAATTTGTTCATGTTCTGTCTTTCCTTAGTTTTAGTTTAAATCACTGTTTTATATAAACAGCTTAAAAATTCTAGCATATAAACTAATACCTTCGACCTACACTATAATAAATATTGGCATAAATCAGATTTTTTCACAAAAACAGGAAAAACATATTGACACCACACCTCTACTCAGATAGAAATCCACGCTCATTTGTCATTTGGCGTGATAATTTTCATTTTATTGTTCAATCAGTTATAATCTTAATTTTTAATGTTTCTTTTTAAATTCAATTTTTTACAAACTTTCCAGATAATACCATAAGCATTAAACCGCCTCTTATCCTAAAAAGGCCGTCTGAACCCCAATCAGGTTTCAGACGGCCTTTTTGAATCATGTTAATAAATATTTGACGCTTACCTATGCAAAAGACACCAGCAGGCTTACTTGTTTATGTGGTTGTTCATATCCCGACTAAAATTTATGCCGCCATTAACCTTTTGCCAATGTTTCAGCTTCCGCCCACAATCCCCGCTTCTGCTCTGCCGTCAATTTCTTAATGCCGATTTCCTCTTTCAGCGCTTCACTTTTGTTCAGGCCGTCTGAAACGATGCGCATCTCGACAGGCTTGTTCAAACGCGTGTATTTCGCACCTTTTCCTGACAAATGCGCCGCAAATCGCTCTTGCGGACGGTTGCTGATGCCGCAATAAAACGCGCCGTTTTCGCACAAAATCAGGTAAACGCTCCAATTTTCCGCGTTCATAAATCCCCTTCCTTGGCAAAACTCTCGGTAAAAATGCGCACGGCAGCCTCGGTTTTGGCAGACTGCACACGATAAGGCGTCACCAAATAAAGGCTAACCGGCGGCAATGTCCATTCCGGCAAAACCACTTTCAGACGGCCCTGTGCAATTTTCTCCCTCACTTCGCCGCCCACTTGCAAAGACAAACCGAAACCTCTTTCGGTCAGGCTACAAGCGGCGGCAAGATGCGTGCAGGCAATGCTGTCGGCGACGTCAAGGAAATAGCTTTCTTCACCATTTTGCAAGGTCGTGCGGACAGGTAAAAAATGCAGCCAGCGGTGCGCATGAAGCTGAGAAGGATGGGTGATGGGTGGATGCCGGTCGAGATAATCGGGCGCGGCGCAAATCATATACGGCCAAGTCACGAGATGGCGCGCAACCAAGTTAGGATCGTCCAAAGCCCGGTCGCCGCCGCGTATGGCGATGTCGGTCTGATTGTGTTGCAGGTCGTCCAAGGTATCGCTGAAATTGAGGACGGGGCGGATTTTTGGGAACTCGGTTTGCAATCTTGCAAACGCCGTCTGAAAAGCGCGAGATTCAATGACCGTGGAAGTCAAGGAAATCCGCAATTCGCCGACGGGTTCTGTTTTCAGATTGTCGATAACGGTACGCGTATCGGCAAGCGTGGCGGCGAGGCGGAGGCAGTATTCGCCCAAGGCGCGGCCGGCATCGGTAGGCGCAAGGCTGCGCGTGCTGCGGTTTAACAGCTTGATGCCGTGCAGGGCTTCGAGGCGGTTGATGTGCTGGCTGACCGCCGACGGCGTCATGCCCAGCGCGGCAGCGGCGGCGTTCATGCTGCCGTGTTCGAGGACGGTAGCGAAAACAAGCAGGGGTTTGATGTCTTGCATTTGGAAATAATTGTTTAGTTTAACTTCACAATCATAACAGTAAAACAGGGATTATCAAGCGTTTTAGACGGCCTTACAATGCACTCATCTAATCAATCACATCCCACAAGGAGTCAAATATGAAAATCGCAGTTATCGGTGCAACAGGTTATGTCGGCAACGCAGTCGTTCAAGAATTGGCAGGCCGCGGTCATGAAGTGACTGCTTTCGCCCGCAATACGGACAAAGTTTTCCAAGCGCAAAATGTTGCCGCTGTCTCCGCAGATGTCAACGCAGCAGATTTTGCCGACAAACTGGCCGGTTTTGATGCCGTAGTCAGCGCCTTCAACCCGGGTTGGAACAATCCCAACATCGGCGCGGATTTCACACGCGGCGCAAACAATATTGTCGAAGCGGCAAAAGCAGCGCAAGTGCCATATCTCTTAATCGTCGGCGGCGCAGGCAGCCTGTATGTGGCACCCGGTTTGCAAGTTATCGATACGCCTGACTTCCCGAAAGAAATTTTTGACGGCGCCAATGCCGCACGCCATCTTTTGGCAGAACTCCTGCCGCGCCGCGACGTGAACTGGTCTTTCGTTTCCCCTCCGGCACGACTGGGCACGGACGGCGGCTTCAGCGAAGACAAAACCGGCAAATACCGCTTGGGCAAAGATGATTTGCTGATGGACGGCGAAATTCCGGCAGGCATCAGCGTGGCAGATTTGGCAGTCGCCATCGCCGACGATGTGGAAAACAAAGCGCATTTGTTTGAACGCTTTACCGTTGCCGCTGTTTAATCGTCTTAATTTAAAGGCCGTCTGAAACCCAAAGTTTCAGACGGCCTTTTCATATTCGGATCGATAGAAATAAATATTTAATTACAATTTTGCTATAGCAAACATAACTAACTTTCGATATTTCAAGGCTTCCAACCTCGTCAGTCCCACCTGCGCGGAAATGACGGCAATAGGTATTGCGTATCGAAAATAAAGTAATTGGGCTATATAAAACAAAAACCACCGTTTCCACCCACCTCAAACGGCAGGCGGTTTTAATTCAATTTGATTTTTCGAGCCACCACCAATTTCGTTATCTATAAAATCATTGAATTGTTGACGGAACTCCATTGGTCGAGCGATATAAGGAATCGGAGCATGACTGCCGCCCGTCCCTCTGACCACTACGGAGCCATAATTGAAAATCCTGCCCCAAAAACCTTGATTTACCGAAATACTTTCGATACGGTTGATATTTATCTCAATTGTTTGCCGGCGGATAAAGCCAAACTTAGCGATAACCCTTTTGTTAGTTAAAGCAAGCTCGGTTGTCATTACATTCAATACCGCGAACACTATAAATACGATACCGATTACCCACATCAACAGCAGGATACCGAAAAAAATCCTCCAGAATTGGGAAAACCACGATACTTGCGCTTTATAAACAATACGTTCACCTCGCCCTAAAGAGCTTTCAATATAACTTGCCATTTAACGTTCTCCACATTAGATATTTTCCAAAAATACGGATTATAATCCGTGGATAAATAAGCGTCAAAATTGGATATTTTGAGATTTGTGAAGACAAATCTCATGAGTAAAATCAGTGTATTGATAGGTATAAAAATTCGAGAAATCCGCAAACAGTCCAATATCAACCAAGAAAGCTTAGCCTTACTTGCCGATATAGACAGAAGCTATATGGGTAGAATAGAAAGGGGGGAGGTCAACATAACGGTTGATAAACTATATCAACTGTCTTCTGCTTTAAACTGTTCCGTACACGACTTACTGCCGGATGATTTGGAAATTAAAAATACTTGAACCATTCAAGTAGTACGCCCACATTTCCAATCTGCTAAAAAGGTCGTCTGAAACCCCAAAACCCAAAGTTTCAGACGGCCTTTTGCTATAATACGCCCATTAAATTTATCTATACGCGAGTTCTCATGTCCGCAACCCAACCCACCATCGCCGCCATCGCCACCGCCCCCGGACGCGGCGGCGTCGGCGTGATCCGTCTTTCCGGCAAAAACCTGCTGCCTTTGGCGCGAACCCTCAGCGGCGGTAAAACGCCCAAACCGCGCACCGCGCTTTACACCGACTTTCTCGGCGGTGACGGGCAGCCGATAGACAACGGCATCCTGCTCTACTTCGCCGCCCCCGCCAGCTTTACCGGCGAAGACGTGATTGAATTGCAGGGACACGGCGGCCCTGTCGTGATGGACATGCTGCTCTCGCGCTGCCTCGAACTGGGTGCGCGCATGGCTGAGCCGGGCGAATTTACCAAACGCGCCTTCCTCAACAACAAACTCGACCTTGCCCAAGCCGAAAGCGTCGCCGACCTCATCGACGCCTCCAGCAAGTCCGCCGCCCGCATGGCGTTGCGTTCGCTCAAAGGCGCGTTTTCCCAACACATACACGAGCTGGTGGACGACCTCATCACCCTGCGGATGCTGGTTGAAGCCACGTTAGACTTCCCCGAAGAAGACATCGACTTTCTCGAAGCCGCCGACGCGCACGGCAAGCTCCAAGCCCTGCAAGGCCGTCTGAAAACCGTGCTCGCCAGCGCGGAACAAGGCGCGATTTTGCGCGAAGGCATGAACGTCGTCCTCGTCGGCGCGCCCAACGTCGGCAAATCCAGCCTGCTCAACGCCTTGGCTGGCGACGACATCGCCATCGTAACCGACATCGCCGGCACCACCCGCGACACTGTGCGCGAACAAATCACCCTCGACGGCGTACCTGTCCACATCATCGACACCGCCGGCCTGCGCGAAACCGACGACGTGGTCGAACAAATCGGCATCGAGCGCAGCCGCAAAGCCGTCTCCGAAGCCGATGTCGCCCTGATTCTGATTGACCCGCGCGAAGGTGTGAACGCCAAAACCCAAGCGATTTTGAACAGCCTGCCCGAAGGTTTGAAAAAAATCGAAATCCACAACAAAGCCGACCTGACCGGCGAACCTGTCGCCGTCCGTTCAGACGGCCTCACGCAAACCGGAGCGGAAAGCGTTATCAGCCTGTCCGCCAAAACCGGCGCCGGTCTCGACTTGCTCAAACACGCGCTGTTGCAGGAAGTCGGCTGGCAAGGCGAAAGTGAAAGCCTGTTCCTCGCCCGCAGCCGCCACCTCAACGCCCTGCACGAAGCCGAAACAGAGCTGGAAAACGCCGCCCTCTGCGACAACAACCAAATCGAGCTTTTCGCCGAACACCTGCGCCTCGCCCAAAACGCGTGCAGCGAAATCACCGGCGAATTTACCGCCGACGATTTGCTGGGCGTGATTTTCTCGCGCTTCTGTATCGGTAAATAAAACGGTTTGCCATCAAATACAAAGGCCGTCTGAATGTTCAGACGGCCTTTTTTATCACCAAAACAAGCTTAATTTCACTTGCGTTTATTTATTGGCAGCTTCTGCCATATTTTTTGCAATATTGGTTGCACCAACTGTCAAACCGGACATGCCGATCAAAGAAGCCGCAGCCAATTTGATTAATGTTTTCATTTTAACTCTTTTCTGTGTATTTAAGGGTGTGTTGTGTATTTTTTATTTGTCGGCATCAGCCATATTGTGGGCGATATTGGTTGCACCAACGGTCAGGCCGGACATACCGATTAAAGAGGCGGCTGCCAGTTTGATTAAAGTTTTCATTGTTTGTCTCACTTTCTTGTCTGTCGGCCGAAAAACGGCCTAAGTTGCGTTTTCTGAAGTATTGTAATCAATTCGTTTATAATTGAATTATTTGTGTACTACCGTTTCTATATTGTAGGCAACACCGAGGGCGGAGGCCGATATCCCCGACATGCCGATTAAAGAAGTGGCGGCAAGCGTTATTAAATGTCCCATTTTAAGTAGTCCTTTTTCATAGATACAAAATGTTATTTAACAACATACACATTTTTTCGCCGGCATCCGCGCTGCCGACAGGACGAATCATACCGTGTTAATCGTTAATTAATACAACTTTTCCGTAAAGATAAAATACTAAAAACATACATAATAAAGATTTTAGTTAATTTATATTTTTTTTTGAAAATGACACCGATGTCTTTTTCAATGACACCGATGTCTTAATTACATACACACTACAAACGTATCTTGCTGCGTCCATAAAATTCCTCCTTTTTTGTTGTAAAATCGCACTCTAAATTAAATATCCTTTTAAATTCAAAATGTTATTAATTTATCTTTTTCACAAGCAAAATCTTCAATTAGTCAAAATCAATACCTTTAATAGCTTCTTTTAAAGAAAACACACGTTTCTAGCACCTATCCGACCATAAAATGCGCTGCAAATATATGATATAGTGAAACATTCTGCGTATTGACTATTTCCAGCATGAACAACACCCTAATCCTGACCGGCGCGGCCGCATTTTTTATCGGCGCGCTGTTTGCTTGGCTGATAACACGCTACCAAGCCCAAAGCCGACACTTTATTGTTTTGCAAGAATTGGCCGAAAGCCGCCGCCTGCATGAGTTTGCCGAACAGGTGCAGGCTCAAACTGCGGCGGATTTGGCGCAAAGCCGCCATACCGTGCAGGAATTGCAAGACGAGTTGCAGGAGACGGGCAACCGCTTTGCCGCAGCCGAAAAACAGATTGCCTATCTGCAAGATTGCGAGGCCGAAGCCGAAGCTTTAAAACACGAATGTGCAAAATGGCAGCAAAGCGCGCAAAACCTGCAAATCAACAATGAGCGATTAAACACGCAACTGGTTCAAGAACAGGCATTGAGTGCGGATAAAAATACGCTTTTGCAACAACAAGAAACGGAAAAAGGCCGTCTGAAACAAGACTACGACACGCTTTTGGAGCAAAACCATGCGCTGCAAGTCCAAAACGAACGCCTCTCCACACAACTGACGCAAGAAAAGGTCAATATCGACGACAAAAACAGCCTTCTACAGCAACAGGAAGCCGAAAAAGGCCGTCTGAAACAAGAATACGCCGCCCTTTTGGAGCAAAATCACGCGCTTCAAGTCCAAAACGAGCGCCTCAATACCCAATCGGAAAAAGACCGTCAGGCTGCCGAAGAAAAGCTGGCCCTGCTGGCAGATGCACGTAAAAACCTGAGCGACCAGTTCCAAAACCTCGCCAATACTATTCTGGAAGAGAAAAGCCGCCGCTTTACCGAACAAAACCACGACCATCTCCAGCAACTGCTCAATCCGCTCAACGAACGCATACACGGCTTCAGCGAGCTGGTTCAGCAGACTTATGAAAAAGAAGCCAAAGAACGCCTGACCATCGAAAACGAGCTCAAACGCCTGCAAACCCTCAACACCCAGCTCCACCACGATGCCAAAGCGCTGACCACCGCGCTGACCGGCACGCAAAACAAAACCCAAGGCAACTGGGGCGAGATGATTTTGGAAAGCGTATTGGAAAATTCCGGCCTGCAAAAAGGCCGCGAATATATCGTTCAAGCTTCCAGCGTCCGCCACGAAGCAGACGGCACCCAACGCCGCCTCCAGCCCGACGTCCTCATCAATCTGCCCGACAACAAACAAATCGTCATCGACTCCAAAGTATCGCTGACCGCCTACGTCCGCTATACGCAAAGCACCGGCGCAGAAGCAGAACGCGAGCTTGCCAACCACGTCGCCAGCATCCGCGCCCACATCAAAAGCTTGGCTGCAAAGGATTACACCGACCTTGAGGGCGTCAAAACGTTGGACTTCGTCTTTATGTTCGTCCCTGTCGAGCCGGCCTACCTCCTCGCCCTGCAACACGATCCAAACCTCTTCCAAGAGTGTTTCGACAAACGCATCATGCTGACCGGCCCCAGCACCCTGCTCGCCACCCTGCGCACCGTTGCCAATATCTGGCGCAACGAGCAGCAAAACCAAAACGCGCTGGCGATTGCCGAGGCAGGCAGCAAACTCTATGACAAATTTGTCGGTTTTGTCGAAAGCATGGACGGCATCAATAAAGCGCTTGTTCAGGCTCAATCCCAGTTTCAGACGGCCTATGGCCGCTTGGTTTCCGGCAGGGGCAACCTCATCAGCAGCACCGAAAAACTGCGCAAATTGGGCATCAAGGCCGGTAAACAGCTGCAACGCGATTTATTAGAAAAAGCCATGTCGGAAAACGAAGACTACGCCGCCTTACCGACCGCACAAGACCAAGAAAATGACTGACAAAATTTAATACATTGCAAATAAAGGGAATTTAACCAATGAGCAACATCACTATCGTCCTTGCCGCCGATACCGGCTATGCCGAGCAGGTTCATACCCTGATGAAATCCATCTGTACCCACAACACAAATGTCGATTTCTACCTCATGCACAATACCTTCAGGCGAGAATGGATCGACTATACCAACCAAAAGCTCGCAGCCAGCGGCAACCGCCTGAATGACGTCAAAATCGAAATCGACTTCAGCCAATATCGCCGCTTGTCCCATATTTCGGATGCCGCATTTTTCCGCCTGATGATGCAGCACCTGCCTGTCGACCGCGCCCTGTATCTCGACAGTGATATGGTGGTTACCCAATCCCTGCATGATTTGTTCAACCTCGATATGCGTGGCTATCCCGTTGCGGCGGCACAAGACTCCTTTTTTGCCCGTACCGAATGGAATCACCCGACCGGCCTGCACACCACGCCCTATTTCAATTCAGGCATGCTGTTGGCCGACTTGGCGCAATGGCGGGAACACAATATCGCGGCGCAACTGCTGAAAACCGCTGCCTGCCTCAACGAAGCCGTACCCTATGGCGACCAATGCTTTCTAAACACCGTATTTCAAAAAAACTGGCTGCAATTAGAAGAATCTTGGAACTTCCAAACCGGCGCAGTCGAATACTTCCAAAAACGAAACCTCAGCGAAGTATTCCCCAAACCCGACACCGTTCCGCCCGTTATCCACTACACCACACGCGCCAAACCGTGGTTGTGCGATTACGGCGAGATTCCTTTTATCGAAGTCTATTGGCAATACTATTGCGCCGACTGGCCGAAAGCGTAATTTCAGACAGGGATTTCCGTTCCCTTCAATTATCTTTAAACAACCCATCATCTAAAAATAAAAGTCCGTCTGAAATCGTTTCAGACGGACTTTAAGCCATAAAAAAACAGGCAGAACATTCTGCCTGTTTTGTGTTCACACCCGACCGTAGAGCAGGCTTTGCCGCTCATCCCCGGTCGGCGTCATCGTTATCTGATTAGATACCGCGCAACAATTCGTTCACGCTGGTTTTCGCACGGGTTTGCGCGTCCACGCGTTTGACGATAACCGCGCAGTAGAGGCTGTGGCTGCCGTCTTTGGAAGGCATGCTACCAGATACGACAACAGAGCCGGCCGGTACGCGGCCTTGATAGATTTCGCCGGTAGTACGGTCAAAGATTTTAGTGGATTGACCGATGAACACACCCATAGAAATCACGCTGCCTTCTTCGACAATCACGCCCTCAACGATTTCAGAACGCGCACCGATGAAGCAGTTGTCTTCAATGATGGTCGGGCTAGCTTGCAGAGGCTCGAGTACGCCGCCGATGCCGACGCCGCCGCTCAAGTGCACGTTTTTACCGATTTGCGCGCAAGAGCCGACAGTCGCCCAAGTATCGACCATCGCACCTTCGTCAACGTATGCGCCGATATTGACATAAGAAGGCATCAACACGACATTTTTCGCCACAAAGCTGCCGCGGCGGGCAACCGCACCCGGAACTGCGCGGAAACCTGCGCTGCGGAATTCGTCTTCAGACCAATCGGCAAATTTAGTCGGCACTTTGTCGAAGTATTTGTTCACACCGTCGTTGAGGATTTCATTGTCCTGAATGCGGAAAGACAGCAATACGGCTTTTTTCGCCCATTCGTTGACTTTCCATTCGCCCACGCCCAAACGCTCGGCAACGCGCAGTTTGCCGGAGTCGAGTTGACGGATGGTTTCCAAAACCGCTTCACGCACTTCCGGGGTAACGGTATTCGGATTGATTTCGGCACGGTTTTCAAAAGCCGTTTCAATGATGTTTTGCAAAGACATGTTGATTCCTTCAAGAGATCAGGGTCGTCTGAAACCTATTCAGGCCGCCCTATTACAAATATTTAACTCGTTATTTTGCCATGTAAAAGCGATTTCGTCAGCTATTAACATGATTAGCGCCAAGCGTTACACGGCCGGATTTTGGCTAAGCCAAGATTTTCAGACGGCCTGTTCGAGTGAATGGAATCGCATTTATTTTCTAACTAATTTTCCAGCTAAGATATGCAGACTGCCCATTCTGCCGACACGCCGTACCGATAAATCAACCTTCGCCGCCAATCTTTTGCAGAAGATTTTCAGCCACCACGCCGCATTCAATATTCCGCTTTAACGGTTTCGCATTCAAATCCTTCAAGGCCGTCTGAAAGTCGGCAAAATCCATTAATTGCGAACCGAAACGGCGCATATGTTCGGTATCCTGCTGACAGTCTATCAGCGCAACACCCAAATCCGCCAAAAACGGGACGGCGCAGGCAAACGCAATCTTGGACGCATCGGGACACAAGGCAAACATCGACTCACCATAAAACACGCAGCCGATTTGCACGCCGTAAAACCCGCCCGCCAACTGCATTTCGCCTTGTTCATCCGGCAGCCAACATTCAAACGAATGCGCATGCCCCTGATGGTGCAGCTTCAAATAGGCCGTCTGAAACGCAGGTTCTATCCACGTTCCGTCCTGTTCCGGACGCGGCACATTGGCACAATGGGCAATCACTTTTTCAAAACAGCGGTTAACCGTTACCCGATAAGGCTTGTGACGCAAAGTTTTGGCAAGCGATCGGCCGATATGCAGGCTTTCCGGCACAATCACGGCTCGCGGCGCAACCGCATACCAGAAAAACCAACCGTCGCGGCTAAACCACGGAAAAATCCCCTGCCCATACGCCGACAACAGCCGCCCCGTATCCAAATCGCCGCTGACGCCGACCAAGCCGTCACACTCTGCCAAAGCGTAAGACGGGTCGGGGAAACGATAATCCCGTGGCGCAAGTAAAGGAATCTTCATCGCAAAGCCCATAAAGTTTCAGACGGCCTCAAGCTGAAAATGCCCAAGGCCGTCTGAAAAATCAACATACAAACTGATTAACGTTTGGTTTTGGTTTGGCATTCGCCGCATACGCCGTACATATACAGCGCGTGATCGACGATGCGGTAGCCGTTTTCTTCGGCGATTTTGTCTTGCAGCGCTTCGATTTCCGGATTGTGGAATTCGGTTACTTCGCCGCATTTCACGCAGACGATGTGGTCGTGGTGATCGCCTTTGTCCAATTCGTAAACCGCTTTGCCGGTTTCAAAATGGTGGCGTTGCAAAATGCCGGCCTGTTCAAACTGGGTCAGCACACGGTAAATCGTCGCCACGCCGATTTCCACGCCCTCTTCCAACAGGATACGGTACACATCTTCCGCACTCAAATGCTCCTCGGCATGAGTCTCGAACAAGTCCAAAATTTTCAAACGTGGACCCGTAACTTTCAAACCGCTGTCTTTCAATTGCGCAATGTTGCTGAATTTTTCCATAATATTCAATATCCCTGTAAGGTAATAACCGTTATAATACGCACTTTCCGCCCGTTTGCCCACTATTGGGCCGTTAAAGGGTGGCAATCTGCCGCCGGTCTTGCAATTGAAAATCGGCGAAAAGAAAAATTAAGAAGATGATTATCGTTTGCTTTTTAAAAATATTCAAGCGATGATAAACATCTTTCCCGAAATGACACAGAAAGGTAAGCCCGTGAATAAAGCCTTATGCCTTGCCATCGCCGCTATTTTAGGTCTGGCCTCATGCAGTGCCGAGCGCGTATCCAACTTTCCATCCTACAAACTCAAAATCATTCAAGGTAACGAGCTCAATCCCCGCGCCGTGGTTTCCCTGCGCCAAGGTATGACCCGCGACCAAGTCCAACTGCTGCTCGGTACGCCGCTCCTGCGCGACGCCTTCCATGCCGACCGCTGGGATTACACTTTCAACACCAGCCGCAACGGCATCATCAAAGAACAAAGCAACCTGACCCTGTACTTTGAAAACGACGTCCTCGCACGCGCCGAAGGCGATGCCATTCAAAAATCCATCGAAGCCGTTCAAGCCGGACAAAACGTCGTTCCGACCACCGAAACCAAGCCGAAATAAGGAAGCCCCATGAGCGCATTAAAAATCGCCATTGCCGGCGTCAACGGCCGCATGGGTCGCGTTTTGGTTGAAGCGGTCAACAACCATCCCGATGCCGTCCTCTCCGGCGCACTCGAGCATTCCGGTTCGGAAGTATTGGGTTTGGATGCAGGCTTCGCCTCCGGCCTCAAAACCGGCGTTGCCATTTCAGACGACGTGGATGCCGTACTGGCTCAAAGCGATGTCCTCATCGACTTTACCCGTCCCGAGCCAACCCTGAAACACCTGCAAAAATGCGTGGAAAAAGGAGTCAACATCATCATCGGCACGACTGGTTTTGACGACGCAGGCAAAGCCGCCATCCAAGCCGCAGGCGAAAAAACAGGCGTCGTCTTCGCAGCCAACTTCAGCGTCGGCGTCAACCTGACCTTCCATATCCTCGACACCGTCGCCCGCGTGTTAAACGAAGGCTACGACATCGAAATCATCGAAGGCCACCACCGCCACAAAGTCGATGCCCCAAGCGGCACTGCGTTGCGCATGGGTGAAGTCATTGCCGACGCACTCGGCCGCGACCTCAAAGAATGCGCCGTTTACGGCCGCGAAGGCCACACCGGCCCGCGTGATCCGTCCACCATCGGTTTTGCCACCGTCCGCGCAGGCGACATCGTCGGCGACCACACCGCCCTCTTCGCCACAGACGGCGAGCGCGTGGAAATCACCCACAAGGCCAGCAGCCGCATGACCTTTGCCGCCGGTGCCGTACGCGCCGCAGTTTGGGCAAACGGCAAAAAAGGCCTGTACGATATGCAAGACGTATTGGGTTTGAAAAACCGATAAACCCGCATCATCAGGTTTCATACCTTACAAGGCCGTCTGAAAGCACAACGTCGATTTTCAGACGGCCTTATTAAAAAAGAAAGCCCCACCATGTCCTATCAACAAATCACCATCAACGTCAACGATGCCGTCGCCGAACGCCTTGCCGACGCGCTGATGGAACACGGCGCATTGTCCGCCGCCATTGAAGATGCCTACGCCGGTACAGAAAACGAGCAGGCCATTTTCGGCGAGCCGGGCATGCCGACCGAGCAAATCTGGCAACAAAGCAAAGTCATCGCCCTTTTCGGCGAAAGCGACGACGCCGCTTCCATTATCGAAGCCGCCGCGCAGGAATGCGGTTTGAACGATTTGAAATACACCGGCGAAATCCTTGAAGATCAAGACTGGGTACGCCTGACCCAAGCGCAATTCGACCCGATTCAAATTTCCAACCGCCTGTGGATTACCCCGTCTTGGCACGAAGCGCCCAACGGCAACGCCGTCAACCTGCAACTCGACCCGGGACTTGCCTTCGGCACCGGCAGCCATCCGACCACACGACTCTGCCTCAAATGGCTCGACACGCAGCTTAAAGGCGGTGAAAGCGTATTGGACTACGGCTGCGGCTCAGGCATTTTGGCCATTGCCGCCCTCAAACTCGGCGCAGGCTCCGCCATCGGCGTAGATATTGACGAACAAGCCATCCGCGCCAGTAAAGACAATGCCGCGCAAAACAACGTCGACGCGCAGTTCTACCTGCCGGACGGCCTGCCGCAAGGCCAATTTGATGTCGTTGTCGCCAACATTCTGGCCAACCCGTTGCGTATGCTCGGCGAAATGCTTGCCGCACGCACCAAACAAGGCGGCCGCATTGTCTTGTCCGGCCTTTTGGACGAACAAGTTGAAGAACTCAGCGGTATTTACAGCCAATGGTTCGACATCGAGCCTGCCGAAATCGAAGAAGGCTGGGCGCGATTGAGCGGCGTCAAACGCTAAACCTGTTTTCCGATACAAAGGCCGTCTGAAATTTCATCTTTCAGACGGCCTTTTTGCACTTAAAACGCTGAATATTCCAGCAAAATCAGGTATAATTGCCTATTATTTTGACCTTTCGGAACACATCCGCCGCGCCCGTTTGACATTTCATTGCGCGCACGGAAAAATTCCTTGAAATTCAGCAAGAAAAGACCATGACTGACCAAAAACACGAAGAATACGGCGCCGACAGCATACAAGTGCTGGAAGGCTTGGAAGCGGTACGCAAACGCCCCGGTATGTATATCGGCGACACGCAGGACGGCAGCGGCCTGCACCACATGGTGTTCGAGGTGCTCGACAACGCCATTGACGAAGCACTCGCCGGACATTGCAACAAAATCACCGTAACCATCCATGCCGACAATTCCGTCAGCGTGGCCGACAACGGCCGCGGCATGCCGACCGGCATCCACCCGAAAGAAGGCCGCTCCGCCGCCGAAGTCATCATGACCGTCTTGCACGCAGGCGGCAAATTCGACAACAACAGCTACAAAATCTCCGGCGGCTTGCACGGCGTGGGCGTGTCCGTCGTCAACGCGCTGTCCGACTGGGTAACGCTGACCATCTACCGCGACGGCAAAGAACACTTCGTCCGCTTCGTACGCGGCGAAGCCGAAGAGCCGTTGAAGGTTGTCGGCGATTCCGACAAAAAAGGCACGACCGTACGCTTCCTCGCCAGCAGCGAAACCTTCGGCAACGTCGAATACAGCTTCGACACCCTTGCCAAACGTATCCGCGAACTTTCCTTCCTCAATAACGGCGTAGACATTGAACTGATCGACGAACGCGACGGCAGACACGAAAGCTTCGCCCTCTCCGGCGGCGTGGCCGGCTTCGTGCAATACATGAACCGCAAAAAAACGCCGTTGCACGAAAAAATCTTCTACGCATTCGGCGAAAAAGACGGCATGAGCGTCGAATGCGCTATGCAATGGAACGACAGCTACCAAGAAAGCGTGCAATGTTTCACCAACAACATTCCGCAACGCGACGGCGGTACGCACTTGACCGCACTACGCCAAGTGATGACCCGCACCATCAACAACTATATCGAAGCCAACGAAGTGGCTAAAAAAGCCAAAGTGGAAACCGCCGGCGACGATATGCGTGAAGGCCTGACCTGCGTTTTGTCCGTCAAACTGCCCGACCCGAAATTCTCATCGCAAACCAAAGACAAACTGGTTTCCAGCGAAATCGGCCCCGTCGTCAACGAAGTCATCAACCAAGCACTGACCGACTTCCTTGAAGAAAACCCGACCGAAGCCAAAATCATCACCAGCAAAATCGTCGATGCCGCCCGCGCGCGCGAAGCCGCCCGCAAAGCACGCGAAATTACCCGCCGCAAAGGCGTGATGGACGGTTTGGGCCTGCCGGGCAAACTCGCCGACTGCCAAGAAAAAGACCCTGCCCTGTCCGAACTCTACCTCGTCGAGGGCGACTCTGCAGGCGGCTCTGCCATGCAGGGCCGTGACCGCAAATTCCAAGCGATTTTGCCGCTCAAAGGTAAAATTTTGAACGTCGAAAAAGCACGTTTTGAAAAAATGCTGGCCAGCCAAGAAGTCGCCACGCTGATTACCGCTTTGGGCGCAGGCATCGGCAAAGAAGAATTCAATGCCGAAAAACTGCGCTACCACCGCATCATCATCATGACCGATGCCGACGTGGACGGCGCGCACATCCGCACCCTGCTCCTGACCTTCTTCTACCGCCAAATGCCCGAGCTGGTTGAACGCGGCTACATCTACATCGCCCAGCCGCCTTTGTACAAAGCCAAATACGGCAAACAAGAGCGCTATCTCAAAGACGAATTGGAAAAAGACCAATGGCTGCTCGGTTTGGCCTTGGAAAAAGCCAAAATCGTTTCAGACGGCCGCACCATCGAAGGCGAAGAGCTTGCCGATACCGCCAAACAATTCCTGTTGGCCAAAACCGTCATCGAGCAAGAAAGCCGCATTATTGACGAACTCGTCCTGCATGCCATGCTGCACGCTTCGCCGGTCGATCTTAGCACGGCAGAAAGCGCAGACCGCGCCGTTGCCGAATTGAGCGGCCTCTTGGACGAAAAAGAAGTCGCACTCGAACGTATCGAAGGCCACGAAGGACACCAGTTCATCAAAATCACTCGCAAGCTGCACGGCAATGTGATGGTGAGCTACCTCGAGCCTAAGTTCCTCAACAGCAAAGCCTACCAAACCCTTACCCAAACCGCCGCCGCACTCAAAGGCATGGTCGGCAAAGGGGCGAAGCTCTACAAAGGCGACAACGAATACGACATCGACAGCTTTGAAGGCGCTTTGGACATCTTGATGAGCGTTGCCCAAAAAGGCATGTCCATCCAGCGATACAAAGGCTTGGGCGAGATGAATCCGGAACAACTTTGGGAAACCACGATGGATCCTACCGTCCGCCGTCTCCTGAAAGTCCGCATCGAAGACGCCATCGCCGCCGACGAAGTGTTCGTTACCCTGATGGGAGACGAAGTCGAACCGCGCCGCGCCTTCATCGAAAACAACGCCCTGCTGGCACAAAACATCGACGCCTAAGCATGGGGATATAAAAGGCCGTCTGAAAAACGATTTTCAGACGGCCTTTTTGTTTTTTGTTTTATTTCTTATAACTCAAATTCCAACCACTTCGCGTGTTTACTTTAATCATTTATTTTAATTCGGGTATTTTAGAGCGTCCCCACTGATACAGATTCGGGACAACCAAAATAACCGGTTTTAACGCTCCAATCTGCTTCCACTTTATTCCGCTTTTCCCAAAATCATCGCATCGCCATAGCTGAAAAAGCGGTATTCCTGTTCCACCGCATGACGGTAAACGCTGCGGATATGCTCCATGCCCGAAAACGCGCTGACGAGCATCAGCAAGGTTGATTTGGGCAGGTGGAAATTGGTAATCAATCGGTCGGCAACATTGAAGCGGTAGCCCGGCGTAATGAAAATATCGGTATCGCCGCGACCGGCTTTCAGACGGCCTGTCTCGCGTGCGGCGGATTCCAAAGCGCGCATGGAGGTTGTGCCCACTGCCCACACTTTATTGCCGCGTGCTTTGGCGGCTTCAACGGCGGCAACGGTCTCGGCCGGTACGTCAAACCACTCGCTGTGCATTTTGTGTTCTTCAATTTTATCGACGCGCACGGGTTGGAATGTGCCGGCACCAACGTGCAGGGTCACTTCTGCGGTTTCTACGCCTTTGGCTTTCAGACGGCCCAATAACTCATCGGTAAAGTGCAAACCCGCCGTCGGCGCGGCCACTGCGCCTTGATATTTGGCGTACACGGTCTGATAGCGGCTGTCGTCTTCATCATCGGCCGCGCGTTCGATATAAGGTGGCAAGGGCAGATGGCCGTTTTGCTCCAAAAGTTCATAAACGGTTTGATCGCCTTCAAATTTCAGGCAAAACAATTCTTCCGCACGCTCCATCATGACGGCACGGATATCGCCTTCAAAAATCAATTCCGTACCCGGTTTCGGCGATTTGGACGAGCGGATATGCGCCAATGCGGTATGCGCGTCCAATACCCGTTCAATCAGGGCTTCGATTTTGCCGCCGCTGGCTTTTTGGCCGAACAGGCGCGCCTTCATCACTTTGGTATTGTTAAACACCAGCACATCGCCCGGTGCGACATAATCGGGTAAATCGCCGAAATGTTTGTCTTCAATCGGCAATGTCGGCAAAGCAACCAGAAGCCTGCTGCTGCCGCGTACTTCCGGAGGATGCTGGGCAATCAGTTTTTCGGGCAATTCAAAATCAAAATCGGAAATATCCATTGTCGCGCATACTTTAAAAAAACAGGCGCCATTATACGCGCAAAGTTGGTTTTCAGACGGCATGTTTTGTCGAAAAACCAATAAATTAGAATAAACGCTCTTGAAAAATCACTTTTTAACGAAAATCAGCGTTCCTTTCTTTTTTCGCCGAAAAACGCCTTTTTTCTATCTTTTACTGGACATTTACCGACAAGTTCGGGAAAATAACCAGATTCATTTCTCAGGCTCCGCCCTGTTCCGACATTATTTAAACGCCGGATGGCAAACCTACCTTCCGACGTCTCAGGAAATCATCTAAAACCACAGCGGCGCATCCCAATATGCACTTTATGCCGCGCTAAAAAGGAAAAGCAATGGATTTGCGTAAATTAAAAAAACTGATTGATTTGGTCGAAGAATCAGGCATTGCAGAAATTGAAGTTACCGAAGGCGAAGAAAAAGTCCGCATTACGCGTACCACTGCCGCCGCAGCTCCTATTTATGCTGCTCCGGCACCTGCCGCAGCCGCTCCGGTTGCCGCCCCTGCTGCTGCTCCAGCCGCAGCCGCTCCAGCCGCAGCCCCTGCCTCTCGCGATTTGTCCAACGCGCAAAAATCGCCTATGGTCGGTACGTTCTACCGCGCCCCCGGCCCGAACGCCGCCGCTTTTGTCGAAGTCGGCCAACAGGTAAAAGCCGGCGATACTTTGTGCATCATCGAAGCCATGAAGCTGATGAACGAAATCGAAGCCGAGAAATCCGGTGTCGTTAAAGAAATTCTGGTTGAAAACGGTACTCCGGTCGAATACGGCGAGCCGCTCTTCATCATTGAATAATCCGTTTTTTCAGACGGCCTTTATCTTCAAGGCCGTCTGAAATTCCTTTTTCTGTTCATTAAGGACAAACCATGCGTCTGATTTTGGCTATTTTCTTGCCATGGCTTCAGTTTTTCACCATCGGCCGTCCGTTTGCAGGCATCATCTGTCTGATTCTGCAATGTACGCTGGTTGGCTGGATACCGGCAGCCATGTGGTCGGTTTACGCCTTGAGCCAATACAAAACCGACCAAAAAATCCGCAACGCATTAGGCGGCCGCTGAGGCCGTCTGAACCATCCGGAAAGATTATCATGCTGAAAAAAGTATTGATCGCCAACCGGGGCGAAATCGCCCTGCGCGTCCTGCGAGCCTGCCGTGAAATGGGTATCGCCACCGTCGCCGTCCATTCCGAAGCCGACAAAGACAGCCTGCACGTCAAACTCGCCGACGAATCCGTGTGCATCGGCCCTGCCGCATCCGCACAAAGCTACCTCAACATTCCGGCCCTCATTGCAGCCGCCGAAGTAACCGAAGCCGACGGCATCCACCCGGGCTACGGTTTCCTCGCCGAAAACGCCAATTTTGCCGAACAAGTCGAACAATCCGGCTTTGTCTTCATCGGCCCTAAAGCCGATACCATCCGTCTGATGGGCGACAAAGTATCCGCCAAACATGCCATGATCGAAGCCGGCGTGCCTTGCGTTCCCGGCTCTGAAGGCGCATTGCCAGACGATGGCGAAGAAATCCTCAAAATCGCCGACAAAGTCGGTTATCCCGTCATTATCAAAGCCTCCGGCGGCGGCGGCGGTCGCGGTATGCGCGTTGTCGAGAAAAAAGAAGACCTTCTCCAGTCTGTCGAAATGACCAAAGCCGAAGCAGGCGCGGCATTCGGGAACCCGATGGTTTACATGGAACGCTATCTGCAGCGTCCGCGCCACGTCGAAATCCAAGTGATTGCCGACGAACACGGCAACGCCATCTACCTCGCCGAGCGCGACTGCTCCATGCAGCGCCGCCACCAAAAAGTTATCGAGGAAGCACCGGCTCCGTTCATCACTGAAGAAGAACGCGCCAAAATCGGTAAAGCCTGTGCCGACGCTTGCAAACGCATCGGCTATCGCGGCGCAGGTACGTTTGAATTCCTGTACGAAGACGGCGAATTCTTCTTTATCGAAATGAACACACGCGTTCAGGTTGAGCATCCGGTTACCGAGCTCATCACCGGCGTGGACATCGTCCAAGAGCAATTACGCATCGCATCCGGTCTGCCTTTGCAATACAAACAGGAAGACATTCAAGTCGAAGGCCACGCGTTTGAGTGCCGTATCAACGCCGAAGACCCGTACAACTTCATTCCAAGCCCCGGCCTGATTGAAAGCTGCCACTTGCCCGGCGGCTTCGGCGTCCGCGTCGACAGCCACATCTACCAAGGCTACCGCATCCCTCCTTACTACGACAGCCTGATCGGCAAAATCTGTGTCGTCGGTAAAGACCGCGACCAAGCCATGGCAAAAATGCGTGTTGCCCTTGCCGAGCTCGCGATTACCGGCATCAAAACCAATACGCCGCTGCATCGCGACTTGTTCAGCGACCCAGGCTTCCAAAAAGGCGGCGTCAGCATCCACTACTTGGAACATTGGTTGGAAGAACGCAAAGCCAAACTGGATAAATAATCCTTTGTTTTGACTAAAAATAAGGCCGTCTGAAACACAAAATAAAGTTTCAGACGGCCTTTTTTAAGGCGAAGCAGGCTTCTTCAAATACCGCATGGACTTTGACGCGCTGGAGAGTCTGCCCGAATTGAAAGAGGGCAAAATCGGTGCGATTTGCTATTCGCGCCCGACCAACCCGACCGGCAACGTGCTGACCGACGGCGAAATGGCGCAGCTGGACGCTTTGGCGCAAGAACACGGCATTCCGCTGATTATCGACAACGCCTACGGAATGCCGTTCCCGAATATTATTTACAGCGATGTGACGCTCAACTGGCACGAAAACATTATCCTCTGCTTCAGCCTGTCTAAAATCGGCCTGCCCGGCGTGCGTACCGGCATTATTGTCGCTGCGCCGGAAGTGGTCAAAGCCGTCAGCAGTTTGAATGCGATTGTGAATCTGTCGCCAACCCGTTTCGGCGCGGCGATTGCGGCTCCGCTGTTAAACGACGGCCGTCTGAAACAACTGGCCGATGAAGTGATTCAGCCGTTTTACCGTCAGCAGGCGCAAACGGCGGTTTCCCTGCTCAAGCGCGAATTGGGCGCGTATCCGTTGAAAATCCACAAGCCTGAGGGTGCGATTTTCTTGTGGCTTTGGTTTGAAAATCTGCCTGTTTCGTCGCAAACTCTGTACGAAATACTCAAGGCCGAAGGCACGCTGATTATTCCGGGCGAGCATTTCTTTGTCGGCATCGATACGCAAGATTATCCGCACGCGCACGAGTGCATCCGTATGAGCATTGCGCAGGATGCGGAAACGCTGGAAAAAGGCATTGCCGCGATTGGTCGCGTGGTGCGCGGTTTGTATGATGCGGCGTAAACGGTAAAGTTGACAGCCATTCAGTCAAAAGGTCGTCTGAAAACAGTTTCAGACGACCTTTTATCATTTCTTTATTTTTTTTAAAATGAAATTAATTTTCTTTTATAATTAACCGTTACGACCGACTTTTGAAAGAAAATACAAATGATTAAGCCCGCTTCCAGACTCAGCATCCTCAGCCTCTCCCTCCTTGCCGTTTCGGCGGCATTTGCCTCAGACGAACCCCAAGTCCGAGAAACCGCCGAACTTGAAGCCATCACCGTAACCGCCAGTGCGGACGCATCCAAGGGAGGTTTGATTCCTGCATTTAAGGGCGGACAGGTGGCGCGCGGCAGCCGCGTGGGTATTTTGGGCAATAAAAAAAACCTAGAATCGCCGTTCTCCAATACTGCTTACACCAATAGGCTGATTCAAGACAAACATGCGCGCAGCGTCGGCGACGTACTGCAAAACGACCCGACCGTCCGCGTTGCGCGCGGTTACGGCAATTTTCAGGAAGCCTATTTCATACGCGGCTTTGCCGCCGAATCGGACGATACCATGTACAACGGCCTTTACGGCATCCTGCCGCGCCAATACATCGCCACTGAGCTTTTCGAACGCGTGGAAGTCCAGCGCGGCGCATCCGCCTTCTTAAACGGCATGGCGCCGGGTGGCAACAATATCGGCGGCACGGTATCCGTATTGCCCAAACGCGCGTCCAATGAAGGATTGAACCGGCTGACTGCCAATTACGGCGCGGGAAAACGCGGTGGTTTGGCGGCGGACGTGGCGCGCCGTTTCGGACAAAATCAGGAATTCGGCGTGCGCGTCAATGCGGCGCACCATAACGGCAAAACCGCAATAGACGACGAAAAGTCCAAACTCAGCCTGGTCAATGTCGGCCTAGACTGGCGCAATGAAAATGCCCGCCTGTCCGCCGATTTGGGCTGGCAGGACAACAAGCTCAAAGCCACGCGTACCAATGTTACCCTGTCAGGCCTGACCGCCGTGCCGGCCGCGCCTGATGCTTCGTCCAACTGGGCGCAGCCG
Source organism: Neisseria sp. P0014.S002 (assembly GCF_051958295.1). Lineage (NCBI taxonomy): Bacteria > Pseudomonadati > Pseudomonadota > Betaproteobacteria > Neisseriales > Neisseriaceae > Neisseria > Neisseria sp. P0014.S002. The sequence goes on along the minus strand of NZ_JBQCVO010000007.1, from coordinate 44,306 downwards.
TGGACGTATTCCAACGAGCGCGACTGGTTCGGCACAATGCGCGGCGAATACGATTTCAACGACAACCTGACTGCCTACGCCGCCTATGGCTTCCGTCGCAGCAAGGAAAACAATTCTCTGGCAAACCTGACTGTCCGCAATGTCAACGGCGACGGATCGATTTACCGCTTCGACAACGCGCGTAAGGATAAAATCGACACGGGCGAAATCGGTTTGCGCGGCAAATTCAATACGGGCGCGGTAGGGCACGAATGGACCGCCGCCGCCAACCGTTTCCAATCCTCGCGCAAAAACGCTTACATCATGGATTGGGGCAACCAATATACGACCAACCTCTACAACCCGTCCCGCTATCCGCAACCCGCAGCCGCCAATCCGCTGTATTCGGGCAATGACATGGGCAATCCTGCCGTTACCGGCAAAACACGTCTGACCAGCTTCGCCTTGGGTGACACCTTCAGCCTTTGGGACAAACGCCTGCAATTCATGCTCGGTGCGCGCTGGCAGCAGGTGCATAACAAGGCTTACGCCTATAATACGGGCGCGCAAACCGAAAATTACAAAAAATCGCGCCTCAGTCCCGCCGTCGGCGCGGTGTACCGCATCACGCCGAATTGGTCGGTGTACGGCAACTACATCGAAAGCCTGGGACAAGGCGCGACCGCAGGCTCGACTGCCTCCATCAACGGCCGGGCCTACGCCGTCAGCAATGCCGGCGAATCGCTCAAACCCTATGTTTCCAAACAAAAAGAAATCGGCACGAAATTTGAAGCCAACGGCTTCGGCGCAGGATTGGCCCTGTTCCACACCGACAAACCGCGTTCGCTTTACGTTGCCGAAAGCGGCAACACCGCCCGCTTCACCTCCGAAGGCAAAGACCGCCACCGGGGCGCGGAAATCACCGTTTATGGGGAAGTCGCACAAGGTGTGAGGCTCTTGGGCGGCATTACCCTGCTCGATGCCAAGCAGAAATCTACCGGCTCATCTTTAACTGACGGCAAACGCACCATCGGCGCGGCTAAAACCCAAGCCAACATTGGCTTGGAATGGGAAGTGCCGAAAGTGCAAGGTTTGGCATTTGACGGACGCATGGTTTACACCGGTTCTTCCTACGCCGATGCGGCCAATACGCTTAAAGTCGGCGGCTGGACGCGCTTCGACATCGGCGCGCGCTACCACACCCAAATCGGCAGGCACGAAGCCACCTTCCGCGCCCGCCTCGATAATGTTGCCAACAAGAAATACTGGGCATCCGTCGGCGGCTATCCCGGCAGCGGCTACCTAAACGCCGGCGCGCCGCGCAGCTTCTCCTTGTCGGCTTCGGTCGATTTTTAAGGGACGGGCGGCAAACGGCCTCCAACGGTCCAAAGGTCGTCTGAAACGTTTTCAGACGACCTTGGAGCCTGGGGCGTCCGACTTTGCCCTACACTTTCGGACAACCGCCGTAAAACTCCGCCTTTGCGGCATCGGCACCGACAACGGGCAATGGATTTTGCTGCGCCGCCGCTTTCTCTGAATAACGTCAAACCCACTAAAAGGTCGTCTGAAACGTGTTCCAAATCCAAAACGCCACCTTCGCCATACCCGGCCGCTCGCTGCTGCACGACATCAGCGTCAACTTTTCCCCTAACCGTGTGTACGGCCTCATCGGTCATAACGGCTCGGGCAAGTCCACGCTGTTGAAACTGCTCACCCGCCAGCATGAACCCGCAGGCGGCAGGATATTGCTGAACGACAAAGAAATACGCGCCTATTCCGCCCGCGCATACGCCAAAGAAGTCGCCTATCTTCCGCAGCAACTGCCCGCCGCTACCGCGCTGACCGCGCGCGAGCTGGTTATGATGGGGCGTTATGCCTGGAGCGGGCTTTTAGGGCGCACGAACGATGCGGACAGACAGGCGGTGGAACAGGCGTTGCGGCTGACGCATACGGAAAAATTTGCCGATCAAATCGTCGATACGCTGTCGGGCGGCGAACGTTCGCGCGTCTGGCTGGCGATGTGCCTGGCGCAGCAAAGCCGCTTTTTGCTGCTGGACGAACCGCTTGCCGCTTTGGACATCGCCCACCAAATCGACGTGATGGCACTGGTTCGCAAGCTGTCTCGCAATTTGGGTTTGGGCGTCATCATCGTCATCCACGACATTAATCTGGCGGCGCAGTATTGCGATGAACTGGTCGCGCTCAAACAGGGACGGCTATTAAAAACGGGCAAACCCGCCGACATTATGACCGCAGAAGTGTTGAAAGACATTTACAGCGTCGATATGAACATCATCGCCCATCCTGAAAACGGCCGCCCCGTGGCATTGCCTTGACGCAGGCAAACCGTCCCGCCGCATAAGTTCCGACCATAAAATCCGCCACCCGAATCCAAACCGGATGACATCGCAGACCATTGTGGAATACCTGTATCCGATATGTTTCAGACGACCCTTTATTCAAAAACCGAAAGACCTTCCAAACTCATGTCCCACCGCTTTTCAGACGACATTCCCCGCCTTACCGCACGGCTGTTTTTTACCGCTGCCCTCCTGTTTTCCCTGCCTGCACCCGCCGCACCGCGTGTGGCGACTTCGGACTGGACGGTCGCCGAAACACTGACGGCGATGGGGCATCCGCCCGTCAGCGTTGCCGACCGCCGCGTGTACGATACCTGGGTGAACTATCCGCCGCTGCCCGCTGCCGTCAAGGAAGCGGGGCTGCGCTTCCAGCCGAATTTGGAGCGGCTGTATCAGATAAAGCCTGATTTTTTCGTGCAATCTTCCTGGTATGCCGCCGCCAAGTCCCAGTTTGAAAAAATCGCCCCGGTACGCGAAGTGGATTTCGGCACGGCAAAAGGCATCGAATATGCCCACACGGTCGAAGCCACGCGCAGGCTGGGTAAAATCATCGGCGACCCTGCCGCTGCCGAAAAGCTGATTGCCGGTACGGAAAACCTGTTTGCCCGCGCCAAACCCGCGCTTTCGGCATATCGCGGCCGCCCGTTTGCGGTGGTGCAGTTTGTCGACGGGCGGCATTTGCGGATTTACGGCAAGACTTCGCTGTTTCAGGCCGTGTTCGACAAATTGGGGCTGAACAATGCCTGGACGGGCAAAAGCAACGAATGGGGTTTCGAAAACATCACGCTTTTAGATTTGGCAAAGCTGCCGCCGGACACGCTGCTAATCATCGTCAAACCGCATCCTCAAAATACACGTGCAACGCTCGAAAAAAGCGCGCTTTGGCAACGCCTGCCGTTCTGCCGCCCTGCAAACCGCCGCATCTTCGAGCCGTCGTGGAGCTACGGCGCACTGCCGTCCATGCAGCGTTTCACTTTGCAACTGATGCGTTCGATGTCGTCTGAAAACCCGTCCGCACAAAAGGAAGCCGCATGGTAAAGATTTTCAGACAACCCCTGCCTATCCTTGCCGCCGCGTTGGCAATATCGTGCGTGCTGACGGCGTTTTGGATATTGAAGCTGGAATGGACGCTGCCGTGGCTGCGGCTGTTTGACCATCCCGACAGCCTGCCTTTGGATGCGCTGATGGTGCAGAACAACACCCTGCCCCGCATGGCGATGGCGCTGCTCGCAGGCGGCAGTACGGCGACGGCGACCATGCTGATGCAGCAGTTGATGCGCAATCCGCTCGCATCCGACAGTACACTGGCAGTCAGCAGCGGCGCGCAGGCGGCTTTGGTGGTGGCGACCGTGTTCGCCCCTTCCTTCCTTGCCTACGGCACGTCCGCCGTGGCGTTTGCCGGCGCAGCGGCGGCTTTGGGCGCGGTATTGCGGCTGTCGGCACGGCGCGCCCTGCAACCGCTCAGCGTCGTGCTGGCAGGTTTGGTGGTCAGCCTGTATCTGGGTTCCCTCACCGGTATCGTGATGCTGTTTTTCAGCGAAGAGACGCGCGGTGTGATGCAGTGGGGTAGCGGCTCCCTGGTGCAGGACAGTTGGCGCGATACGTTGGGGCTTTTGTGGCGGATTGCCGTTGCCGCCATACTTACCGCCTTTTTAATCAAACCGTTAAACATCATGAGCCTGGGCGACACACAGGCGGAATCGGCAGGCATACCGGTGAAGAAAATCCGCCTGCTGTCTTTGGCGGTTGCTGCATTTTTGAGTGCGGGCGTGGTCGGCTTTGTCGGCATGATGGGCTTTGTCGGATTGGCGGCGGCGACGCTGGTGCGGCAAATGGGCGTACGCACGCTGTCCATGCGCCTGATTTGTTCCTTCATCGTCGGCGCACTGCTTTTGATGCTGACGGACAACGGCCTGATGCTGCTGAAACACTACCGCGGCACCGATCTGCCCGCCGGCGCTGTAACTGCACTCGTCGGCGCACCGCTTTTGTTGTGGCTGACGGCGAAAGCACCTCCGCGTCCTTCGTTTCAGACGACCTCCGATATTTCAACCGCCGCGCCACACGTCCCGCGCCTCTTGCGTTTTCTGCTGCTTATCGCCGTCGCCGTATCAGTATTGGCGTTTACGGTCGGACGCTATGACGAAACCCTGCGCCTGACCATAGACCCGGAATATTTCGTATTCCGCTACCCGCGCGTGCTGCTCGCCGCCGCCACCGGCACCATGCTCGCGTTGACCGGCGTCATACTGCAAAGGCTGACGCAAAACCCGATGGCGGGACCCGAACTCTTGGGCATCAGCTCTGGAACGGCATTCGGCGCGATGTCGGTAGTGATGCTGTTCGGCATTACCTCGGGCAGCGGCTGGTTTTGGCTGACAGGTATCGTTTCCGCTCTCGTATCCTTGGGGCTGTTGATGCTGTTCAACCGCAAAAACGGATTTACTCCCGAAAAAATCCTGCTTACCGGCATGGCTCTGGCCGCACTCGCCGATGCCGCCATCCGCATTTGGATGGCAACCGGCGATTTCCGCGTACAACTGCTTTTATTGTGGATGTCAGGTTCGACCTATCAGGCAACGCCCGAATCCGCCCTTACCGTCGGCCTCCTCGCCGCCGCCTCGCTCCTCCTCATCCTCACGCTGCAACGCTGGCTCGGACTGCTCAGCCTGAACGCAACAATCGCCCGCTCCGTCGGCATCAACGTCCCCCTCGCACGGCTGGTGCTGATCGTCTCAAGCGCAGCGTTAACCGCCTTATCCACACTGCTTATCGGCCCCTTGAGCTTCGTCGGACTGCTTGCGCCGCATCTGGCCCGTATGCTCGGCGCACGCCTGCCCAAACAGCAACTTGCCGCCGCCGCACTCATCGGCGCATCGGTTATGATGACGGCCGACTGGCTGGGCAGGCAGGTAATGTTCCCTTACGAAGTCCCCGCCGGAATGATGGCCACGCTCATAGGCGGCGCATATTTCATGATGATGATGCGCAAGCTTTAATGCGAACGGAGATACAAAAAGGTCGTCTGAAAACAGTTTCAGACGGCCTTTTTGTTTAACATGTTTATTCGATAATAAAAATCTAACAAAAATAAAATATCAATTAATAATAACAATATTAAATTGAAGTCATAGTTCCAATAGTCAAAACCTTTCTGTATAGTTCTTTTTATAGCTTAAACAAAAGGAAAAACAAATGTCGATACAAGAAATTTATGAATGCCAAGAAACCGGCTACGAATATGCTTTTCGGCAAATCGTTTTATAAACCACTGACCATTTCACAAAGGAAACCATCATGACCGTCTCTAAATGCCCTGTTACCCACCTGACCATGAACAACGGCGCGCCCGTTGCCGACAATCAAAACAGCCTGACCGCCGGTCCGCGCGGCCCTCTGCTGGCGCAGGATTTGTGGCTGAATGAAAAACTCGCCGACTTCGTGCGCGAAGTCATACCCGAACGCCGTATGCACGCCAAAGGTTCGGGCGCGTTCGGTACGTTTACCGTGACACACGACATCACAAAATACACCCGCGCCAAAATCTTCAGCGAAGTCGGCAAGCAAACCGAGATGTTCGCCCGTTTCACCACCGTGGCGGGCGAGCGCGGCGCAGCCGATGCGGAACGCGACATCCGCGGCTTTGCGTTGAAGTTTTATACTGAAGAAGGCAACTGGGACATGGTCGGCAACAACACGCCCGTGTTCTTCCTGCGTGACCCGCGCAAATTCCCCGACTTGAACAAAGCCGTCAAACGCGACCCGCGCACCAATATGCGTTCTGCCACAAACAACTGGGACTTCTGGACGCTGCTGCCCGAAGCCCTGCACCAAGTCACCATCGTCATGAGCGACCGCGGCATCCCTGCCAGCTACCGCCATATGCACGGCTTCGGTTCGCATACATACAGCTTCTGGAACGAAGCGGGCGAACGTTTCTGGATGAAATTCCACTTCCGCAGCCAGCAAGGCATTAAAAACCTGACCAACGAAGAAGCCGCAAAAATCATCGCCGACGACCGCGAAAGCCATCAGCGCGACCTGTACGAAGCCATCGAGCGCGGCGAGTTTCCGAAATGGACGATGTACATCCAAGTCATGCCTGAAGCCGATGCGGAAAAAGTACCTTATCATCCGTTTGACTTGACCAAAGTTTGGCCGAAAAAAGACTATCCGCTGATTGAAGTGGGCGAATTCGAGTTGAACCGCAATCCCGAAAACTTCTTTGCCGATGTGGAACAATCCGCCTTCGCACCGAGCAACCTTGTGCCCGGTATCGGCGCCAGCCCCGACAAAATGCTGCAAGCCCGTCTGTTCAATTACGCCGACGCGCAACGCTACCGCTTAGGCGTGAACTTCCGCCAAATCCCCGTCAACCGCCCGCGTTGCCCTGTTCACAGCAACCAGCGCGACGGACAAGGCCGCGCCGACGGCAACTACGGCAGCCTGCCGCACTACGAACCCAACAGCTTCGGCCAATGGCAGCAACAACCCGACTTCGCCGAACCGCCTTTGAAAATCAACGGCGACGCGGCGTACTGGGACTACCGCCAAGACGATGACGACTATTTCAGCCAACCGCGTGCCTTGTTCAATCTGATGAACGACGCGCAGAAACAGGCTTTGTTCGACAACACCGCCGCAGCCATGGGCGATGCACCTGACTTCATCAAATACCGCCATATCCGCAACTGCTACCGTTGCGACCCGGCATACGGTGAAGGCGTAGCCAAAGCCCTTGGACTGACTGTCGAAGATGCTCAAGCGGCACGAGCCAACGACCCGGCTTTAGGTCAATCTGGTTTGCTGTAAGGAGGCATTATGTGGATAGAAATTGAAGAACTCTTGTCTCAAGCTGTCCGATACAGCCGTTCAAACAAAAAGTAACGGTTTAGATCATTAAGCAGGCCGTCTGAAATGCAAAATAAAGTTTCAGACGGCCTTTTTTATGATGAAGTTTATTTGATTGCTTTTGATTCAATGGAACTGGCTGCCCTTATTTCTCTGTAAATCATGGCATACCCTCTACAACATCTCATGCCTCTACTGCAAATAAAAAACCGCACGGCTGCTTGCCGTGCGGTTTTGCTTTTGCTTTTTGTCTGAAGGTTCAGACGGCCTTACATCATGCCGCCCATACCACCCATGCCGCCCATATCAGGCATAGCAGGTTTTTCTTCAGGGATTTCAGCGATCATGCAGTCTGTGGTCAGCATCAGGCCGGCGATAGATGCGGCGTGTTGCAACGCAGAACGGGTTACTTTGGCAGGGTCGAGTACGCCCATTTCGATCATGTCGCCGTATTCGCCGGAACCTGCGTTGTAACCGTAGTTGCCTTTGCCTTCCAACACTTTGTTCACGACTACGCTAGGTTCGCTGCCTGCGTTGGTAACGATTTGACGCAGCGGAGACTCAATTGCTTTAAATATAATCAAAGCTCCTGCAAGTTGATCGTTATTAGTTAACATCAAATGCTCAGATAAGCCTGCTTTTAAATTAGAAGCAATCTCTAACCACTCTTTTGCATCTGGTTTTATTTTCAGAATTACAGCTTGATAAGCGCGCAACAGGGCTACGCCGCCACCAGCAACCACGCCTTCTTCAACGGCTGCGCGGGTAGCGTGCAGCGCGTCTTCCACGCGGTCTTTTTTCTCTTTCATTTCGACTTCGGTAGCGGCACCGACTTTGATCACTGCCACGCCGCCGGCCAATTTAGCCACGCGCTCTTGCAGTTTTTCTTTGTCGTATTCGCTAGTTGCGGTTTCGATTTGTTGGCGGATTTCGGCAACACGCGCTTCGATTTGGGCTGCGTCGCCGAAGCCGTCGATGATGGTGGTGTTTTCTTTACCGATTTCGATGCGCTTGGCTTGACCCAAGTCGTCCAAAGTCGCTTTTTCCAGAGACAGGCCGACTTCTTCGGAAATCACCACGCCGCCGGTCAGGATAGCGATGTCTTGCAACATGGCTTTGCGGCGGTCGCCGAAGCCAGGGGCTTTAACGGCAACGGTTTTCAGGATGCCGCGGATGTTGTTCACCACCAAAGTCGCCAAGGCTTCGCCTTCTACGTCTTCAGCGATAATCAACAGCGGACGGCTGGCTTTGGCCACTTGTTCCAAAACAGGCAACAAGTCGCGGATGTTGCTGATTTTTTTGTCGAACAACAATACAAACGGATTGTCCAAAGCAGCGATTTGTTTTTCAGCGTCGTTGATGAAGTAAGGAGACAGGTAGCCGCGGTCGAACTGCATACCTTCAACCACGTCCAGCTCGTTTTCCAAAGATTTGCCGTCTTCAACGGTAATCACACCTTCTTTGCCGACTTTTTCCATCGCTTCGGCGATAATCGCGCCGACTTGTTCGTCAGAGTTGGCGGAAATAGAGCCGACTTGGGCGATTTCTTTAGAAGTGTCGCAAGGTTTGGCGATGTTTTTCAGCTCGTCAACCAAAGCGGCAACGGCTTTGTCGATACCGCGTTTCAGGTCGGTCGGGTTCATGCCGGCGGTCACGTATTTCATGCCTTCGGCAACGATGGATTGCGCCAATACGGTTGCAGTAGTGGTACCGTCGCCGGCTACGTCGTTGGTTTTAGACGCAACTTCTTTCACCATCTGCGCGCCCATGTTTTCGAATTTGTCTTTCAATTCGATTTCTTTTGCAACAGACACACCGTCTTTAGTGATGTGCGGGCCGCCGAAAGCACGGTCAAGTACCACGTTGCGGCCTTTAGGGCCCAAAGTTACGCGTACGGCGTTTGCCAATACATTGACGCCGTTTACCATTTTTTGGCGAACTTCATTGCCGAATTGTACGTCTTTTGCTGCCATTTAAATTCTCCAAATCAATATTAAAAATCTGTTCGAGGCCGTCTGAAAACTTCATGTTTGATTCAGACGGCCTTTGGTTCTGAAACTTAATTCAACAATTATTCAACGATACCGAAGATGTCTTCTTCACGCATTACCAACAGCTCTTCGCCGTCGGCTTTTACAGTTTGGCCGCTGTATTTGCCAAAGATCACTTTGTCGCCGACTTTGACATCCAGCGGACGGCGCTCGCCGTCTTTACCGATTTTGCCCGCACCCACGGCAATTACTTCGCCCATGTCGGGTTTTTCAGCAGCCGCACCTGGCAAAACGATGCCGGAGGCGGTTTTTTCTTCAGCTTCTAAGCGTTTGACGACTACGCGGTCGTGTAAAGGGCGGATGGTCATGTCTTAATGCTCCGATAAATAAATAGATTGAAAACAATTGTCTGTCGGACATGACAGACACGGTTTGCTTGGAAATAGCGGCACGCTTATGGAACACCTGCCGTAATGGCGGGTAGATTTGGGTTGTTTGCGACAAATTCAAGGGAAAAAGTAAAAATTTCTATGCAGTCTTTCCAAATATTTTCATACGCAAAAATGCCCGATCACATATTTTTCAGACGGCCTGATATACCAACTGCAAAGTTCGTTTAAAAACAACCTACTTCCTTTACAAATTCAATACAACTCTTTACAACTATTTCTTTTATATGCATTATTATAAATGATGATTATTCTTAATTGCATATTTTAAAGATAATTTTTCTTTATTTGCTTTTATTTTTTATTACTGTCATTTTATTAAGGACATTTCTCAATGAATACGCCCCTGTTCCGACTGAGCCTGCTGTCACTGACACTGGCAGCCGGTTTTGCCCATGCAGAAAATGAAGCCAAAGACAATGTTGTGCTTGATACCGTTACAGTCAAAGGTCAGGCCACAAGCGCCACACACCGTGTAACGACAAAACGTATGGAAGAAACGACTTCCACTGATTTAAAAGACGTATTGTTCAACGAACCCTCTATCAGTTTCGGCGGCGGCAACGGTCAGTCGCAGTGGGTAACCATCCGCGGCATGGGTCAAGACCAAATAGACTATAAAGTTGACGATACCTACACCGACAGCCAGATTTTCCACCATAACGGCCGCTTTATGCTTGACCCTGCATTGGTAAAAGTCGTTGCCGTGCAAAAAGGTACGGGTTCGGCCTCAGCAGGTATCGGCGCAACCAGTGGCGCGATTGTTGCCGAAACGGTTGAAACCAAAGATTTGCTGAGAGAAGGTCAAAACGTCGGTTTCAAAGTCAATGCCGGCATCAGCAGCAATAAAGGCTATTCTCGCGGCGCAAGCGTTTATGGTCAGGCAGGCGGTTTTGACGCTTTGGTTTCAGGCAATTTCGTACGCGACAAAGAATACACGGCAGGCAAAGGCTACCGTAATCTACTCGGAAGCGATAAGGTTTTGAACAGTGGATTGGGTTCACGCGGTTTGCTGGGCAAAATCGGCTATCGTTTTAACGAAGACAACCGCATTGAATTGAGCCACCGCCAAGAAAAACAATATGGAGAACGCGCCCTGCGCGAAGAGTTCGATTTCTCGCAAGTCTTCCAAACCGACCGCCGCACGGGTCAATACGTTTTGGATGCCAACGGCAACCGTATTCCGAATGTCGCCACCAACTCGCCGCGCTACCGCACGCTGACCCAAGACACCACCAACTTGGAATTCAAAGGCGGAAACTTGGGCTTTATCGACAAAATCAAAGCCAATGTTTACCGTTTGAACACCAAACGTGATGAAGTCCCCAGTCCAGATTATGAATTGGATGGCGAAGTACGGACATACGGCGCCAACCTCAATCTCGACAGCCGTCTATTTGACCGCCATACCCTGAAATACGGAGTAAACTGGCGCACTCAAAAAAGCAGCTCAAACGGAGAAAACAACGAGAAGAAAAGCGATGCCGGCGTATATGTAGAAGGCATTTGGGATTTCTCTCCGGTTACGCTGACCACAGGTTTGCGCTATGACCGCTGGAAAATGAAAACCAGCAGTAATACAGAAAATTCAGACGGCAACCTCAATCCAAGCATCGGGTTGGTTTATGACATTACCCCTGATTTTTCCATCAACACCAGCCTGAACTATGCAACCCGCAGCCCCCGCCTGTACGAAGCAGCTTTAGCAAACAACAGGCCGATTGTTTCATCGCCTGACTTGAAAGCAGAACGCTCGCGAAATGCAGAAATCGGCTTTAACTACCACTGGAATTCTGCCCTGACGCTCTCCGGCAGCTATTTCCATCAGCAAATCAAAGATGTACAGGCCATCCGTCAAGAAGGACGAAACTACGTCTGGTATAACGGCGGCAAACTGAAAAACAGAGGTTACGAACTGAACGCCGCCTACCGCTGGAAAGGTCTGACCGCACGTGCAGGCGTAGCTTACAGCAGACCGAAGCTGAACGGCGATACTGCCGACATCGTGACAACTGCCATCCCTATGGGACGTACATGGACAACCGGTCTGTCTTACCAATTCGACAATCCGAATCTGGAAATCGGCTGGCGCGGACGTTATGTCCAAAATGCAGGCTATGCACCAACCTCGCGCGGCTCTGATGTGGCTCTGAATGTCGTCCGTGCAGGCTACGGCGTCAACGATATCTTCGCCAACTGGAAACCGACGGGCAAAGACGACTTGAACGTTAACTTCTCCGTCAACAATGTCTTTGATAAAAACTACAAGCCGCACAGCCAACGCGCAGGTGCCAATTCCCTGCCTGAACCAGGCCGCGATGTCCGCTTGAGCGTGAACTACCGCTTCTAAGCAATCAGCTTGAAAAAGCCGTCTGAAAACAAAAGTTTTCAGACGGCGTCTAGCTTTATAATCCGATACAAGTTATCATTTCGATTTACTTTATTTCCGATCACGGAGAAACTCTATGTTACGTTTGACCGCTTTAGCCGTATGCTGCACCCTCGCTTTGGGTGCGTGTTCACCGAAAGATTCTGCTTCCAATCAGGCGCAAACTGCTTCCGCTTCTACCGCCCAAACCGAAGGTGCAAGCCTGACGGTGAAAACCGCGCGCGGCGATGCAAAGGTGCCGCAAAATCCGGAGCGTATCGCCGTTTACGATTTGGGCATGCTCGACACTTTAAACAAACTGGGCGTGAAAACCGGTTTGTCCGTCGATAAAAACCGGCTGCCTTATTTAGACGAATATTTCAAAACCACAAAACCTGCCGGCACGCTGTTTGAGCCTGACTACGAAGCCTTAAACGCTTACAAACCGCAGCTCATCATCATCGGCAGCCGTGCAGCCAAAGCGTTTGACAAGTTGAACGAGATTGCGCCGACCATCGAGATGACCGCCGAAACCGCCAATCTGAAAGAAAGCTCAAAAGAGCGCATCGACGCGCTGGCGCAAATCTTCGGCAAACAGGCCGAAGCGGATAAGCTGAAAGCGGAAATCGATGCTTCGTTTGAAGCGGCGAAAACCGCGGCTCAAGGCAAAGGCAAGGGTTTGGTGATTTTGGTCAACGGTGGCAAGATGTCGGCTTTCGGCCCTTCTTCCCGTTTGGGCGGTTGGCTGCATAAAGACATCGGCGTTCCTGCTGTCGATGAATCAATTAAAGAAGGCAGCCACGGCCAGCCTATCAGCTTTGAATACCTGAAAGAGAAAAACCCTGATTGGCTGTTCGTTTTGGATCGCGGCGCGGCCATCGGTGAAGAAGGTCAGGCTGCGAAAGATGTTTTGAACAATCCTTTGGTTGCCGAAACAACCGCATGGAAAAAAGGCCAAGTCGTGTACCTCGTACCGGAAACCTATCTGGCGGCCGGTGGTGCACAAGAATTGCTGAACGCTTCCAAACAGGTCAGCGATGCGTTTAATGCGGCCAAGTAATTCGGCGCGGGCATAGCCGCCCGCCTCTTTCAGACGGTCTGGAGGGTTTGATGATTCACAGGGTCAAGCTGCTTGATCTGAGTCATTGGATTTAGGCCGTCTGAAAATACAGGGTGCAAATGGACAATTTTTGCCTGTTTGCATCTGTTTTTATGATGGGCAAACCTGCCTTTTTCGCAAAATACCTTAACCCTTCTTTCAGACGGCCTTATTTTTTCCGAACCATTTTATGTTTCACAAACCTTCATTTTTAAATGCGGTCAACGGTGTGGCGCTGCTGATATTGTTTGCCGTCAGCCTGTCGATCGGCGTGGCCGACTTCAAATGGTCTGCCCTGTTTTCACTATCCGACAGCCAGCAAGTCATGTTCATCAGCCGCCTGCCGCGCACGTTTGCGATTGTGCTGACGGGTGCATCGATGGCGGTGGCCGGCATGATTATGCAGATTTTGATGCGCAACCGTTTTGTCGAACCGTCGATGGTGGGCGCAAGCCAAAGCGCGGCTTTGGGTTTGCTGCTAATGACCCTGCTGCTGCCGGCCGCGCCGCTGCTGGCAAAAATGTCGGTTGCCGCCGTTGCCGCGCTGATCGGGATGTTGGTCTTTATGCTGCTGATCCGCCGCCTGCCGCCGACCGCGCAACTGATGGTGCCTTTGGTCGGGATTATTTTCGGTGGGGTGATTGAGGCGGTGGCCACCTTTATCGCTTATGAAAACGAAATGCTGCAAATGCTCGGCGTGTGGCAACAGGGCGATTTTTCCGGCGTGTTGCTCGGACGGTATGAGCTGTTGTGGGCAACGGGGATTTTGGCTTTGTTTGCCTATTTGATTGCCGACCAGCTGACGATTTTGGGTTTGGGCGAAACGGTGAGCGTGAACTTGGGGTTGAACCGGACGGCGATTCTGTGGTCGGGGCTGATTATTGTGGCGCTGATTACGTCTTTGGTGGTCGTGACGGTCGGCAATATTCCGTTTATCGGCTTGGTCGTGCCGAACATCATCAGCCGCCTGATGGGCGACAAACTGCGCCAAAGCCTGCCTGCGGTGGCCTTGCTGGGCGCGTCTTTGGTGTTGCTGTGCGATATTGTCGGACGCGTAATTGTGTTTCCGTTTGAAATTCCGGTCTCTACGGTTTTTGGCGTGATGGGGACGGCTTTGTTTTTGTGGCTTTTATTAAGGAAACCTGCTCATGCCGTCTGAAAAAAATATCGGTTTTATGGCAGGAAGCAGCCGCCCGTTGTGGGTCGCCTTTGCGCTGCTGCTGGTTTCCTGCGTTCTGTTTATGACGCTCAACGTTAAAGGCGATTGGGACTTTGTTTTGCACCTGCGTCTGACCAAGCTTGCCGCGCTGCTGATGGTTGCCTATGCGGTCGGCGTGTCCACGCAACTCTTCCAAACGCTGACCAACAATCCGATTCTGACCCCTTCGATTTTGGGTTTCGATTCGCTGTATGTGTTTTTGCAGACCTTGCTGGTGTTTACGCTCGGCGGCGTGGGCTATGCTTCCCTGCCGTTGACGGGCAAATTCGGCTTTGAACTGGTCGTCATGATGGGTGGCTCGCTGCTGCTGTTCTACACGCTTATCAAACAGGGCGGACGCGATTTGTCGCGCATGATTTTAATCGGCGTGATTTTCGGGATTTTGTTCCGCAGCCTGTCGTCACTGCTTTCACGCATGATTGATCCCGAAGAATTTACCGCCGCGCAGGCGAATATGTTTGCTACCTTCAATACCGTCCACTCGGAATTGTTGGGTATCGGTGCAGTCGTGTTGCTCATCAGCGCCGCCGTGATCTGGCGCGAACGCCACCGCCTCGATGTTTACCTGCTCGGCCGCAATCAGGCCATTAATTTGGGCATCAACTACACGCGCAATACCTTATGGCTGCTGTTGTGGATCGCCGCATTGGTTGCAACTGCGACTGCCGTTGTCGGCCCGGTAAGTTTTTTCGGCCTGCTGGTTGCCGCGCTGGCCAACCATTTTTCCCCGTCGGTCAAACATTCCGTCCGCCTGCCCATGACTTTTTGTGTCGGCGGCATCCTGTTGGTCGGTGGGCAAACCATCTTCGAACACTTCCTCGGCATGCAGGCCGTATTGAGCGTGGTCGTCGAATTTGCAGGCGGATTGGTATTTTTATATTTGGTATTGAAAAAGAAATAAATATAGATAAGCGCTCATTAAGAAACTTCAGGCCGTCTGAAATCCATGTTTCAAAAATATTTAATCCTTGAAATGAAACTAAATTTCTGACATGTACTCATAGTAAACATTACTGGATTTACTAAAATTACAAAAAATGAGCACGACATTAAAATACCGTCCCGACTTGGACGGCATCCGGGCTTTGGCCGTCTTGGCTGTCATTATTTTCCACATTGACGCCGCTTGGCTGCCCGGCGGTTTCCTTGGTGTGGATATGTTTTTCGTCCTGTCCGGATATTTGATCACCACCATCATCAGCCGCGAAATGCAAAACGGCAGCTTTTCGTTTTTAGAGTTTTACAAACGCCGCGCGAAACGCATTTTGCCTGTTTTCTCCTGTGTATTGCTGTGTACGAGCTTGGCCGCCGCAATCTTTTTCTTGTCGTTTGACCTGCGCCAATACGTCAAATCCGCAGCGTTTGCGTTGCTGTTTTCGGCCAACCTGTTTTTTGCACGGCGCGGCGGCTATTTCGATGCCGATGCGGCGGAAAAACCTTTACAGCACATTTGGTCTTTATCGTTGGAAGAGCAGTTTTACTTTGTTTTTCCGGTGTTGCTGATTGCCTTTTTCCGATTCAGCAAAGGGCGCAACATCCGCCAATTCATCCTTTTGCTGATTGTATTGAGCCTGTTGTCCGTCTTTTTACCCACCTTCGGCATGGACCCTTATTTCCTGCCTTATGTGCGCGCATACGAGCTGCTGATCGGCGCGCTTTTTGCCTTTATTCCGCCCTCCCAAAACAACGACCGTTTCAGCACGCCTGTGGTCGGCTGGGCGATGATGGCGGTTATCGCCGCTATGTTGCTGCTTCCTTACGGCGTGTTGCCCGGCGAAGGCAATATCGAACGGCTGCTGTGCTGTACGGCGGTTGGCGGCTTGATTTACTCGGGCCAAACCCTGCAAACGCAAAGCGGCTTCAATACCGCCAAACTGTTGAGCTTCAAGCCCGTTGTGTTTATCGGTTTGATTTCCTATTCGCTGTATCTGTGGCATTGGGTGGTCTTGGCCGTCATGCGCTATGTTTACATGGACAACGCTTTGCCGATGTCCGCGATTGTATTGGCCGTGGTGCTGATGTCGGGCTTGTCCGTTTTATCCTATTACTTCGTCGAAACACCGGCGCGACGGATAAAGAATTTCACCACCAAGAAATTCATCGGGGTCATCGCCGCCTATTTCGCCCTGCTGATTCCTGCCGCCGGCTACCTGCTGACTGCCAAACCGGCCGAATACGAGGCAAACCTATATACGGTTGACGAAAGTAAAATCTGCGCGGATACCTTGACCAAAACCGACTGCGCAGTCGGCGCGGGAAACCAAAGCAGCAAAGTCCTGCTGATGGGCGACTCCCACGCCGCTCACCTAACGCCGTTTATCGATATGGTGGGCAAACAGGAAGGCTTTGCCGCCGACGTTATCTCGTCCAACAGTTGCGGCGTTGCCTTCGGCTTCCTCCTGCCGCAAAGCGACCGCCGTGCCAACCGTTGCAACCCTTACAACCGCTTTATCGCACAAAAAGTCGAAAACTATCCGGTGGTCTTTATCTCGCAACGTTGGTTCCTGCATACCGACAAGCCCGGTTTTACGGAGCATTTCGGCAAAATGCTCGACACCCTGATCCAACAGGGCAAACAGGTTTACGTCTTTGCCGATACGCCGATGAATGCGCAACTGCCCCTGCGCCATTACTACCTGAAACAGCGTCTCGGCATCGACATGCAATACGTTTCCGAGCATAAAAAAGCAGAAATCGCCCGCTCCGCCGAAGCCGACAAAACCATAGAAAACATTGTCAAACAGCGGCCTGCCGTGCATTGGGTCAACATCATGGGGCCGATTCCGGCAGACAAAACCATAGACGGCCTGCCGATATATTTTGACACCAACCACCTCAACACCCACGGCGCGACAAAACTTGCGGAAAAATTTATACAGGACAAACAAATACTCCTAAAATAACACTGCAGTTTCAGTCCGAAACCTTTGCCGCAATACTGAATGCAAATGCCGCTCAAAGCGCAGCAAACAGTATGCTGCAAAGGTTTCAGGCCGTCTGAAACCTTCAGACGGCCTAAACAAACCCATAAAGGACAACCCTCATGACACAAGAACGCCTCCCTTCATTCTTCGATGACGCACCGACCGTTACCGTCCAAGACGCATTGGCCGACTTCCTCGGCGCGGCCGAAAACGGCATCCTCACTTACCACTACGCCGATGCCGTTCGCCTGTGCGGCCACTCCTGCCCGACTGTCGCCGGGGCCTACCTGATGGTGGTCAAAGGCCTGAAAGCCCTTTACGGCGCAGAGCTGCCGCAACGCGGCGACATCGAAGCCTTTATGCAGGGCGAGCGTGACGAAGGCACGACCGGCGTTACCGCTTCCGTCGTCCAACTCCTTACCGGCGCGGCACCTGAAACCGGCTTTGGCGGCGTAGGCCCTGCCGGACGCTTTGCCCGCCGCCACCTTCTGTCCTTTGGTGCAGGCGAAATCAACGGCACACTCGCGCTCCGCCGCCGCGATACCGGCAAAACCGTTGCCGTCAGCCTCAACGCCGCGCTCCAACCCTTTGCGCCGCAAATGCGCGACATCATGCCCAAAGCCGTCAGCGGCAGCGCAAGTGCCGACGAACTCAAACAATTCGGCGAGCTTTGGCAAGAACGCGTCCGCGCCTTCCTGATTGACCAAGCCGACAATCCCGAATTTGTCACCGTCAGCGAAATTTAACCACACCATACAGGAATAAAATTCAGACGGCCTCACGCTGAAAGGCCGTCTGAAACCCCAATTTTCCATTTTCGGACCCGCCTATGATTACCATCCGCAACGTCAGCCACACCATCGGCAGCAACCCCATCCTCAACGACGTCAGCCTCGACATTCCCGAAGGCGGCATTACCGCGCTGATCGGCCCGAACGGCGCAGGCAAATCCACCCTTCTTTCCTTTATGGCGCGCCTGCAGCCCTTGGTACACGGCGACATCAGCTACGCAGGCAAAGACATCAAAACCACCCCCACCGCCGAACTTGCCCGCACGCTCTCCATCCTTACCCAAGAAAACAGCATCATGAGCCGCATTACCGTGCGCGACCTGCTCATGTTCGGCCGCTATCCCTACCACCAAGGCAGGCCGTCTGAAACGGATAAAACCATCGTCGAAGAAGCGCTCGCCGAGTTCCACCTGCAAGACTTCGCCGACCGCTACCTGACCGAGCTTTCCGGCGGCCAACGCCAGCGTGCCATGATTGCCATGGTGTTCTGCCAGCGCACCGACTACGTTTTGCTGGACGAACCGCTGAACAACCTCGATATGTATCATGCCCGCTCCCTCATGCAGATCCTGCGCCGACTGACCGACGAACACAAACGCACCACCGTCGTCGTCCTGCACGACATCAACCAGGCCGCAGCCTACGCCGATTACGTCGTCGCCATGAAAAACGGCCAAGTCGCCATGCAGGGCAAGCCCAACGATATTTTCACCGCCGCAAACATCAAGACCTTATTCGATATGGACGTCAACGTCCTCGATTACGAAGGTAAAAAACTGGTTATCCACCATATCTAAATCCGACAAAAAGGCCGTCTGAAACCCGATTATTCAGGTTTCAGACGGCCTTTACCTATTCAAAGCGTTTATTTTTTATCGTACAAACCGCGCACCACACGACCGATTGCGACAATACCTTTTTCCAGCGTTTCCGCGTCCTGCGCGATGCTCATGCGGATGCACTCGTGGGCGTGCGGGTAATCTTGCGTGTCGATGCCGACAAAGAAATGCTCGCCCGGAATAATCAGCGTGCCTTCAGCCTTGAGCATTTCGTACAAGGTTTGCGACGAAACCGGCAGGTTTTCAAACCAGAGCCACAAGAAAATCGCACCTTCGGGCTTATGAATTTTTAACGGATACGCACCCAATTCGCGTTTGAGCAGGGAAACCGCCGTTTGCGCCTGCCGACGGTAAAACGGCTGAATCACTTGGTCGGCCAACTGTTTCAGACGGCCGTCGTTTAACAGCGGCGCCGCAATCGCCGCGCCGAAACGGGTTGGCGACAGGTTCACAATCGCATTCAAACTGCTGACGGCTTTGACCACTTCCGGCGCGGCGACAATAATGCCGGTACGCACGCCGGGCAGGCCGATTTTAGAAAGGCTGAAGCAGAGGATGATGTTTTCGTGCCAGTTGAGCGTCACATCGCTGTAAATAATATTTGGGAACGGCATTCCGTAAGCGTTGTCGATAATCAGCGGAATCCCGTGTTCTTGCGCCAAAGCGTCCAAACGCGCCATCTCGCCGTCGGTCAACACATTGCCGGTCGGGTTGGTCGGGCGCGAACAGCAAATTGCACCGATTTTGCCCGCTTTCAATTCAGGCAGGCTCTCCAGCGCGTCAAAGTCCACGCGGTATTTGAAAAAGCCCGCTTCGCCTTCGTGTTCGACATTTTCGATTTTCGGTTTTACCGAAATAAAATGCTGCCCTTCGACATGCACGTCGGCATAACCGATATATTCAGGCGCAAGCGGCAACAAAATGGCTTTTTCAGCCGTTTGGCCGTCTGAAAGATTAAATTTGCCGCCAAACAGGTTGAACAAATAGAAAAACGCGTTTTGCGAACCATTAGTCAGCGCGATATTGTCCGCCGTCAGATTCCAGCCGTATTCACGGTTAAAAAACTCAGTCAAAGCCGCAATCAGCGCCGCATCGCCCTGCGGATTGGAATAATTGCCGATATTCTCAACAGCGTGTTCCGCCGCCAGCTTGGAGAACACATCAGCGAACACAGCATTGACTTCAGCAATCTTTGCCGGATTACCGCCGCCAAGCATATTGACGGGCTTGTCGCTTTTGAGCGCGTCTCCCAAATCGTCCATCAACTGCAAAATACCGCTGTGTTGTGTGAATTTTTCGCCGAATGCTGAAAACTGCATGGAAACTCCGTTGCTGGGTGTGTGAAAACAATAAACCGTTATTATAAGAACAAAGGCCGTCTGAAAACCAGTGATCCTGATTTTTCAGACGGCCTTTACTATTCAATCTTTCCTTTAACGGCCAAAATTGTCTCGACGTTCGCGCCAGTCTTGGCGGATGGAGCCGCTTTTGCCGACCGGTGTGTCTTGTTCGACTTCCCAAATAAAATTCGTTCCGCCGCCAATCGGATGTGAGCCGCGCAAGCCGATGTGGCTGCCTTGGTCGGCAACGGCAGTTCGGCTGTATGTTTGGCCGCCGAAACGGGTTTGCGAGGTTTCGATGCCGCTTTTGATGCTGCCGTAAAGCTGTACGTCGGCATGTGCGGCGAGCGCGGCGGTGGAAAGTGCGGCAGTGAGGAGAAGTTTCAAGTTCATGGTTTATCCTTTTTTGGAGAGGAATTGTGTGACGATTGTATCGGCCTTGTGCGTAAACAAGTTACAATTCTTGCAAAATCTGACAGGAGTTTTGATGATGCGCTCTTTACGCGCCGCCGCTGTGCAAATGGTGTCGTCCACCGACCCAGAAACCAATATTGCCACCATGAAGCGCCTTGTTCGCGAGGCTGCGGAACAAGGGGCGGACTGGGTGTTGCTGCCCGAATATTGGCCGCTGATGGGCAAAAACGATA
This sequence comes from Neisseria sp. P0014.S002, assembly GCF_051958295.1. NCBI lineage: Bacteria > Pseudomonadati > Pseudomonadota > Betaproteobacteria > Neisseriales > Neisseriaceae > Neisseria > Neisseria sp. P0014.S002. The sequence continues at coordinate 23,449 of NZ_JBQCVO010000007.1, read as the reverse complement.
CGGACAAGCTGGCATTTGCCGAGCCTTTGGACGATGGACGAGTTGGCGAAACCTGCCACACCCATTTTCAGACGGCCTTAAGCGAAACGGCAAGGGAATGCAGCGTGGTGTTGTTTGGCGGTACGGTTCCGTTGCAAAGCCCAAACGCTGGCAAGGTGATGAACACGATGCTGATATATGACCGCGACGGCAACCGAGTCGGGCTTTACCACAAAATGCATCTTTTCGGCTTTTCCGGTTTGGGCGAACGCTACGCCGAAGCCGATACGATACTGGCGGGAAGCGATGTGCCGAAGTTAAGCGTGGACGATGTTCCGCTGGCGGCCGGCGTCTGCTACGATTTACGCTTTCCTGAATTTTTCCGCGCTCAGCAGCCGTTTGATGTTTTGCTGTTGCCGGCCGCGTTTACCTACACGACCGGCAAGGCGCATTGGGAATTGCTGCTGCGCGCCCGTGCGGTGGAAAACCAATGCTACGTCATCGCGTCGGCACAAGGCGGACTGCATGAAAGCGGCCGCCGCACATTCGGCCACAGTATGATTATCGACCCTTGGGGCGACGTATTGGCCACGCTGCCGGAAGGCGAAGGCGTAATTTGTGCCGATTTGGATACCGCGCGCCTGCAAAGCGTGCGCACGCGCCTGCCAGCCCTGAAACACCGATTACTTTAAACACGCACTATGTCCCACTCACAACCCACACGAATTCTCGGCATCGACCCCGGCAGCCGCGTGACCGGCTTCGGCGTGATTGATGTCCACGGCCGCGAACATCATTATGTTGCTTCCGGCTGTATCAAAACGCCGACCGGCGCGTCGCTTTCCGAACGCATCGCCGTGATTGTCCGCCATATTGACGAAATCATCCGCCACTATCAGCCTCATCAGACGGCCATCGAGCAAGTCTTCGTCAACGTCAATCCGGCCGCGACGTTAATGCTCGGTCAGGCGCGCGGTGCAGCGATTGCCGCTTTAGTCATGCACGATTTGCCCGTATTTGAATACACCGCGCTTCAGGTCAAGCAGGCAGTGGTCGGCAAGGGTAAGGCCGCCAAAGAGCAGGTGCAGCATATGGTGGTCCAAATGCTTGCACTTTCCGGCACGCCGCAAGCCGATGCCGCCGACGGACTCGCCGTTGCCCTTACCCATGCCCTGCGCAATCACGGATTGGCTTCGCAACTCAACCCTGAAGGCCTGCAGGTCAAACGCGGCCGTTTTCAATGATAGGCCGACATTCAGGCCGTCTGAAATAGTGTTCCAGCCCGTTTTCAGACAGCCTTTCGGTTATAATAGCCCTTTGCCCATATACAGCGAGCCTTCATGAAAGCCGCCTTCCTTTTTCTCTACCTCATCCGCCTGCTGCCTTTTTGCGTGTTGCACAAGATTGCCGACGCGATCGGTATTCTCGCCTATTACGCAGTCAAACCGCGCCGCAAAGTCGGCGAGGTAAACCTCAAAAAATGCTTTCCCGAGCTAAACGACAGCCAGCGCACTGCCCTGCTCAAACGCCATTTCCAGCACATGGCCAAGCTGATGCTCGAATACGGCCTCTACTGGTACGCACCTGCGGACAAGCTGCGCTCGTTGGTGCGTTATCAAGACAAACACCATCTTGACGAAGCCCTCGCTGCCGGCGAAAAAGTCATCATCCTCTATCCACACTTTACCGCATTTGAAATGGCGGTTTACACGCTCAATCAGGATGTGCCGCTGACCAGCATGTATTCGCACCAAAAAAACAAAGCCCTGGACGAGCAGATCCTGAAAGGCCGCCATCGCTACAACAATGTTTTCCTGATCGGCCGCACAGAAGGCCTACGCGCCATCATCAAACACCTGCGCAAAAGCGATGCGCCCTTTCTTTATCTGCCCGACCAAGACTTCGGCCGCAATGATTCCATTTTTGTCAATTTCTTCGGCATTCAGACGGCCACGATTACCGGCCTCAGCCGTATCGCCGGCATGACCAAAGCCCAAATCATTCCCGCCATCCCCACGCGTGAAGCCGACAATACCGTAACCCTGCGCTTCTATCCGGCTTGGGACAATTTCCCGACCGAAAATGTCGAAGCCGACACCCAGCGCATGAACGACTTCATCGAAGAGCGGGTACGCGAGCATCCCGAACAATATTTCTGGCTGCACAAACGCTTCAAAACCCGTCCCGAAGGCGAAAGCAACTTTTATTAACTACATTGAATTACAATTTGAATATGCAAAAAGCGGCAAAATCCTTCTTTCGCCGCTTTTTCATTTTAATTGAATCAAACCGAAACTTATGTTTTATTTTAAACAATCAAATAATATTCCGCTTTAAATGCTTTAAAAACAACTTTTTTCATCGTGATTGAAACTTTCAAACAACCCTATATTTTTTCTCAAATGAAAAACATCAGGCCCAATACACTTTTTTCATTTACATATTAAATTTAATTTCTTTTAAAAACAATATATTGCAAAATAGTTCATCTAAAAAAATACATTTTAATCATTCAAAATATGAAATAAAATTAAATTAAAATTTAAAAAAAATAAAATAAATATCTAACTTTTGAACAATTATGAAATATAATTGCAAAAATATGACAAGACCTGAAATTTATACCAAAACAAGCCTTCAGAAAAAAATACTTGGCAAACTATAAAAATTCGCGTAAATTTCACTACATCAAATTACAAAACATTCAGACGGCCTCGCCGGTTTTAGATACTTTTGTAAGCAATTTTCTGATATTGCAAGAAATTGCGGTATTTTAGAGGATTTCGGTGCAATGCCCGAAATCAAAGTTTACCGATGCAGAGTTGAGCTGCATCTGTAAAGCCGCAGGTGAAAGCCTGTATTGTTTGTGAAGCGTAAATCTCTGATTTGAGGTATTGGGGCAATCCTGTGGGGGATTGCCTCTTTTTTTATCTGCGCCGTCATGCCACAATGACATCATTCCTTATCCAACCCGATCACGCCATGACTCCGATACTCGCCTTCGACATTGAAACCATTCCCGACGTAAACGGCATCCGCCAGCTTTACGATTTGCCTGCCGATTTGCCCGACAACGAAGTCGTCCTGTTTGCCCAACAGCAACGCCGCGCCAAAACCGGCAGCGACTTTATGCAACACCATCTGCACCAAGTCGTCGCCATCTCCTGCTGTATGCGCTGGGGTCAGGACAAAATCCGCGTCAGCACCATCGGCGATCCCGAAGACAGCGAAGAAGTCATGATTGCCAAGTTCTTCGAGGTCATCGAAAACTATACGCCGCAACTCGTCAGCTGGAACGGCGGCGGTTTCGATCTGCCCGTCCTCCACTATCGCGCCCTGATACACGGCATCAGCGCCGCCCGCTATTGGGACATGGGCGACGGCGACTTTGGCGACAGCCGCGACTTTAAGTGGAACAACTACATCAGCCGCTACCACACCCGCCATTGCGACCTGATGGATTTGCTCGCCCTCTACCAACCGCGTGCCAGCGTGCCTTTGGACGATATGGCCAAACTCTGCGGCTTCCCCGGCAAACTGGGCATGGACGGCAGCAAGGTTTGGGACGCTTATTATGCAGGCCGTCTGAAAGACATCCGCGACTATTGCGAAACCGATGCCGCCAATACCTACCTTATGTACATGCGCTTTCGCATGATGAGCGGCGCGCTCGATGCCGACGAATACGAAATCGAAATCAAACGCATCAAACATTATCTGGCCGCACAAGCCGAAGAAAAACAACATTGGGCGGAGTTCGTCGCTGCTTGGCGTTAAACCAGGCCGTCTGAACAGCTAAACCAGAAAACCAAAAGGGCGTGATTGACACGCCCTTTTTTAATTCCGACAAACCATGCCCACTAAGCAGGCAAACGCCCCAGCGTGACCCTGTCCAATCCTGCCAAATCCTGTTCGGTTGCCACTTCGACAAAACCGTTCTCCAGCATAATATTTCGCACTGCTTCGCCTTGGTCATAGCCATGTTCAAACAGCAGCCAGCCGTTGACCTTCAGGTATTTGGGAGCTTCTTGGGTAATGTGGCGGATATGGCTGAGGCCGTCTGAAAAGTCGGTCAACGCATTTTGCGGTTCAAACCTCAAATCGCCTTGCGATAAATGTTCATCGCCGTCCTCGATATACGGCGGATTGGAAACAATCACATCGTATAGGCCTTCAGACGGCCTGTCGGTATCAAACCACGACCCCTGCGCAAACTCCACTTTTGCGCCCAATTCGGCCGCATTTTGACGGGCTGTATCCAAAGCACCGACGCTGATATCGGATGCGCGAACATCGGCATCAACGCGTTCAAGCGCGACGGTCACGGCAATGGCACCGCTTCCCGTCCCCAAATCCCACACGCGACCTTGCGGCGGCAAGCGTTTGAGTACGGCTTCCACCAAATGCTCGGTTTCAGGGCGCGGAATCAGCACATGAGGATTGACGGCAAAACGTCTCCCGTAAAATTCACGCTCGCCCAACAGATAGGCCATCGGCTCGCCTTTCAGACGGCGTTGGGCCAAAGCCTCCAAGGTTTGCAGGGCAGACTCTGCCAAATCGTCCGTACCGCGTGTCACCAGCTGCGCACGCGTATAACCCAGCGCATATTGCAACAACATCCGCGCTTCATTTTTGGGCAGTGCCGATTGGCGCAACCATTCATCAAGCGTCATTTTTCGTCCCATCTGCCAGCGTTGTGGCTTTTCTTTCCTTAATCTTTCCGGCAAACGTGCCGATGGTGGCAACCGCAAATGCGGCATACCACAAATAAAATCCGGCGCCGTAGCGCACGATATCCGATGTATTCCCTGCTTCATCGACGTGTACGGCTTTCACACTGAAGGCCACCAGCGCCAAGCCCCAAAGTGCCGCATGGACAGGCACGACCTTCTTCCGCAACGCCAGCAAAACAATGGCCCCCAACCAAACATAATTGGCATAGGCCGCACAATATCTTATATCCAAAGAAGCAAATATCGATCCCAAAATCAAAACGGTCAAACCCTTCATGCTTTCATGATTGCCCAAATAAAATGCAACATTGGACAAAGACGCTATCCACAGGGCAACCGACACCAGCAACATCACTATGGGAAAACTTGATTTCCGATTCTGTTCCTGCATGGTTTCATCCTAATGTAAAAGGCCGTCTGAAAACCTTTCAGACGGCCTGCCGTTCAAATTTCACTACCGCCGACGGTCAGTCCGGCATCAATCCTCAGGGTCGGTTGTCCTACGCCGACAGGAACGCTCTGCCCTTCTTTGCCGCAGACGCCGATGCCGCTGTCGAGCGTGGAGTCATTGCCTATCATGGAAACGTGTTTCAACACTTCGGGGCCGTTGCCGATGATGGTCGCGCCTTTGACAGGATATTGCAGCTTGCCGCCTTCCACCCACCACGCTTCGGATGCGCTGAACACGAATTTGCCGCTGGTAATGTCCACTTGTCCGCCGCCAAAGTTGACGGCGTAAATGCCCTTGTCAATGGAAGCGATGATTTCTTCCGGCTCATAGCCGCCGTTTTCCATAAAGGTATTGGTCATGCGCGGCATAGGGGCGGAAGCGTAACTTTCGCGGCGGCCGTTGCCGGTCGATTGCGTACCCATCAGGCGGGCGTTGGTTTCGTCCTGCATATAGCCGACCAAAATCCCGTCTTCGATCAATACAGTGCGGCGAGTTTCGTTGCCTTCGTCGTCGATATTGAGCGAACCGCGTCTGTCGGCAATATCTCCTTGGTCAACGACAGTAACGCCTTTGGCGGCCACACGCTCGCCGATTCTGCCGGAGAAAACGCTGGTTTCTTTGCGGTTGAAATCGCCTTCCAAACCATGTCCAACCGCTTCGTGCAACAACACGCCCGGCCAGCCGTTGCCCAAAACGACGGTCATCTCGCCGGCAGGCGCAGGACGGGACTCAAGATTGGTCAGGGCTTGTTTGACGGCGGCATCGACAAACCGACAAACCAAGTTTTCATCGAAATACGCCAAATCATAACGCCCGCCGCCGCCCGCGCTGCCCTGCTCGCGACGCTCGCCCTGCTTGGCAATGACGGTAACGTTCATGCGCACCATCGGGCGGATGTCGGCAGCGTGTTTACCGTCCAGACGGGCGATGTACACCATGTCGTATTCGCAGGTCAAACCGGCCATCACTTGCACGATACGCGGATCGGCGGCTTTGGCCAGCGTTTCAACTTTGTTCAACAGCGCGACTTTGGCGGCAGAACCGAGGCTGGCAATAGGGTCAATCGCCATATGGACATGCTTGCCGTAGGCAGGTGTCGGCACTTTGATGCTGGCTTCGCTACCGGCCGCACCAATCACGCGCACTGCTTTAGCAGAGCGGTTGATCGAATCAATACACAGGCTGTCGGCGTAGGCAAAAGCGGTTTTATCACCCGATACGGCACGCACGCCCACGCCCTGATCGATTTGGAAGCTGCCCGATTTGACGATGCCTTCTTCCAAATGCCAACTTTCATGGGCAGTGCGCTGACAATAGATGTCGGCATAATCGACATGGTTGGCGCCGATAATGCTCAGGCTTTGGGCGAGCAAATCGGGGGAAAGATGGTTGGCTTCGAGCAAATCTCGCTGTACCGCGGCGTAGGTTTGTTGCATAATTTTTCAGACGGCCCGACAAGCAGGCAAAGTTAATTTGGCCTTGATTATACGGTATTTTATATGGCTTTGGATATGTTGATTGCTTGGTTTTATGAGTGATTGAAACAAATCAAAAGGCCGTCTGAAACATAGGAATATAGGGTTGAAATGTTTGCCTTACCCTATTTCAACCAGCCTGTTTGTTTGACGTTCAGACGGCCTTTTCAATCATGGCAAAGCCAACACCGCAATTTAATTTCCATAAAAAACAAAATATTACAGTAAAACCCCTTATTTTTTCAATTTTGCTATTGATAATAGTTATTATTAGCGTATAATCAAACTCACTCGGAAGACGTCCTAATCCGAGCCATTAAACGACAGATTTTATCCCCCTCTTCCCCATTATCTCTTGATACTCGGAGTGCGCATATACGAAACATACCTGTTCCCCTTTATATCAGATACTCAAAACCGAAAAACATGAAACCCACTGCCGATACAGTGGGTTTCGTGTTTTACGGCGTTCGGTTTATCAGGCTTTTCCGGCTGCTTATCAGGCCGTCTGAAACCGAATAGGCCTGATTATCGGCAGGTTTTCATGTTCAATTTGCCATAACGGCCGACAATGTTTCTAATGTCTTGGGCATCGCGCTCATCAACCGCCATAAAGACCACGGTCATGCGCGCTACGCTCAAACCGGTATCGGGTGCGCTTCTGTCTTCCTGTTCGACAATGCGCGCGCCGCCGAAACCTGCGCTGGACAAGCGTGAAATCAAAACTTGGGCGGAAGAGCGGCTGCGTGTTACGTCAATGCTGATTTCGCCGTTGTGAATGCTGCCGCTAAAGCCGCGGCTGCCCAAGGCATCAAGCTGGGCGGAAGTGTCGCCGTCGGCAGGCAAGACCACGCGGAAAGTTTTGGAAGAAGTCTCGCCACCGGATGCGCCGTTGCGTTTTTCGATACTGCGGCTGGCCGCATGAGGCCATTTGCCCAATAGGCCTTTGATGCGGTGGTAATCGTCTTCATCCATTACCACGGTGGCGCTGCTGGTACACAAGCGTTCAACGCCGGCTGCGTCCATCTCTTCTTCAGCGGCGCGACGCTCTTGCGCCTCTTTCTCGCGGCGCATTTTTTCTTTTTTCTCTTTCAACTGCTGCGCTTCTTGCTTTTTACGCAAGGCTTCCGCTTCTTCGGATTCAGGTTCTGCCATAATCAGGCCGTCTGATTCGACCACCACCCAATCGGGCTGCGATGCCTGCCGAGGCTCGGCTTTGGGCGCGTCCAAAGAAGACGGGCGCAATAATTCGTGCGTACCGCCTTCCAAAGCAGATTCTGGTTTGGCGGTTTTATGTTGTGTCCGATAGGCAACCATGCTGCCAAAAACAATGATGTTGAGTGCGACCAAGACCGCAAACAGCCATTTCATGATGCGTTTTCCTTTTTATTGTCCGTTGCGATGGGCGATCCAATGCAAGAGCCCGTGAATCACGAGATTATCGACGATTTTCACTTGATTGTCATGAACGAATGACTCCGGCAGCGCCTGCACGACTCTGGTCGCGCCGCCGCCGGTGATAATGATATCGACCGGCTTGCCCTCGCCCGTTTTGTCTTTCAGACGGCCATGCATCATCATCAACGCGCCGCAAACGGCATCCATCATGCCGCTGGCAATGGCGTTCGGCGTTGTGGTTGGGAACGGATATACCTTGCCGATGGGGCGGTTGAGGTTGGCGGTCTTGAGCGCCATCGCCTCTTTCATCAAGTGGAAACCGGGCATGATGGTACCGCCGAGATAATGATTGTCTTCCGTCAGCGCATCGGTGGTTACGGCAGTACCGCAGCTGACGACGACGCAGGCGTTTTGCGTGAAGCGACGGCTGCCCAGCGCATTAAACCAACGGTCGGAACCATGTTCTTCAGGGCGGCGGTAATGGTTGCGGATACCCAAGGCCTGCGGCATGGAAGACAACCATTCGACCGGACGGGTTAATTGTTCTTCCACCATCGCTTTTTTGACCGAACCGCACACGGCGCAACCGACAATCTTCACATCTTCATCGGCAAATTGCAGCCATTCTTCGCCCAACTGGGTCAAATCACGATACGGCGCGCGGCCGACTTCGGAAAATGTGCCGTTCTCCACCCACGCCCATTTCAACTGACTGTTGCCGCCGTCCAGCAGCAAAAAGCGTTCCGGTTTCGCCGCGGCAGGTTGTGCCGGGCGGTTATCCGGACGCAAACTGATCTCGCCGCTGACAATGGTTTTCTCGCCCTTGTCCGTCAGCAAACGCAACGCGCCTTGCGCATCCACGCCTTTAACTACGCCTTCGTGTACAACGAGCCCTTCCTGAAGCAACAACACCGGTCTGTTTGTGTCACGATTGGCGGCATCGTATTCGCCGACACATGACGCAAATCCGTTTTGCGCGTATTCGTTCAACAGCGAATCGAGTTGCGCCAATACTGCATTCAACAAGGTTTTGACGCTTACGCCCTGCTTAGAGGCCGTCTGAAACAAAGCCTGCACGGAAGTGGCGTTTTCAACTTCTTTCGGCAATACAAAATTAATGCCGATGCCGATGACGGCGACAGTTTTATTCTCTACCCGCGCCGTTTCAATCAAAATACCGGCCAATTTATCGTTGGCCACGACCAAATCGTTCGGCCACTTGATATTTACGTCCAAACCGATATCGGCAAACGCACGGCGGCAAGCCAATGCCACCACCAACGCCAGCGAACCCAGCTCATACTGCGGCTTGTCAAATGCCCAGCCCAGGCTGAACATCAGACATTCGCCCTGTCGGTTGACCCAACTCCGCCCTTGCCGTCCGCGGCCTTTGGTTTGGAAATGCGCCACACACAAGGCCTTATGCGCCAAATCTGCCGACTGGCGCGCCAATGCCATGATTTCATCGTTGCTGGACGAACATTCGTGTTTCAACTGCGCACGAAAACCCTGTTTCCCGGCCATTTGTTGCAGAGACTCTTCGGCAAACACAGCCAAGGGGCGCACCAAGCGCCACTGCCCGTCATGCTGGCGCAGCAAACCGCGGATATGACCCGGCATCTGCTGCCAGAATCCGTTTAATTGTTGCGGCTTCATCCCGACCACACGCGCCAACTGAGAAACGTGTTGCGGCAGGCCGTCTGAAAGCGCGGCAAGCAAGGCCCAATGGCGGCTGTTTAAATCCGTCATTCGCCTCCTCCGGCTTCGCGGATTTTCGCTAATGTTTTGGTGGTCGAAGTCTGGTGTAAAAACGGAATCGAAAATACTTTGCCGCCACGCGCAAACGTCTCGGCAGCACCGACAATCTTATCCACAGACCAATCGCCGCCTTTAATCAATACATCGGGTTTGACCATTTCAATCAGCGCAGCCGGCGTGTCGTCATCAAACCATGTAACCAAATCCACGCTGGCCAATGCCGCTGCCACTGCCGCGCGGTTTTCCAAAGGATTAATCGGACGGTCATCCCCTTTGCCCTGACGGCGCACCGAAGCATCGGTATTCAACGCCAACACCAAAGCCGCACCGGCCGATCGCGCCTGCGCCAAATACGTTACATGACCCCGGTGGAGAATATCGAAACAGCCGTTGGTAAACACCAGCGGACGGGGCAATGCCGCCAAATGCTCCGCCAGCTTTTCGGGCGGACAGATTTTGGATTCAAATTCTGGAGCTGGCCATTCGGACATAATGCGGTTCCTTTGGGAATGAAACAGAAAATAATCGGGGTATTATAAAGGATAACGGCGAAACGCCATAAAAAGATACCGAACGGTATAATATTCGGGCTTGACTGCGTATTCATTGATATCACGGCAAATGCCATTTTTACCGATACCATGATGAAACGGTTTGATAAATACTTTTTTGAAACCCAATTAAATCTGAAGTAAAATTCGGGTATAAACGGAAAAAAGCCTGCATACAATATGCAGGCTTTCATCTGGGGTGGCTGATGGGGCTCGAACCCACGACAACTGGAATCACAATCCAGGGCTCTACCAACTGAGCTACAGCCACCGTAAAAATTGGCACGCCCGACAGGAATCGAACCTGTAACCCCCGACTTAGAAGGTCGGTGCTCTATCCGGTTGAGCTACGGGCGCTCATGCCGATTCGTGCGAAGAATTTTGTGGTCGGGGCGGTGGGATTCGAACTCACGACCCTCTGCTCCCAAAGCAGATGCGCTAACCGGGCTGCGCTACGCCCCGACTGAAGACCTGAACTATACAGACCCTTTTTAACTCGGTCAACACCTACTTTGCTTTATTTTTTCATTTTTTGGTTATCCTATTATTTTTAATCGTTATTTATTTTTATGTTTCGTAATCAGGGCCACTCTTTTGTGTCAGGCCGTCTGAAAAATGCGATAATTTAAACACAATATTTGTCCCTATTTATGAGGAAAAATCATGGCTGCACAACTTATAGACGGAAAAAAAATCTCCCAGCAACGCATCGAGGCGGTCGCACAGGCGGTAAAAGCGCGTCAGGAAAAAGGTTTGCACACGCCTTGCTTGACGGTGGTATTGGTTGGCGACGACCCTGCCAGCGCGGTTTATGTACGCAATAAAAAACTGGCCTGCCAAAAAAGCGGCATCGAATCGCGCTCTTATGAGCTGCCGTCTGAAACCACGCAAGACGATTTGCTGAAACTGGTGGACGAATTGAACGGCGACCCTGCCGTCGACGGTATTTTGGTGCAACTGCCACTGCCGGCTCACATCGACAGCCAAGCGGTTTTAGAGCGTATCGAGCCGCATAAAGATGTGGACGGCTTCCATCCTTACAACGTCGGCCGCTTGGTCGTCAAAATGCCGCTGATGCGCCCTTGCACGCCCAAAGGCGTGATGACTTTGTTGGAAGCCTACGGCATCGACCCGAAAGGCAAAAAAGCGGTCGTCGTCGGCGCGTCCAATATTGTCGGCCGCCCGCAGGCGTTGGAATTGCTGCTGTCCCGCGCGACGGTAACCATTTGCCACAGTGCCACGCAAAACCTTGCCGATGAAGTTGCTAACGCAGATATTTTGGTGGTCGGCGTAGGCATTCCGAATTTCGTTAAAGGCGAATGGGTCAAACCCGGCGCCGTCGTTATCGATGTGGGCATCAACCGCTTGGACGACGGCAGCCTGTGCGGCGACGTGGAGTTTGATGTTGCCAAAGAACGCGCGTCCATGATTACGCCTGTTCCCGGCGGCGTCGGCCCGATGACGATTGCCACTTTGTTGGAAAACACGGTACACGCGGCCTCATTGCACGATTAATCACTGTCATTAAGTTAGGCCGTCTGAACATGGTTTTTCAGACGGCCTGACCTGTTTTTTTGCTTTTTACCTTATTGGCTTCACATGTCCTTACTCTCTTCCCACACCGACAACCCGACTTTCCGCAACGCTTCCTATATCCTGATGGGCTTGGCTTTGCTGATTGTCTTGTACTACCATTTTCTGCCGCTGCTGCTGTCGGTTATCCTGACCTATATCTTTATTACGCGCACCAACGGCGTCATCCTCAAACTCCGCCGCCGTGTTTTGCCGCGCAACACGCGGCTACATAAATCGCTCAACGCGCACAATATCAACCTGATTTCCACCACGCTGACGCTGGCCATCGTGTTCAGCATCATCACGATGATGTCTTTGGGTATTTACCACCTGATACACGGCGGCCATGTCGGCTTTATGCTGGCGAAGCTGGCGGCGATTTTGGAAGACACCAAAAACAGCCAAGACCTGCCTGCGGCCATTCTCAATATGCTGCCCAACAATATGGCCGAAATCAAAGCCTCGGCAATCAAGCTGATTGAAGAATACCGCGCCGCACTGACCCGCATCAGTAAAAACAGCATCACGTCCTTCGTGTACATCCTCATCGGCATCATTATCGGCGCCATGCTCAGCTTCCACCGCCTGAAAATGCGTAAAAACCGCCGCAAAATGCCGCTGTTTAAAGCCGAATTGGTGCACCGCATCGTCAATTTTGAAACCAGCTTTGAACGCGTGTTCCTCGCCCAAGTCAAAATCTCACTGATCGACACCCTCCTAACCGGCCTGTACCTTTACTTGGTTTTACCGCTGTTCGGTGTTGAGCTGCCGTTTAAAATGACCGTCCTGATCGTCGCCTTTATCGTTGGCCTGATTCCGGTGGCGGGCAACCTGATTTCCAACACCATCATCATTATTTTGAGCCTCGGCGCATCGCTGTACGTCGCACTCGCCTCGTTGGTTTTCCTTGTTGTCATCCACAAGCTCGAATATTTCCTCAACGCCAAAATCATCGGCTCGGAAATCGAATCCAGCGCATGGGAATTGCTGGTGGCGATGGTCGTCTTTGAACGCATTTTCGGCATCGGCGGCATCATCGTCGCGCCGGTTTATTACGCCTATTTGAAAAACGAATTGAAACTGCGAAAATTGATTTAATCAGTTGCGTTTATACACATCAAAGGCCGTCTGAAAACGACAATTGGGTTTTCAGACGGCCTTTGCTTTACCTTTTCTTACACTTTACGGCATAATGGCAGCCACGCATTTCTAGAAGAAAGATAAACAATGTCAACCCAAACCCCATCCCTATTCGGCGGCGCGATGATTATTGCCGGTACGGTTATCGGCGCAGGCATGCTTGCCAACCCGACCGCCACGTCCGGCGTATGGTTTGCCGGCTCGCTGGTCGTGTTGCTGTACACCTGGTTTTCCATGCTCTCCAGCGGCCTGATGATTTTGGAAGTCAACACCCATTATCCGCACGGTGCCAGCTTCGACACCATGGTTAAAGACCTGCTCGGCCCGGCTTGGAACATCATCAACGGCGTTGCCGTCGCTTTCGTTTTATACCTGCTCACCTACGCCTACATCTTCGTCGGCGGCGACCTAACTGCCAAAGGCATCGGCAGCGCGGTAGGCGGTGAAATTTCGCTCTCCGTCGGCCAACTCGTCTTCTTCGGCATCCTCGCCTTTTGCGTTTGGGCATCCGCTCGCTTGGTTGACCGCTTCACCAGCATCCTCATCGGCGGCATGGTATTGACCTTTATTTGGGCAACCGGCGGCCTGATTGCCGATGCCAAAATGCCTGTTTTGTTTGACACCCAAGCCCCTGCCGGCACCAGCTACTGGATGTATGCCGCTACTGCCCTGCCCGTCTGCCTTGCGTCATTCGGTTTCCACGGTAACGTCTCCAGCCTGCTCAAATACTTTAAAGGCGACGCGCCCAAAGTGGCCAAATCCCTATGGGCAGGAACGCTGATTGCGCTTGTGATTTACATCCTCTGGCAAATCGCCATCCAAGGCAACCTGCCGCGCAGCGAGTTCGCACCGGTTATCGCCGCCGAAGGCCAAGTTTCCGTCCTGATCGAAACGCTGTCCAAGTTCGCCCAAACCGGTAATATGGACAAAGTGTTGACCCTGTTCTCCTACATGGCGATTGCAACGTCCTTCCTCGGCGTAACGCTCGGCCTGTTTGACTACATCGCCGACATCTTCAAATGGAACGACAGTATCTCCGGCCGTACCAAAACCGCCGCGCTGACCTTCCTGCCGCCTTTGATTTCCTGCCTGCTCTTCCCTACCGGCTTCGTTACCGCCATCGGCTACGTCGGCCTGGCCGCAACCATTTGGACAGGCATCATCCCCGCCATGCTGCTCTACCGCTCGCGCCATAAATTCGGCGTCGGCAAAAACTACAAAGTTTACGGCGGATTCTGGCTGATGGTTTGGGTCTTCCTCTTCGGCATCATCAACATTGCCGCCCAAATATTGAGCCAACTGGAGCTCGTTCCCGTATTTAAAGGTTAAATTCCCTTAAGGCCGTCTGAAACACCCTCTTTCAGACGGCCTAATTCATTATTTTCCGCTACAATACCCCCTTTTCCCCAACGAACACCGTCCATGTACGACAATATCCGTTTCCATCTCGACGAAGACTATCCCGACCAGCTCCCGCCCGAAAACGCCGCCACCCACATCGGCATGTACTGGCAGTGGGCGGCGCAGGCAGGCCTCGTCAACCCCGTATGGCAAACCGTCCCCGAAACCGCAGCCGACTTCGCCGCCATGACCTCGGGCAAAATCAGCGGACGGCACTTCCTGCTCAAACACATGGACGGCGCATTGACAGCTGACGACTTTACCGAACTCGGCCAACGGTTTACCGAGTTCTACTACACCGACGAAGAAGACGGCTACGGCGCATTTATGGAAGACTACGTCCTCGCCCTCGACACACCCTCACTCGGCGGCTTCTACCACGTCAAAAACACCCCGGAAACCTTCGCCAAACTGACCCCCGTTTTTCAGACGGCCTTTGAAAAATGGAAAAGCAGTTTGAAAGCAGAAAAATAAGAGCCCACACCATGAAACTCATCATCCTCGACCGCGACGGCGTCATCAATCAAGACCGCGACGATTTCGTCAAATCCGTTGACGAATGGATTCCCATCGAAGGCAGCATGGATGCCATCGCCTTTTTAACGCAGGCAGGCTACACCATCGCCGTGGCCACCAACCAATCCGGTATCGGCCGCAAATACTTTACCGTGCAAGACCTGACCGAAATGCACGCAAAAATGCACCGTCTTGCCGTTCAAGCAGGCGGTACCATCGACGGCATTTGGTTTTGCCCGCACACCGCCGCCGACAACTGCGAATGCCGCAAACCCAAGCCCGGCATGATTATCGACATCATCGAACGCTTCAAGGCCAATGCCGCCGAAACCTGGCTGGTCGGCGACAGCCTGCGCGACCTGCAAGCCATTGAAGCGGCAGGCGGCAAATCCGCACTCGTCCTGACCGGCAAAGGCAAAAAAACGCTGGCTAAACACGAACAAGACCTGCCCGAACACACCCAAGTCTTCGACAACCTGCTCGCTTTCTCGCAATACATCATGCGTGAGAGCACACAAATCGAAGAAGCCGCGCAAGCCATCCTATAAACGACAAGGCCGTCTGAAACTGCCGACAACGGTGTTCAGACGGCCTTCAAATGACAGACTTTTCCCCGATATGCTGATTATCCGCAACCTGATTTACTGGTTCATCCTTTCCTCCAGCATTATTTTGCTGTTCCCCTTTATGCTGCTTGCCCTGCCCTTCCAAGGCGGTGCGCACAAAATGGCGCAAATTTGGGTGCGCATCCTCAACTGGTCGCTCAAGCACATCATCGGTTTGAACTACACCTTAAGCGGCGCGGAAAACATTCCCGACCACCCTGCCATCATTTGCGCCAAACACCAAAGCGGCTGGGAAACCCTCGCCCTGCAAGAGATTTTTCCGCCACAAGTGTATGTTGCCAAACGCGAACTGTTCAAAATCCCTTTCTTCGGCTGGGGCCTGAAGCTGGTTAAAACCATCGGCATCGACCGCAGCAACAGCCGCGAAGCCAACAAACAACTATTAGAACAAGGCCTTGCGCGTAAAAACGAAGGCTATTGGATTACCATTTTCCCCGAAGGCACACGCCTTCCGCCCGGTGAAAAAGGCCGCTACAAGCTCGGCGGCGCGCGCATGGCAAAAATGTTTGAGATGGACATCGTCCCCGTCGCGCTCAACAGCGGCGAATTTTGGCCGCGCAACTCCTTCCTCAAATACCCCGGCACAGTCAGCGTCATCATCGGCAAACCCATTGCCCACAACAACGGCAATGAAGCCAAACTCATGGCCCAATGCGAGCAATGGATCGAAAGCCAACAGCCCCTGATTACCGGACAAGGCCCGTTCGCGCCCAAAACCAAATAAATCATTCCATCGGGTGGGCCGCTATACCCGCCCTTTTCATGCCGTCCAATCTTTCCCACAACATCATGCCACGCCTCCATACCCACACCCTTTCAGACGGCCTCACCATTCATATCCAGCTCAAACGCAGTGCCAAGAAAAACCTCATCTTGCGCCCCGTTTCCGCCGATACCGTCAGCATCAATATCCCTCCGTTTGTTACCCAGCACACCTTTACCCAATGGCTGAACGACAACGAAGCCATCCTGCGCCGTACCCTAAACAAAACACCGGCCCGACAAACACCCACCGACACGCTTCCCGAATGGATTTGGTATCAAGGCGTTCAGACGGCCTTGTCCGTCCACGCAGCAAACCACATCCAAATCAGGCCGTCTGAAATCCTGTTGCCCGAAAAAGAAAACGCCGCCCAACTCATCCATTTGCACCGTTTCCTACACGAGCGTGCGCACGAATATCTGCTACCACGCCTCGAAGGCCATATCCGAACCACCCGCCTGACTCCGAGCGCCATTTCCCTTTCCAACGCCAAAACCTTCTGGGGCGTTTGCCGCCACACTACCGGCATCCGCCTCAACTGGCGGCTCATCGGCGCACCCGAATATGTCGCCGACTATGTCTGCCTGCACGAACTCGCCCACCTGCGCCATCCCAACCACAGCCCTGCATTTTGGGCTCTGACCCACTCGCTCACGCCGCATGTTGACCAAGCCGAACAATGGCTGAAGGCGCACGGCAGCGAATTGTTCCGCCTCGGCTAAGTCTTATCCGGCAGCATTTTTCTGCAAGCAAACACCAGCCCAAAGCAAAGAATCAACGCCCTCCAAACAAATCATGTAGCCGTGCGTAAAATCGAGTTTATCCGCTTGCCGCCCCTCATACCTGCCGATAAGATGATGTCGTTCTCAAAACCCTTTTCAGAAAGGAAAACCGATGACCAAAGCAAAATCGTTACTGGCCACCGGCATTTTGGCTCTTTTCTCCGCCACGGCATTCGCCTCCCCGCTGCCTTCCGAAATCTACCGTCCGGATGGCGCGCACACCATCAAAGCCGATCATCAAGGCAACGGCGAATTTGAATACGAAGCCGAACTCTCCGGCCAACGCAATTCCATTCCTTCCCTGGCCAAAAAAGTGATCGCCCACGCGCGCAGCAAAGGTTTCCATGTGGTTGAGTCTGAAATCAAACACGACGATGCCGATCTGAAATTCAAACGCGGCAAACAAGAGCTGGACGTTTCCATCGAAGACAAAGGCCAAGGCCGTATCGAATACAAAGCCGATTTGGACTTGGACAAAAACTAAATCCAACTCGCAAACAAAGGCCGTCTGAAATCCCATCGGGTTTCAGACGGCCTTTTGTCGTCTTTATCAGATAAAATGGCACTCGGTTTGCAAAATTTCTGGCTCAAAACATTGTACAATCTGCCCACTTATACCGATAACATTCCAAACATTGCCATGAAAAAACGTCTGCTCCTCCTCGCCATCCTTCCCCTTTCCCTTCACGCCGCCGATGTACCGCCTGATGTGAAACCCGAGCTTCAAGTCAACACTGCCGAACCCCAACAACCTGAAACGCACAACATTCCCGCCGAGCAGACAAACAGGCCGTCTGAAAAAATCACCAACGTCGATGCCAACACCCTGCTTGCCAACACCGAATTACTGGCACGCGCCATGTATTCCGCCGTCGTCGCCCACAACATCCCCGGCATCAAAGCCGTTTTGCCCATTTATGAACAATGGCCAGAACACGACCGCGCCATGGCCCGCTATGCCAAAGGTTTGCTTGCCCAATCCGAAGGACGCGCCGCCGAAGCCGTCGGCTATTACCGCCGCTTTATCGCCGAGCAGCCCGATGCCTCCGCCGTCCGCTGGCAGCTTGCGACCGCCTTGTTTGAAGACAAACAAAACGAAGCCGCAGCCGACCAGTTCGACAAACTGCAAACCGAATCCCTCCCGCCTGCCTTGCAAGAACACATCGAAACCTACCGCAAAGCCCTGCGCGAACGCGACTCATGGCAATTCAATGCCGGTTTAAACATCACGCGCGAACAAAACATCAACCAAGCCCCCGGCCAACGCCGTCTGGGCAACTACCTAAGCGATGAACAATGCCGCGCCGTGCGCCTTGTCTATCCCAACGACGACTGCTTCCGAGGCTGGACATTCCTCGAACCCATTGATGCCACCGCCGTCCACTATCAAATCGGCGCAGAAAAAAAATGGTCGCTGCCCCGCGGCTTCTATGCCACGGCAGGCGCAGACCATTACGGCAAAATCTATCCCAAACACACCAACTACAACGACCTCACCACACGCTTTTCGGCAGGCATCGGCTATGCAGACCAGCGCAGCGATATCGGCATGACCCCGTTCCACGAGCGCCGCTTCTACGGCAACGACCCTTACACCTACACCAACGGCGCACGCGTCCATTACAACTATTGGTGGCAACCCAAGCTGCAAACCCTCAGCGCATTTGAAGCAGGCCGTCTGAAAAACAGCCGCCGCGAGCATTCCAACAACACCAGCCAACTGCTCAGCAATTCCATCGTGTACTACCGCAACGCGCGCCAATACTGGGTGGCCGGTATCGACCTCTACCGCGAACGCAACCGCGACGACAAAGGCGACAGCTTCAACCGCTACGCCCTGCGCACCACATGGGGACAAGAATGGCCCAAAGGCCTCTCCACCGTCCTACGCCTCAGCGCCGCCCAACGCCGTTACCAAGCCCCCGGCTTCTTCAGCAACGAACAAAACCGCCGCGACAAAGAAGCTTCCGCCTCCCTGAGCGTATGGCACCGCGCCCTCCATTTCAAAGGCATCACCCCGCGCCTGACCATTGCCCACAACAAAACATGGAGCAACGACAAGTTCTACGAATACGGCAAAACCAAAATGTTTGTCGAATTGAGCAAAACGTTCTGACAAGCAGAACCAATCTGTAAATAAAGCAAAAATGCCTGTCCTGCATACTAATTTACAAGGCAGATTCAAATTTTTACAGATACCGAATCAATAGATTTTTTAAGGCATAATGCCTTATTAAATTCATATTTATCAAATAGATAAAATCCAAGCCAATATTACTTTACCAACATAACGTACAACACCGCATAACGTTACAAAAAAATCAGGCCGTCTGAAACCCGACTTGGTGTTTCAGACGGCCTTAGTATTCGTTATCATATCCGTTCACCTCTTCAGAAAGTATGATGATGAATGCCCTGAACAAAACCCTCTTATCCGTTTCTGTCGCGCTAGGATTGAGCGCCTGCGCTTCCGTCAAAACCGCAGACACCTACGACCTAGACTTCTCCAAACAAAAATACACCGAACAAAGCATCGAAGTGAACGGTCAAGCCGTCAAATTCCGTGCTTACGAAGGCGTGGTGTACGTCCGCAATCCTGTCGATACCCGTTACGAAATCATCAATATTTATGTACCCGAAGCCTATTACAACGGCGGCGAGATAGACGGTTTCAACGCCGAAACCGCACCGATTTTCCTGCCCAACCAAATCGGCGGCTATATGCCTGCCGAACCGGGTAAACCTGCTTTGGAAGGCAAACGTGGCGAGCCTGAAGACGGCCAAAAATCGCCCAACGCCGCCCTGGTTGCCCTCTCCAAAGGCTATGTCGTCGCCTCCCCTGGAGCACGCGGCCGGACAGAACCCACCGGTAAAGCACCTGCCGCCATTGTCGATTTGAAAGCCGCCGTCCGTTACCTGAAAGCCAACGACAAAGTTATGCCTGGCGATGCCGAAAAAATCATTTCCAACGGCACAAGCGCGGGCGGCGCGATGTCCGCCCTCTTAGGCGCAACAGCCGACCAAAAAGATTACGAAAAATATCTGAAAGCATTGGGTGCGGCAGACGGCAGCGACAAAGTTTTCGCCGTATCCGCCTACTGCCCGATTACCGATTTGGACCATGCCGACATGGCTTATGAATGGCAGTTCAACGGCGTTAACGACTACAAAAAAATGAACGTTTCCATGCTCGACTACCATGTCAAACGCGAGCTGGTCGCCGGCACGCTGACCGATGACGAGAAAAAACTGTCTGACCTCCTCAAACCCCTATACCCCGCCTATCTCAACAGCCTGAACCTGAAATCCCCCGAAGGCAAACCCCTGACGCTGGACGCCCAAGGCAACGGCAGCTTTAAAAACCATATTGCCGGCCTGCTCGCCCAATCCGCACAAACCCAGCTTGATGCAGGCAAAGACCTGAGCGACCGCACTTGGCTGACCGTCCACAACGGCAAAGTCGTCTCCGTCGATTTCGATGCCTACGCCAAAGCCGCCGGCCGCCAAAAAACACCGCCCGCCTTTGACGGCGTAGATTTAAGCGCAGGCGAAAACCAACTCTTCGGCACCAATACCGTCGATAAACGCCACTTCACCGCGTTCTCCATGACACACAACACCGCCGCCAACGCCGAAATCGCAGATGAAGAAACCATCAAAATCATGAACCCGCTCAACTACATCGGCAAACCGGGCATAAACCTGCCGCAAAACTGGCGCATCCGCGTCGGCACCAACGACCGCGACACCTCACTGGCAGTCTCCGCCGTCCTAGCCGCCAAACTGCAAAACAACGGCCAAACCGTCGACTACGCCCTGCCTTGGGATGTCGGCCACGGCGGCGATTATGACTTGGACGAACTGTTTGCCTGGATGAAACAGGTCAGCAGCGCTGCAAAATAAGCGTTCACAACATAGATTGAGATGAGATTTGGTATCCCGTTTTAATTGGAAAAAGGCCGTCTGAATATTTCAGACGGCCTTTTTTATTCAAATTCAACAATCATTTTTATCATTAGTCGCAAGATACCATCTACTCATTCCTAATGAAAAAAGTACAAATTTAATAGAAAATATACACCTTCAAACTTAATCGCCTTTAAGAAACGAATGCACTTCTTTCTTCACATCCTCAAGAAAATCGGCAAAATAGCGCTGATTATCCCTATTTTTGCTCTATTGTATTTTTTATCTGCTTGGATTATGGCTTCATTGCCGCTTAATGAAGAGCAACCAAAAGGGGAAATTACTTTATTTTTAGTCAGTAATGGTGTGCATACTGATGTAGTCATGCCGCTGAAGAATGATATTTTTGATTGGTCGGATGTCGTCAATCCAAAAGACACGCTCACTACTGATCCTCAAATAACGCATATCGGTTTAGGCTGGGGGGAACGCAATTTTTATTTATACACGCCTGAGTGGAAAGATTTAACGTTCTCCAATGCTTTAGGCGCATTAAGCGGGCTGAACCGTACGCTGATTCATGTTACTTATTATCCTTTTGAACCACGAGAAAATAGCCACGTCGTCAAATTTTTGGTCACACCTGAGCAATACAGGAATTTAACAAAATCGCTCTTGGCCGGTTTTCAACAAAAAAATGGGCAACCCATCTTGCTAAAAGGAATCCATCATCAATCTAACGATGCTTTTTACGAAGCCAAAGGGCGCTATCATTTATTCAATACTTGTAACACTTGGCTGAATGATAAATTGGTGGAAAGCGGCCTGAAAGGCGTGTATTGGACTCCTTTTTCTTCGCCCTTGCTGGAACAATACCGATAGCCTTCACGCTTCTCAATTTTTGGGTCTATGTAAAACTTCAGGCCGTCTGAACTTTTTCAGACGGCCTGTATTTTGATAAAAGCTCAAAGCCCTTTATTATATAAATGAAATTTTCAATAGCATTAAATATTAATTTTTATAAATAAATTGATTTTAAATTCCATAAAATAATTTAAATAAAGAAATTTTAGAATAAAATTGCTAAAACAAAAAATCAAGCCTTGTTTAATTCTGCTAAAACCTGTAACCTGTATCAAAAATAAACAAGAGAGTTCATCATGTCCCAACACCACCCTACTGACGATATTAAGATCAAGGAAGTCAAAGAGTTACTTCCTCCAATCGCACATTTGTATGAGCTGCCTGTTACGCCTCAGGTTGCCAATTTGGTTTATAAAACACGTCATGAAATTTCAGATTTGGTTCACGGCCGTGACAACCGTTTGCTGGTCATCATCGGCCCATGCTCGATTCACGATACTAAGGCGGCGGTAGAATATGCGCAAAAATTGCTGCCCTTGCGCAAAAAATATGAGAAAGAGCTGCTGATTGTAATGCGCGTGTATTTTGAAAAACCGCGTACAACCGTTGGCTGGAAAGGTTTGATTAACGATCCGCACTTGGACGGTACGTTTGACATCAACTACGGCCTGCGCCAAGCGCGTCAGTTGTTGCTGACTTTGAACGAAATGGGCATGCCTGCTTCGACTGAATTCTTGGACATGATTACGCCGCAATACTACGCCGACCTGATTTCTTGGGGTGCGATTGGTGCGCGTACGACTGAAAGCCAGGTACACCGCGAATTGGCCAGCGGCCTCTCCTGCCCTGTCGGTTTTAAAAACGGTACGGATGGTAATCTGAAAATCGCCATCGACGCCATCGGCGCCGCCAATCATCCGCACCACTTCTTGTCTGTAACCAAAGCCGGTCATTCCGCGATTGTCCACACCAGCGGCAACCCTGACTGCCATGCGATTTTGCGTGGCGGCAAAGAGCCTAATTACAGCGCGGAACACGTTAAAGACGCGGTTGCGCAGCTTCAAAAAGCCGGCGTGAGCAGCAAACTGATGGTGGACTGCAGCCATGCCAACAGCCGTAAAGACTTCCGCAAACAAATGGATGTGGCGCGCGATGTGGCGGCGCAGCTGAAAGCCGGTGAAGAAAACATCATGGGCGTGATGGTAGAAAGCCACTTGGTTGAAGGCCGTCAAGACAAGCCAGAAGTTTACGGTCAAAGTATTACGGACGCCTGCATCGGTTGGGATACGACTGAAGAATTGCTGGCCCTGCTTGCCGAAGCGAAAGGTTACCAAGCGTAAGTGCGAAATCATTAAAAAGACCGGATATGTTCCGGTCTTTTTTGTGTCTGTCATTTTGATTTCTTTGCTTAAGATACCGAGCAAATTTTGGTCAGGTTTAACATCAAAACAATATGAGACCTTTGCAAAATTCCCCAAAATCCCCTAAATTCCCACCAAGACATTTAGGGGATTTCTCATGAGCACCTTCT